>DAOUJT010000196.1:0-35537 GCA_034422315.1 Chloroflexota bacterium | reverse complement strand
TTTCTTGCGTGGAGCGCTTGCCATGAACGTTGATCAGACGCACGACCGCCTTTACCGGGTGCGGCACTCGGCCGCGCACGTGCTGGCCACGGCGATGCTGGACCTGTTCCCGGATGCCCAGATGGGGATCGGACCGCCGACCGACGACGGCTTCTACTACGACTTCGAGCTGCCGCGCGCCCTCACGCCGGACGACCTGAAGGCGCTGCAGAAGCTGATGCTGAAGCACAAGAAGGCGAACTATCCGTTCGAGTACTCCGAACACGACCGCGACGCGGCGCTGGCGTACTTCGAGGAAACCAACCAGCCGTACAAGGTCGAGCTAATCAACGACCTGCCGGACGACGAGACGATCAGCTACTACACATCGGGTCCGTTCGTGGATCTCTGCCGGGGCCCGCACGTGGACAGCACGGGCGAGATCGGGGCCTTCAAGCTGGTGGCGATCGCCGGGGCCTACTGGCGCGGGGACGAGAACCGGGCGCAGTTGCAGCGGGTCTACGGCACGGCCTTCGAGACGAAGGCGGAACTTGCCGCGCATCTGAAGCGACTGGAAGAAGCGAAGCGCCGCGACCACCGGACGCTGGCGCGGGACCTGGACCTGTTTTCAATCAATCCGGAGATTGGCGCCGGGCTGGTGCTGTGGCACGCCAAGGGCTCGCTGTTGCGGGAACTGCTGGAGACGTTCTGGCGCGAGGAACACCGGCGGCGCGGGTACGACATGGTCTATTCGCCGCACATCGGGCGGCGCCAGCTGTGGGAGACGAGCGGACACACGCAGTGGTTTTCGGAGGGGCTGTTCCCGGAAATGCAGCTGGAGCACCAGACGTTCATCAACAAGCCGATGAACTGCCCGTTCCACGTCAAGATCTTCGACTCGCAGACGCGCAGCTACCGCGATCTGCCGGAACGGTACGGGGAGCTGGGTACGGTCTACCGGTTCGAGCGCTCGGGCACGCTGCACGGGGCGCTGCGGGTACGCGGGCTGACGCAGGACGACGCGCACATCTTTTGCCGGCGCGACCAGTTCACCGATGAGGTGGCCGGCGCGCTGGACCTGGCCAAGTTCATTTACGAGACGTTCGGCTTCAGCGAATACACCGTGGAACTGAGCGTGCGCGACGCCTCGGGCTCCGCCAAGTACGCGGGCGGCGACGACCTGTGGGAGCTGGCGGAGCAAGGGCTGGTCGAGGCGCTGGAGCGGCACGAGCTGGCGTACACGCGCGTGGAGGGCGAAGCGGCCTTCTATGGGCCGAAGATCGATATCCAGGTGGCGGATGCCATCGGTCGCCGCTGGCAGCTGACGACGGTGCAGGTGGACTTCAACCTGCCGGAACGCTTCGACATTTCCTACGAGGACGCCGACGGCACGCGCCAGCGGCCGGTGATGGTGCATCGGGCCATATTCGGGGCGATGGAGCGCTTCGTGGCGGTGCTGATCGAGCACTTCGCGGGGGCATTTCCGGTCTGGCTGTCGCCGGTGCAGGTGGCCGTGATCCCAATCGCGGACCGGCACGCCGACTATTGCGAAGCCGTGGCCGAACGGCTGCGAGAGGCCGGCCTGCGCGTGCAGGTGGACTCCCGCGCCGAGCGGATGAACCGGAAGATCCGGGACGCGCAGTTGCAGAAGACGCCGTACATGCTGATCGCGGGGGACCGCGACATCAAGGCCGGGAAGGTCTCGGTAAGGCTGCGAACCGAGGAGGACCTGGGGGCCATGACGGTGGACGAGTTGCTGGAGGCCGTGCTGCCCGTAGTGGAGTCGCGCGCGCCGAACGACCTGGGGCTGGGGAACGCGAGCGCCGGTAGTGGCTGAGCTACTTGCCGTAGCTTGGCCGCGTGGGCGCGCCGCTAGGATTGCCTGGAAAGCCACGTGACCGACAGGACGTCCACAATGTCGCCCGTTAGCTACGACTTTGGCGACTCCACGGCGCTCGTCACCGGCGGCACGCAGGGCATTGGCCTGGCGGTTGCGGAGGCCTACGCACGGGCCGGGGCCAACGTGGCCATCTGCGCGCGGACCGAAGGGGACGTGGCGGAGGCCGTGGAGGCGCTGGACGAACTGGGTTCGGGCTCGGTCTACGGAACCGCGGCGGACCTGGCCGAGCCGGACGACGTGGGCCGCCTGTTCGACGAGGTGGTGTCGAAGCTTGGCGCGCCGGACATCCTGGTGAACAACGCGGCGGCGCAGGGGAACTTTCCGTTTCCGGAGATGGACAGCGAGCGCTGGCGCTGGATGGCGCAGGTGAACCTGGAGGCGCCGTTCGAGTTGTCGCGCCGCTTCGTGCTGGCGCGCGAAGAGTCCGGCGGGGCGATCGTCAACGTGGTGACCAATCAAGTCATTCGTCACGCCAGGGGGCGCGTGGGCTACGGGTCCACCAAGGTCGGCCTGGTGGGGCTGACTCGCACGATGGCGCTGGAACTGGCGCATTGCGGCATCCGGGTGAACGCCGTGGCGCCAGGTTTTGTGGACGTTCCGCGGATCTACCGGGAGTTCGACGACGTGGACGACCGGCTGGCCGCCATGCCGGCGGGGCGGTTCGTCACGCCGGACGAAGTTGCGCAGGCGATTCTCTTTCTGTCGTCCGAGGCGGCGTCGGCGATCAGCGGGGTGGTGCTGGCGGTGGACGGCGGGCACGCGCTGGACGGGAGCTGGGTCCGCGATTAACGGTGCTTCGAACCTCGGATATGGGCGTTGCCGCGCGTGTGGCTGACACGACGCGTTGCGAGCGGTTAGTCCCGGCCAGAGGCGTCTGAATGAACCTGGTCGTAGCCAATGACGACGGGATCGAAGTGCCGGGCATCTGGGCGCTGGCGCGCGAGCTATCGAAGCTTGGGCAGGTGGCGGTGTACGCGCCGACGCGAAACTTCAGCGGAGCGGGGATGTCTGTCCTGCTGAAACGAGAGACCCGGTTGCTTCGGGCCGCGCCGCCGCCGGGCGTCGATCCGGACATCCCCGCCTTCACGCTGGAAGCACCGCCGGCCTCCCTGGCGGCCGTCGGCGCCGCGCATGCCTTTGGCGGGAAGGTGGATGCGCTGATTTCGGGCATCAACCCGGGATGGAATCCGGGCGAAGAGCCCTACAAGGTCTCGGGTACCGCGGGCGCGGCCCAGGTGGCGGTGGAACGCGGCCTGCTGGGCGTGGCGGTCTCGGCCGAGTACTTCGCGGCCGCCGGTCAGTACGCGGACATTGCCGCGGCGACCCGGCGGCTGCTGCAGGCCATTCGCGCCGAGTTCGATCCGCTGCCCAACGTGCTGGTGAACGTGAACGTTCCCGAGGATTTCGGAAAGGACACGCCGGTTCGGCTGACCACACCGAGCCGGAATACGATGTTCAGTGAATTCAGGATCGAGGAGTGCGAAGCCGACGAGCGCGGGGTGAACTTGCGCTTCGAGTTCGGTAACTACTTCGACCGTGAGCCGACGCTGGGTGACGAGATGCACGCGCTGGCCGAGGGCGTGGTGTCGATAGCGGTGACTGGCCCCCGACCAAGCGAGGTGTTGATGGACGACCCGTGGCCGGCGGTCGTCCAGGGATTCAGGGCCTGAGCGACCGCCAGCAGGAGGTGCGGATCCAATGAGCGTTCAATCCGATCTGAGCGACCTGAAGGCCCGTTTGCGCGAGACGCGGGATATTTCGTCTTCGGCGTCGGTTCTGTACTGGGACCAGTCCACCTACATGCCAACGGGCGGCGCGGCGGGGCGGGCGCGGCAACTGGCCGTACTGAGCCGGCTGGCGCACGAGAGCGCGACGGACCCGGAGATCGGGCGGCTGCTGGACCGGCTGGGGCCGCACGCGGAGTCGCTGCCGCCGGAACATGACGATGCCGCGCTGATCCGGGTGGCGCGTCATGACTACGAGCGTGTGACGCGCGTGCCGGCCGAGTACAGCGAACGGGCGGCGAAGCATGCCTCGGGCACCTACGCCGCGTGGGTTGAGGCGCGGCCCAAGAACGACTTCGCGACGGTGCGTCCAATGCTGGAAACGACGCTGGATTTGAGCCGCGAGTACGCCGAATTCTTCCCCGGCCATGAACACATTGCCGATCCGCTGATCGACGATGCGGACGAGGGCATGACAGTGGCTCGGATTCGGCCCGTGTTCGACGAACTTCGGGCGGGACTGACGCCGCTGGTGGCCCGGATTGCGGCTGCCGAACAGGTGGACGATGGGCCGGTGCGGAAGCACTTCCCGCAGGCGCAGCAGTCGCGGTTCGCGGAGAAGGTGATCCGGTCCATCGGGTTCGACTACGAGCGCGGGCGGCTGGATCCGACGGCGCATCCGTTCATGACGCGGTTCGGTCACGGCGACACGCGCATCACCACGCGTACCAACGAGAACTTCCTGGCCGAACAGCTCTTCAGCACCATCCACGAAGCCGGCCACGCGCTGTACGAGCAGGGCACGCGGGCCGAGGACGATGGGCTGCCGCTGGGCAGCGGGACGTCGGCCGGGGTGCACGAGAGCCAGTCGAGGCTCTGGGAGAACATCGTGGGGCGCAGCCTTGGGTTCTGGTCCCACTGGTACCCGACGCTGCAAGGCGAGTTCCCCGAGCAATTGGGCGGCGTGGACCTGCGCGACTTCTACGCGGCCGTGAACCGGGTGGAGCCGTCGCTTATCCGGACCGACGCGGACGAAGTGACCTACAACCTGCACGTGATGATTCGATTCGACCTGGAACTGCAACTGCTGGAAGGCCAGCTGGCCGTGGCCGACCTGCCCGAGGCCTGGCACGCGCGCTACCAATCGGACCTGGGCGTGCACGCCCCGGACGACCGCGACGGCGTGCTGCAGGACGTGCACTGGTACGCCGGGAGCATTGGCGGGGCGTTCCAGTGCTACACGCTGGGGAACATCATCGGCGCGCAGCTGTACGAGGCGGCGCTGCGGGAGCGGCCGGAAATACCGGAACAGATTGCGAGCGGCGATTCGTCCTCGCTGCTTGAGTGGATGACAACCAACGTGTATCGGGTGGGTCGCCGGCTGACGCCGGATCAGTTGATCGGGCGGACCTGCGGCGGGCCGCTGGACGCGCAGCCGTTGTTGCGGCGGCTGACGGCGAAGTTCGAGGACATCTACGCCCTCTGATCCGGGAAGTCGGGCGCCGGCGGCCCGCGGGGGTGACGTGACCGAGGACGGGCCGCGCGCTCCGCGGGCGGACGAGTTCGATGAACTGCTTGCCCAGGTCAACGGCGTCATGCGCGAAGAGGTGGCGGCCGCTCCCACCTACGGCGAGGAATGGCCGCGCATCTACTGCCTTGAGAACCTGGAGAACATCCGGGTGATCCGCGTGGATGGGCGGATCGTGTCGTCGGCGGCCATCTATCCGCACGAGGTCCGTTTCGGCGATGCGCGGCTGCGGGTTGGCGGGATCACCGGGGTTGCGACCGATGCGGCCTACCGGCGGCGCGGCTATGGGACGCGGGTGATGCAGGCCTGCATCGAGCGCATGGCCGAACTGGGCTGCCACCTAAGCCTCCTGGGTTCGGGAGTGCCTAGCTGGTACCGGAAGCTGGGCTGGGAATACGCCGGGGTGGAGCGCAGTTACCGGTTCAGCCGGGGCAACCGGCACCTGCTGCCATCGGATTCCGGGCTCGAGATGCGGGAGGCGGAGGACGGCGATTATGAGGCGCTGGCGGCCATCCACGCCGCGCGAGCGCTGGGCGGTGTGCGGTCACCCGACCTGCTGCGCTCGATGTGGGCGCCAAAGCCTGGGGCGGCTGTGTGGGTCAGGCTGCGGGATGGCGAAGTCGACGCCTACCTGCGCGTGCGTGGAACGTCGGTGACGGAGTACGGCGGGCCGGCTGTACTGGTGCTGCCAATGCTGACGCGCCTATTGGCGTCCTGGGACGACCCGTCGATTCGGACCTCCGCCCGCTCCATCGAGGAACGCCACGCGAACGTCAAGCCAACGGTGCATGCCAACCTGGATGCCCCCTGGCGACCGGACAGCGTGACGGAAGCGCTGGACGCGCTGGGGATCCTCCGGTCAGCCAGCTACGTGCGCATGATCCGGATCGAAAATCCGCAAGGGCTGCTACGCGCGTACCGACGAACGGACCTATCGGCGCGAACCGAGGGTGATTCCATCGTTGTGAACACAGGCGACCGGACCCTGCGGCTCAACCGCACCGATGCGGTCAAACTCTTCTTTGGACCGGAGCGGCCGGTTAAGCCGGACGTGGCCGGGTTGCCGCTGGTGTTTCACGTGTGGTTGGCGGACCGGGTGTGAGATGGCGCGGTAGCTGCCGATTCGTCTGCTAGTTTTCTTCTTGAGGGTGCGCGGCCCTCACCCCGGGGCGGACGGAAGGGGCTAATGCCCGGGATTTCGCGCCTCGGACGACTGGGTTGCCGCTATTATCCTTCCGCGTTATCATTGGGGCGCAGGGCGGTTTGCCGACAAGCGCGCTGAGCAACTCTTCAACGGAGAGTTTGTGCGGCGTCTGCCGGTAGACATCCAGCGACGAGCACGGATGCGGCTACAGCGGGTCGTTGCGGCGACAAGGCTGTCGGACCTGAGCGTGCCGCCGTCGCATCGCCTTGAGGCGTTGCGCGGCGACCGAGCAGGCTGGTACAGCATTCGGATCAACGACCAGTGGCGTGTGTGCTTTCGTTGGACCGGGCGGGGCGCCATGGACATTGAGATCACGGACTACCACTAGGGAGCAGGACGACATGGCCAGCATGGGGCCTATCCATCCGGGGATGCATCTGGCGGAGATGCTCGAGGAGCTTGAGGTCACGCAATATCGCCTGGCGCGGACGGTGGGCGTGCCGCCGCGGCGGATCAATGAGATCGTTCACGGGCGGCGGTCGATTACGGCGGACACGGCGCTGCGGTTGGGCAAGGCGCTGGGGATGACGCCGGAGTTCTGGCTGAATCTGCAGCGGATGTACGACCTGGAGGTTGCGCGCGCGACGACCGACCTGAGTTCGATCGAGCCGCTGGTGGCGGCGTAGTCCAGCCCGCGCCTCGTCGACGGCGCTAGGCGTCGGTCTTGCGGCCGACGAGGAGAAATGACCCGAGCAGGCGGCGGATGGTGGGGAGGTCGTCGCCGAAGCGCCAGCTGGCGGTGCTGGGGAACTCCTGGAGGCTCTCGATGCGGAGGCCGGCGCGCGCGACGCTGGTGACGATGTCGCCGAGGGTCCGGTGGAACTCCCATCTGGGTTCGGGTGCGTCTTCGGCCCCGGCGAAGTGGCGCCAGCCCGCGGTGCGATGGGGTTTGCGGTCGAAGTAGTCGCCGACGATCGCGATTGAGCCGTCGCGGACCTCAAGATTCCCCAGTTGCGGGTGCTCCTCATTGAGGATCAGACGACCGCACGGCTTGAGTAGCTGGTGGATCGATTCCGCCCAGCTATCCAGGTCCGGCAGCCATCCAAGCGCGCCGCCGCCGATGTAGACGATGTCAAAGGACTCGGGGACCAGTTGCCCCGGTCGGCTGCTGACGTCGGCGGCCAGGAACTCGGCGGCGATGCCGGCGTCCCTCGCCTTGCGGGTCGCCAATTCGATCTGCTTTGGGCTGATGTCGACCCCGGTGACCTGGGCGCCGGCGTTGGCCCACGAGAGCGTCTCCTCGCCGCTGCCGCACTGGAGGTGGCAGAGGCGCAGGCCCCGCACGTCGCCCGCGGCCTCGAGTTCATGCTCGCGCAGCAGCGATCCTCCCTTCGCGAAGAACTCGGCGGAGGGCCAGATGTCCTGCCTTAGATCGGCGATGGCGTCCCAGGCGTCACGGTTGGCGGCGGTGTAGTCGTTCAATGGAGTTCGCGGGTTGCTGCGGATGGGAGGCGACCGTCTATTGTGACCGCTGGTGCGCCTTGGCTGGACGGGTCGAGGCCGGGGATACAGGCTGGGGCAAGTTGCCGCGCGGGGGATCCACGATGAGAGACGAAGGTCTGACATGAGCGCGGACGGGCCGCGGGTAATGCGGCTGGATGAGCGCCAGGACCTGATCGACCACGTCAACCGGGTGATGCGCCAGGAGGTGGGCAGCGATCCCACCTACGGCCAGGACTGGCCGCACGTGCATCAGCCGCAGAACGTGCCGAACATCTTCGTGGTCCGCGAGGACGACCGGATCGTGGCGTCCACGGCCATCTATCCCCACGACACGCGGCTGGGCGACGTGGAGTTGCGGATCGGCGGCATCAATGGGGTCTCGACCGACGTGCCCTACCGGCGGCGCGGCTACGCCACGCGGGTGCTGGACGCCTGCATCGAGCGCATGGCGGAGCTGGGCTCCCACGTCAGCCTGCTCTCCACCGGCGTACCCAGTTGGTATCGCAAGCAGGGCTGGGAGTACGGCGGGACGGTTCGGGTGTATCGCTTCGACCGCGGGAACCGGTCGTTTCTCCCGTCGGAGCCTGTGCCCGAGATCCGGCCGGCGACGGATGGGGATTTCGAGGCGCTGTCGGAGATCAGCGAGGCGCGGGCCTGGGGCGCGGTGCGTCCACCTGACCACATGCGGGCGATGTTGAAACGTCGCAACTCAACGGTCTGGGTGGCCGAGCGGCACGGCCGGGCCGGTGCCTACATATTCGCGCGCGGCACGACGATGGCGGAATACGGCGGACCGGCCGACCTGGTGGTGCCGATGATCGCGCGGTTGCTGGCGCAGTGGGACGACCCGTCGGTCAAGACGTCAACGCAGTCGGTGGCCGAGCGCCAGGCCGGGCAGAGCCCAACGGTGCACGCCACCCTCATGGCGCCGGCGCGGGCGGACGACGTGACGGACGTCCTGGATTCCGTTGGAATCATGCAATCGACCGACTACATCGGCATGATCCGCATCGAGGACCCGGTGGGGCTGGTCCGCGCCTATGGACGTGAGGATCTGGAACCGGTGGACGAGGGCGACACGATCGCGATGACCGTCGGCGGCAAACGTGTGCGTCTGAGCCGCAACGATGTGGTCAAGCTGCTCTTCGGGCCGGAGCGTCCGCCCACCGCCAGCGACCCCGGACTCCCCTTCCCCTTCCACGAATGGCCCGCCGACCGCGTCTGACCTGACGCCTACCCCTCCTGTCCTGCCGCCCCCGGAGCGGTACCTGTCTAAGGCGCCCTCACCTCCAGGCCCCCGCGATCCTGGGGGGCGTCCGCCTCCGGCGCTCTCAGGCAGTGAACACATCGCCGGCAAAACTGAACACATTCGTCCATTGGGTGAACACATGGCCCGCATCCGGGTGAACACTTGCCAGTCCGCTGTGGGCCGCCCGCGTGGTGCTGGCCGCCCCACCGCCCGTCCCCGGCGGTCTCGGGCGGTGAACACGTCGCTGGCAAAACAGGACACATTCGGCCATCGAGTGGACACATCCAGCGGAAAACTGGACACATTCACCCGAAAAGTGGACACATTGCCCGCATCCGGGTTGACACTTGCCGACCTGCTGTGGGCCGCCCGTGGGTTGCTGGCTGCCCCGGTGCCTCTCGCCCGGACTTGCCGTGCGTAATCACAGGGTGTACACTTGATTCGCCCCGTCCGCCTCGTCCCCGGAGTTCCCCCTTGTCCGCGTCCTTGCCGGACTCGCCAACCTGGAATACCCCGAGCCGACCCGGCCCGCCCAACTCCCCGACCGGGCCTGGCTGGGATTCTCGAACTCCTCCGTCCTCCGCGCCTGGCATGCGGCCGTCGCTGCCCCGTTCCCGCCGCCTGTGCCCCCGTCGTTCCCGTATTCGCGGGCATCTGTCCCCATCTCACCGGCCGCTCAAAGCCCTCCGCTCGTCGCCGTTCCGCCCCGAAAACCGGCCAAAACCGTCTCTCGCCAGCCCGCCCCCTCTGGGGGCGGGCTGGCGAGAGACGGTTCCCCCTTCATCCCCCACGGCCTGGCAGCCCCCAAAACGACCTCCGGCGCCGGTGGCGAAGATGAGTCGCCTGTCGGACACTGGCGCCTCGCGGTCCTTTCTACATAGAATCGGCCCGCCTGCCTGCGCGGGGAATCCAGGTAGGCTTATCACCCGGCCGCGACGGGCGGCTCGTGGAGGCCAGGCATGGCAGTAACTGAACGCAGAGACACGGCAGGCCACGTGATCGAGATCCTCGATGAGGAATTCGAGGACTTCACCACGGAGGCCCGGGCCTACCTGGCCGGTCAGCGCGTCGAAGAGAAGTTCATCGGCTACCGGCTGAAGCAGGGCGTCTACGGCCAGCGCCAGCCCAACGTGCAGATGCTGAGGGTGAAGCTGCCCATGGGCGGCGTCACCGCCGACCAGTTGGACGCCTTTGCCGAGGTGGCCGAGCGGTTTGCCCCGCTGAAGAAGGGCCACATCACCACGCGCGAGAACATCCAGTTGCACCACATCCCGCTGCCGCTGGCCTGGGATGCGCTGCGAGTGCTGGGTCGCGCGGGGCTTTCAACCCGGGAAGCCTGCGGGAACACGGTCCGTAATGTGACCGGCGACCCCTGGGCGGGCGTGGCGGACGACGAGACGTTCGACGCGACGCCGTACGCCGGAGCCTTCGTGCGCTACTTCGTGCGTAACCCGTTGACCCAGCTGCTGCCGCGGAAATTCAAGGTCTCGTTCAGCGGATCGGACACCGATCGAACGATCGGCGAGATTCACGACTTGGCGTTCTTCTCGACCATCAAGATGGTGGACGGCAAGGAAGAGCGCGGGTTCCGGATCCTGACCGGCGGCGGGCTGTCGATCATGCCCAAGCACGCGTTCGAGCTGTACGACTTCGTGCCGCTGAGCGACTACCTGCGGGTCTCCGAGGCCGTGCTGCGGATCTTCAACCGGTCCGACGAACTGCGCCGCAACCGCGCCAAGGCCCGCATCAAGTTCCTGGTGCATCGGGTCGGCATCGAGCGCTTCCGCGAGATGGTGGAGGCCGAGCTGACGGGCGCCTGGGCCGAGCGCGACTACGACCTGGACGACCTGGTCTTCATCGATAACGAAGAGGCGGAAGCTCCCGAGATGCCGGCCGAGGCGCCGGTAATCCTGGAAGAGGACGCCGACCTGTTTGAGCGCTTCTGCTCCACGAACGTGGCGCCGCAGGTGCAGGCCGGGTACTCGACTATGGAAGTCAAGGTGAACCAGGGCGACCTGAGTCCCGAACAATTCCGCGGCCTGGCGCAGATCCTGCGTGACTACGGCGCCAGCCGGGCGCGAACCACGCACTGGCAGAACATCGTGCTGCGCTGGATCCCCGACAACAGCGTCTACCCGGTGTGGAAGGAACTGCGGGCGCTGGGTCTGGGCAATCCGGGCGCGTACGAGATCAACGACGTGGTGTCGTGCCCCGGCACGGACAGCTGCAAGCTGGGGATCACGTCGTCGATGGGTCTCAACAAGGCCATCCAGGCCAAGGTCGAGGAGATGCACATCCAGGATCCGCTGACGCGGCAGATCCTGATCAACATGAGCGGTTGCCCGAACTCGTGCGGCATGCACCACGTGGGGAACATCGGGTTCCACGGCGCGGCCATCAAGACCGGCGGACGCCAGGTGCCCGCCTACCACACCTTCATCGGCGGCAACCGCCGCTACGGATCGCCCATGCGGCTGGGCCTGCTGCTGCGGACGCGGGTGCCGGCCAAGCGCGCGCCGACGGTAGTGGAGCGGCTAATCCTGGACTACGAGGAGAGTCGCCTGACCGACGACGAGTCGTTCAACGAGTACGTGGACCGGCACGACCGGCTCTACTTCGACGGTCTGCTGAAGGACCTGGCGCTGCCGCCCGAATACGACGACGAACCGGAACACTTTGTGGACTGGGACCGCGACCGGCTGTACGTGCTGGAACGCGGCGAGGGCGAATGCGCGGTCTGACCCCCGACAAGACGTCCGATCCTGCGCCGACGCCGAGCGGCCAGCGGCTGCTTGCGTCGGCGGCTATCGCTTCACGCGAGCACCCCAGCGGCTGCACGTGTTGTTGTTGCGACTGCACCTGCGCCTGTATACGGGGCGTGGTGGTCTAGGCCTCTCACGCCCGCAAAGTCCTGGCCATGCCAGGCACTTCTCGACGCCGGCCGGGCGTCCGAGCCCCGGCCGCGTGATCGGTCGCAACTGACCACGCCCTAGAACGGCGTCGAGCATCTGAAATCAAGCGAGGGGCGCTCTTTGCCCCATGCCCCCGGAGGTTCTCCTTCAATCGTGAACGTGCAACTTGCTGAAATCGACCTGCGGCGCGAAGGCCCGCGACTGCAGGGCCTGCCCGCCGAGGAGGTGCTGCGCGAAGTCGTGCGCGCCTATGCCCCGGACGTGGCGCTGTCGTGCTCCTTCGGCGGACCCAGCGGAATGGTGCTGGTGGACATGCTGGCGAGGTCGGGCCTGCTGGACGACGTCGAGGTCTATTACCTGGACACCGGCCTGCTCTTCGAGGCTACGCACGACGTCCGAGAGCGCATCGAAGAGCGGTACGGGTTCGAGGCCACGGCGTATCACCCGGAGTTGTCGCTGGCGGATCAGGCCGCGCTCCATGGCGCGTCGCTGTGGGACCGAGACCCGGACACCTGCTGCGGGATCCGCAAGGTCGGGCCGAACGCACGGGCGCTGGCGGACAAGCGCGCCTGGATTACGGGCGTGCGCCGCGACCAGTCGGCGCAGCGGGCGGCAACGCCGGTGATCGAGTGGAACGCGAAGTTCGGGCTGGTGAAGGTCGCGCCGCTGAGCGGCTGGACCGAAGCCGAGATCTGGGACTACATCCGCCATCACGACGTGCCGTATAACCGGCTGCACGACGAGGGCTATCCAAGCCTGGGCTGCGACACGGGCTGCACATCGCGTCCGCTGCCCGGAGAGTCCCTGCGCAGCGGCCGCTGGCGCGGACTGTCAAAGACCGAGTGCGGTCTGCACGGAAACACTTAGGAGTTGGTCAAGTCTATGGACTGTAATGGGTTTGCCGCCTACGGGCGGCAGGAAACGGCCGGGGTCACGATCTGGCTGACGGGACTTTCGGGGGCGGGCAAGACCACGCTGGCGGAGCGGCTGACGCCGGAACTGCAACGCCGCGGCCACCGCGTGGAGTCGCTGGACGGCGACGTGGTGCGCACGCACCTGAGCAAGGGGCTGGGGTTCACGCGCGAGGACCGCGACGAGAACATCCGGCGAATTGCCTGGGTGGCGGCGCTGGGGACGCGGCACGGAGCGACGATGCTGGTGTCGGCGATTTCCCCCTACAACGAAGGACGCCGCGAAGCGCGCGATCAGATCGGCGAGTTCGTGGAGGTCTACGTGAAGTGTTCGCTCGATCAGCTGATCGAGCGCGATCCCAAGGGGCTGTACGCAAAGGCGCTGGCGGGGGAGATCGAGAATTTCACCGGGGTCAGCGATCCGTACGAGGAACCGGTGAGTCCGGAGATTGTGGTGGAGACGGACATGGAATCGGTTGAGGAGAGCGCGGCCAAGATCATCTCCAGGCTGGAATGCCTGGGCTACCTGGCGCCGGTAACCGACTGCGTGGCGGCGGCCTGATGGGCGCCGTGGCGGCACCCGCGGCGATCGAGCTTTCGCCGCGGCAACTGGCGGATCTTGAGCTGTTCCGAGTCGGCGGCTACCGCCCGCTGACTGGCTTCATGACCGAGCCGGAATACACGGCGGTGCTGAAGGACATGCACCTGCCGGACGGCCAGCCCTGGCCGCTGCCGATCACGCTGGCGGTGGACGCCGAGACGGCGGCGCTGGTGCGCGAGGGCGACCGGTTGGATTTGCTGGACGGCGCCGGGCGGCCCCGCGGCGAGCTGGAAGTTCGGCAGCGATTTCACTACGACAAGGCGGCGGAAGCGCAGGCGGTGTACCGCACGACCGATGCCAAGCATCCCGGCGTGGCGGCACTCTATGCCCAGGGCGAGGTGCTGCTGGGCGGGCCGGTGCGCTGCTTCGGGGCGTCGCCGGACCGGGCGGACGACCCGCGACACCTGACGCCGTCGCAGTTGCGCGAGCGGTTCGACGCGCTGGGCTGGCGAACGGTCGTCGGGTTCCAGACCCGCAATCCTATTCACCGCGCGCACGAATACATCCAGAAGGCCGCGCTGGAGATCGTGGACGGGCTGCTGGTGCATCCGCTGGTGGGCGTCACCAAGGAAGACGACGTGCCCGCGGACGTGCGCTGGCGCTGCTATGAGGTGCTGCTGGACGGGTACTTCCCGCGCGACCGGGTGGTGCTGGCGGCGCTGCCGGCGGCGATGCGCTACGCGGGGCCGCGCGAGGCGGTGTTTCACGCGCTGGTGCGACGCAACTACGGCTGCACGCACTTCATCGTGGGACGCGACCACGCGGGCGTGGGCGATTATTACGGCCCGCACGACGCGCAGCACATCTTTCACGAGTTCGACGCCGGTGAGCTGGGCATCACGCCGTTGTTCTTCGAGCACGCCTTCTGGTGCACGGCCTGCGCCGCGATGGGCTCGGCCAAGACCTGCCCGCACGACGGAGCCAACCACGTCTTCCTGAGCGGCACACGGCTGCGCGGCCTGCTGAGCGAAGGGCAGCGGCCGCCGGCCGAGTTCACGCGTCCGGAGGTAGCGGAGGTGCTGGCGGCGGCCTACGCCCAGGGCTGAGCGACGGGGCGTAGGCTTTAGCGGCTGAGGCAAGCGGCGTGACCGAGGTGCGGCGGTGAAGGCTCGCATCGCGACGCGCCGTTCGCCGCTGGCCCGCGCGCAGGCGGCGTTGGTGACCGATCTGCTGGTGGCCGCCAATCCGGGCCTGCGGGTTGAGTTCGTGCCCGTGGTTACGGCCGGCGACCGGGATCGATCGAAGCTGATCGAGGAACTCGGGGAGCGCGGCGTCTTTTCGCGCGGCGTGCAGGCGGCGCTGCTGGACGGCCGGGCCGACATTGCGGTGCACAGCTATAAGGACCTGCCAACGGAGCCGCTGGCGGGATTGCGTATCGCCGCAGTACCGATTCGGGCCGATCCGCGGGATGCGCTGGTGAGTCGCAACGGCGAAGGACTGGCCGAGCTTCCCGGCGGCGCCACGATTGGGACGGGCAGCGCGCGCCGATCCGCGCAGGTGCGGGCTGTACGGCCCGATCTGCGAGTACATCCGCTCCGCGGCAACGTGGGCACGCGGGTGGCCAAGGTGCAGGACGGGGAACTGGATGCGGCGGTGCTGGCGGTGGCGGGTCTGGAGCGTGCGGGGTTGACCGACGCGATAGCCGAGGTGCTGGAGCCGCCGGCGTTTCTGCCGGCGCCGGCGCAGGGCGCGCTGGCGGTGGAGGTTCGAACCGATAGGCCGGATGTCGAGGGGCTGGTGAAGCGAATTGATGACGCAGAGTCGCGAGCGGCAGTGACGGCGGAGCGGGCTTTTTTGCGCGACCTGCGGGGCGGGTGCACGGTGCCCGCGGGGGCGCTGGCGACTGTGGACGTCGATGAGTTGAGACTTACGGCCGGGTTGTTTGGCGACGGTGAAGACCCGCCGCTGACGCTGCACGGACGTGTGACCGACGCCGACGCGCTAGGACGGCAAGCCGCCGCCAGGGTGCTGGCGGCTCGGGAACAGGCGGCGCAGTGAAGGCGCAGGCGGGGACGATCTACCTGGTGGGCGCGGGTCCGGGCGATCCGAAGCTGATCACGGTGCATGGCCGGGAAGTGCTGGAGTCGGCGGACGCGGTGGTTCACGACCGGCTGATATCGGCGGATCTGTTGAAGCTGGCGCGCGCCGATGTCCGGATCGAGGACGCTGGCAAGACGCCGGGCCGGGCTTCGCGAAGCCAGGATGAAATCAACGACTTGCTTGTCGAATTGGCCCGCGAGGGTCTCTCGGTGTGCCGGCTGAAGGGCGGCGATCCGTTCGTGTTTGGTCGCGGCGGCGAGGAAGTGCTGGCGGCGCGGGCGGCCGGAATCCCGGTTGTGGTGGTGCCCGGGATCTCCTCGGCGCTGGCCGGACCGACCGCGGCGGACGTGCCCGTGACGCATCGGGGGGTTGAATCAAGCTTCACGGTCGTAACCGGGCATGACGCTCGGTCGGCTGCGGGTGCCGGGGTGAATTGGGAACGCATCGCTGGCACACCGGGGTCGATCGTGGTGTTGATGGGCGTCGGGAACCTGGGGGCGATTACCGGGAAGCTGATCGAGGGCGGACGGTCGCCCGACGAGCCGGTGCGCGTGGTGGAACGCGCCACGCTGCCGGGGCAGCGGGTGATTTCGGGAACGCTGGCGACCATCGAAGAGCTTGCACGGGAGGCGGGACTGAAGGCCCCGGCGGTGATCGTCGTGGGATCTGTCGCCGGAGTGCTAAACGACGGCGAGACCGCGTGAAGCGGCCGCGAGTCGTGGTGACGCGGCCGGCGAACGGGCCCGATCGGCTGACGGAGCGGCTGCAGGAGTTGGGCTGCGAGGTGGTGGCGGCGCCCGCGATCCGAATTGGCCCGCCGCGCAGCTACGAGGCGCTGGATGGGCTGGTGCGCGCGCTGGACCGATACGACTACTTGCTGTTCATGAGCCGCAACGCGGTGCGGTACTACGTGCAGCGCGCGCGCCGGCTGCGGCGCGGCGGGCCGACGGTTCCCGCCGGTGTGCAGGTGGGCGTTGTTGGGGCTGCGACGGGCGCCGTGGCCGAACGCGCGGGGATGGACGTGACGGTGCGCTCGGAAGGACGCACGGGGGTTGATCTTGCCGAGGCCGTGGCTGCCGCAGCCTCTGCCGGGGCGCAGGTGGCGGTGGTCCAGGCGGAGGACGGGCTCAAGGAGCCGGCCGAGCGCTTGGGGGCGGCGGGGATGACTGTCACACGCGTTCCGGCTTACCGGACGCGTCCGGCGGCGGTGCCTCGAGAGGTTGTCGGCGCCATTCGCAGCGGCCAGATCGAAGCTCTTGCTTTTGCGAGTCCGTCGAGCGCCGTGAGTTTCGCAGTTGCATTAGGCGGGCTGGCGTCGGTGCCAGCAGGTGTCGCGGTGGCCGCAATCGGGCCAACCACGGCGGCGGCGTGTGTGCGGGCCGGGCGGGCGCCAGACGTGGTGGCGGCGGAGTCAAGTGCGGTGGCGTTGGCGGAGGCGGTGGCCTCACAGTTCGATGGCCGCATGAGGCGATCAGTCTGTTCATAAGGGTGGGACATGAGTGAGGTCGCAGCGAGTGGACTCATCAAGGCTGGTGCCGAATCAGTCGATAGGCAACTACGGCGCCGGCCTTAGACTGGAATCCCAAGCCATGGAGGGTGCGCGGTGTTGCGCGAACGTCTGAGAGCATCGGTTGTGGCCGCTGACGAAATGGGTGTGCAGCGGCCGCGGCGGTTGCGGCGGTCGGCCGGGTTGCGGCGGTTGGTTCGGGAGACGCGGCTGTCGGTGGATCGGTTGCTGTATCCGATGTTCGTGGTACCGGGCGCGGGTGTGGAGAACGAGATTGGCTCGTTGCCGGGGCAGATGCAGCGATCGGTGGATCGGATCGGCGCGGCGGCAGGTGAGGTGGCTGACGCAGGGATTCAAGGCGTGCTGTTGTTTGGGCAGGCGGCGGTGAAGTCGCCGGTGGGGGATGAAGCTTCCGCGTCAGACGGGGCGGTGCAGCAGGCGATTGGGGCAATCAAAGCGGCCGCTCCGGAATTGGTGGTGTTTACGGACGTCTGCCTGTGTGCGTATACGGATCACGGGCATTGCGGCGTCTTGCATGGCCACACCATCGACAACGACGCGTCGGTGGAGCGAATCACGGAGGTGGCGCTTTCGCATGCCCAGGCAGGGGCGGACGTGGTGGCGCCGTCGGACATGATGGATGGGCGCGTGGGTGCGATCCGGTCGGTGCTGGACGCGGAGGGATTCAGCGAGACGGCAATCATGGCCTACGCGGCCAAGTACGCCAGCGCGTTTTACGGGCCATTCAGGGAAGCGTCAGGTTCGGCCCCGGCATTCGGAGACCGTCGCGGCTACCAGATGGACCCCGGCAACGCGCGTGAGGCGCTGCGCGAGGTGGGGCTTGACCTGGAGGAGGGCGCGGACATCGTGATGGTGAAACCCGCGCTGACGTACCTGGACGTGATTGCGCGAGTGCGCGCCGAATACGACGCGCCGCTGGCGGCTTACCTGGTGAGCGGTGAGTTCGCGGCAATCAAGGCGGCGGCCGAACGGGGCTGGCTGGATGAACGCGCGGCGGCAATGGAGGCGCTGACGGCGGTGGCGCGGGCGGGGGCGGACATCATCATCACGTATTGGGCGCCCGAGGCGGCGCGGTGGCTGGGCGAGGGACCGACGCACTGACGTCGAGCACGCGCCGCGCGGTTTTGTTGAGCGCGGCGGCGGCGGCGGCGTTTTCACTGGGAGCGCCGCTTTCGCGTTTGGCCGCGCCGGTGAGCGCCGCGGAAGTGACGTTGTGGCGGCTGGGACTGGCGACGCTCGTGGCGTTCGGGCTGGCCCGGATTTCCGGGGCCTCGCTGGCGCACATTCGCGAGCGGCGCACGGCCATCCTCGGGGCGACGCTCTACGCGCACTTCCTGCTGTTCACGCTGGCGGCGCAGACGACGACCACGGCGCACACCCTGGCGCTGGTGTACGGGTCGCCGGCGCTGGTGGCGCTGGGGTCGGCGGTCATCCTGCGGGAGCCGCCGCGAGCCATGCAGATCGTCGGCGTGCTTGCGGCGGTGGCCGGGATTGCGATTCTGGTCGGGTTCGAGCCGGCTGAGAGCGGGGCGACGCTGGGCGGCGACCTGGCGGCCGCCGGTTCCGGCGCCGCGCTGGCGGTCTACGTGCTGGCGGGTCGCTACTACCGTGGCGCAATGCCCCTGCCGGCCTATGTGTTCGCGGTCTATGGCTGGGCGGCCTTGCTGGCGATTCCGTATGCGGTCGTTTCGTTTGACGCGGGGGCCTACGACGGGTGGCGCATCGTGGCGATTGCGATCCTTGGCCTGGTGCCGCTGGGTCTCGGTCACACCTTCCTCAACGCGGCGCTGCGGCGGGCAACCGCGACGATTCCCAACGTCATCACAACCCAGGAGGTGACCGGCGGCGTGATCCTGGGCGCCTTGCTTTACGGCGAGATTCCGGGTCCCAGTGCGGTCCTGGGAGCGCTATTGGCGCTGGCCGGGGTGATTGCGGTGGTCGTGTTCGGGCGAAGCGCGCGCGAGGCGGGGGACGGCTAGGGGCGAAACCGCAGGGTGGCGACGGCGCCCTGGGCGTCCTGGCGCGGGGTGATGTTGAAGTCGCCGTCGAGGTTTCGCTCCACCAGGTTGCGAACGATGGTGAGGCCGAGGCCCTGATCGCGCATGAGGCTGAAGCCGTCGGGCAGGCCGATGCCGTCGTCCTCAATGGAAATAGCCAGGCGGCCGTTGTGCGCCGAGGCGTCAACGTGAATGCGGCCGGTGGTGCGTCCGGCCATGCCGTGCTCCACGGCGTTCCAGAGCAGTTCGTTGATGACGAGGGCGAAGACTGTGGCCTTTTCGGATTGGATGCGGCCGGGCCGCGCGTCAACGGTGATCTCGATGCGACGGCCGCTGGCGTTCAGGTCGCCGCGCAGCATGTCGGCCATGGAGTCGATGATCTGGTGCACGGTGGTCTGTCCGATGGCGTCCTGGGAGAGCAGGTCGTGGACGCGCGCCATGCCGCCGATGCGGCCGGCGCTGAGCTTGAGCAGCGTGGAGGCTTCCTGGGTCTCGGTGCGGCGCGCCTGCATTTCGAGCAGCGAGGCGATGGTTTGCATGTTGTTCTTGACGCGGTGGTGCATTTCCTGGAGCAGGATGGATTTGGTTTCGAGGCCCTGGCGTACCTCCTCGAAGAGCCGGGCGTTCTCGATGGCAATAGCCGCGTGGTTGGCGAAGGTGAAGGCCAGATCCACCTGTTCCTGGGTGTATTCGTTGGGGGCGGGGCTATACAGGCTGATGGCGCCGACCGCCCGGTCGCGGAGGATCAGCGGGACGCTGAATAGGGCGCCGTAGCCTTCCGTGGCGATGAGTTCGCGGGTGGCGACCAGGCGTGCGTCGTTCAGCGCATCGTTGACAACCACCGGCGCCCGGGTGGAAACGGCCCGGCCGACCACGCCGTCGCCGATGCCCAGGCTGTGCCGGCGGTAGGCGTCGCCCAGGTTGTGGGAAGCGACGATTCGCATGCGCCTGCCGTCCTCGTCCAGCTGCCAGATGGCGGCCTTGTCAACTCCGATGAGGTGAGCGGCGGTCTGCGCGATCTGGGCCAGGACCGAGGCGGGTTCGAGGTCCGAGGTGAGCGTGCGCGCAAGGTTCTGGACGGTGGTGAGCTGTTCGATCTTGCCGTGCAAGGCGTCGTCGGTTTGCCCGTGGAGGCGGGCGTTCTCCACGGCGATGGCGAGCTGCCCGGCGGTGATCTCGGCGAAGCGGGCTTCCTCGTCCGTGAAGTCGCGGAATTCCGGGCTGGCCATGCTGAGGACACCGATGAGGCGTTCGACCGTGAAGAGCACGATGGGAACGACGAGGAAGCTGCGCAGGTCTTCCTCGCCGAGGCCCGGGACGTACTTGAAGCGCGGATCGCTCCAGGCGTCGCGCACGGCCACCGGCTGACCCACCTGGGCCGCCCAGCCGATGATGCCCTCGCCGAGGGCGAGCGTTGTCTGGCCGACCGCTTCCGGATTGAAGGCGCGGGTGGCGCTGAGAATCAGGCGGTCGATGGCCTCGTCGTAGAGGTAGATCGTGACCTCGGAGACGTCAAGGTGATCCGAGACGGACTCGACGGTGGCCACCAGGACCTCGTCCAACTCCAGGGAGGAGTTAATGACGCTGTTGATCCGGTCCAACGCTCGCACCGTGTTGTCGAGCAGACGTTCGCGCTCAGTAGGCGTCGCGTTGATTGGAACGATGGCGTCGTAACCGCGGACGAGAGCCTGGACCGCGGCCGTCTGCAGCTGGACGAGTTGATCGACGACCGCCTCGTGCTGCGACGGATGCGCGTCACGCAACACCGCCGCGCCCAACGCGCCCATCCGTTCGAGGGCGGTGGCGAGCAGGCCGGAAAGTGACCCACCGCGCTCGGCCACGGTGGTTCCCGCACGTTCGATGTGTCGGAGGAATGCGCGGTTGGCGCGCAACTGCAGGAGGAGCCGGCCAGCGTCCAGCATGGATGCGTCCAGGGCCGCGTCGGCCTGGTCCGCCAACCAACGGGCAAACTGCCGGCCCTGTTCCGTCCCGTCTGGAACCTGGGTCACGCCTCAGAATCTCCGGCTACCGCGGTCAGGCCGTGGCGGCGCTGGCGTGAAGAGCTTAGGACGGCGAGCGACGACGCAAAAAGGCCGGCACGTCAACGTCGTCGTCCGCCAGGCGTTCACGTCCCATCAAACGAGTAGTTCGGGGGCTTTGGCGTCGACCAGGCCCGGACCGCGGAACATCCGCTGAACGCGCGGCCTCGAACCCGGTCGCAATCAGCGTGACTCGAATTGCCTGGCCCATGCGCGGATCGACCACCGTGCCAAAGATGATGTTGGCATCGGGCGCGGCGACGGCGGTGACGTGCTCCGCGGCGGCGTTGATTTCCGCAATGCCCACGTCTTCCGAGGCCGTGATGTTGATCAGCACGCCCCGTGCGTCGTCAATCGAGGTTTCAAGCAGCGGGCTCTCCATCGCCTGGCGCACGGCGCGCAGCGCGCGCTCTTCGCCGGCGGCCTCACCGACGCCCATCATGGCTGTGCCGGAGGCGCGCATCACCGAGCGCACGTCGGCAAAGTCCACGTTGACCAGCCCTGTGGTCGTAATCAGGTCGGTGACGCCCTGCACTCCGCGATGCAGCATCTCGTCGGCCATCAGGAACGCGTCGGAGAATGCGGTGCTGGCGCTGGCGTGTTCCAGCAGCTTGTCGTTGTGCAGCGTGATCAGGGCGTCCACGCGGCTCTCGAGTTCGGCAAGGCCGTGACTGGCGACCTGGACGCGCCGCGAACCTTCGAAGCTGAACGGCACGGTGACGACCGCCACGGTCAGCGCGCCGGCCTCCATGGCGCGGTCAGCCAGGATCGGCGTCGCGCCGGTGCCTGTCCCGCCGCCCATGCCGGCGGTGATGAACACCATGTCGGCGCCGTCAACCAGGTCGGCCAGTTCGTCGCTGCTCTCGCCGGCTGCTCGCTCGCCGAGCCGCGGGTCGCCGCCCGAGCCCAGGTGGTCGGTGGCCCGGCTGCCAATCAGGAGGCGCCGGTGGGCGTTGGATGCCGACAGGTCCTGCGCGTCGGTGTTGACGGAAATGAACTCCACGCCGTCGAGTTCGGCGGCGACCATGCGGTTGACGGCGTTGTTGCCGGCGCCGCCGACGCCGATGACGCGGATGTCGGTGAGGCCCGGGATCGTGTTGCGCGAGCCGGGTTCCGGCTCCTGGCGCAGGATTCGCGGCACCAGGTTTTCCGGTCGCCGCAGGTCGTCCAGGCGGTCGGGGTCAAACCCGCCGCGGTCCCTAGGCGGCACGGGAACGCACCTCCGCGGCCAGCGTCTCGTAGGCCTTGACCGCGCGGCGGGCGCCGCGGTTGCCGCTGCCGGCGGCGAAGATCGAGACGCCGGTGCTGGCGGCTTCCAGGATCTTGCTGTTGGTTGGGATGTCGGATTCGAAGACTCCGGCGCCCCAGCGTTCGCGCAGGTATTCGGCCACGGTCTTCTCCTCGCGCAGCCGTCGATCGAACTTGCTGAGCACAATGCCCAGCACCTTCAGGCGTGGGTTGAGGAACGTGACCTCCTCGATGCTCTCATTCAGCATCTGCAAGCCTTGCAGCGAGAAGAAGCGGGCTTCGGTGGGGATGATGACCCATTCGGCCGCCACCAGCGCATTGATGGTGAGTACGCCCAGCGACGGCGGGGTGTCGAAGAGGATGTAGTCGTAGTCCTTGTCCACGCGCAACACGTGCTCGCGCAGGCGCAGTTCGCGTCCCAGCTTGGTCTGCAGGGTGGTCTCCACGCGGGCGAGTTCGGGCGAGGCCGGCACAACGTCCACGGTGGCACCGGAAGGATCGTTGACCCGGTAGCGGGGCAGTTCGACGTCTCGGTTCAGCAGGGCGTCGGCCAGGCTGGCGTCCATCACGCGTTCGACGCCAAACGAAGAGGTGAGGTTGGACTGCGGATCGCAGTCGATCACCAGTAGCCTCGAACCGGCGCGCGCAAGGGTGGACGCCAGGTTGGATGTGGTGGTCGTCTTGCCAACGCCGCCCTTCTGGTTGGCGATGGCGATAGTCACGGCCATGGGGAGCCTCCACGGAAGCGTCGCCCACCGGCCCCCACGGCGACGATCTGAAGGGATGCTATGCCAGAGGCTTTCTGGCAGTCAACATAAGTTTCGGCGGAAACTGGCCGTTACCCCATGCTAGCCTCGGCGCATGCGGCCGGACGCCTGCGAGCGATAACCACGACGACTGGCGTTTCAGTGACATCGCCGCTGGCTGTAAACCTCGCGCCCGGCCATCCGCGTGGACTGCGCCTGCGGGCGCCGGTCCTTACCGCCTCGGGCACGTTTGGATTCGGTGACGAGTACCGGGACGTCGTGAACCTGGCCGCGCTTGGCGCCATCGTCACCAAGACGGTGACCCCGGAGCCGCGCGAGGGCAACCGGACGCCCCGCACGGTCGAGACGCCGTCCGGCATGTTGAATTCGATCGGGCTGCCGAATCCGGGCGGCGAAGGCGCGGTCCGCGAAAAGGCGCCGATCTGGGCGGACCTGCCATGCCCGGTGGTCGTCAGCATCGCGGCGCACGATCCGGAGAGCTGGACGGCGCTGGCCGCCCGGTTCGACGGGCTGGCCAATGTCGTGGCCATCGAAGCCAATCTGTCCTGCCCAAACGTGGCTGGTGGGTTGGACTACTCGACCGACCCCGCCACGACCGCGGCCACCGTCAAGGCCGTGCGGCGGGGCGTGTCGCTGCCCGTGATTGCCAAGCTCTCGCCCAACGTGACCGACCTGCGGCCGATCGCGTGCGCCGCCGAAGACGCTGGGGCCGATGCCCTGTCGCTGATCAACACCCTGCTTGGCATGGTCGTTGATACGGAGGCGGCGTTGCCGTTCCTGGGCGCCGGCGTCGGTGGGTTGTCAGGCCCGGCGATCCGGCCGCTGGCCGTTCGCTGCGTCTACGACGTCGCCGGAACGGTTTCGATTCCGGTCATCGGCATGGGCGGCGTAGTGACAACGGACGACGCGCTGCAATTCCTGATGGCGGGGGCTTCAGCCGTGCAGGTGGGGACCGCGACGTTTAGGGAGCCGCGTACGGCGGAGCGCATCGTGGGCGGGTTGCGCGGCTACCTGGAGAACCGAGGGTTCGAATCCCTGTCCGACGTGGTCGGGCTCGCACGGCCGGAGCGCGCTAGCGGCTGAAGTGGACCTGGATCACCTCGCCGTCTGAGACCTCGTAGTCGCGACCGACGCGACGCAGGCGCCCGCGTTCGCGTAGGGCCGCCATTGAGCCGGCGGCGATGAGTTCGTCGGCCGCCACGGCGTCGGCTCGAATGAAGCCCGTCGCCAGATCGGTGTGGACGGCGCCGGCGGCATCCAGGGCGGTTGCGCCGCGCGGCAACAGCCACGCGTTAACCGACCGGGTGTTGCCGGTGTAGAAGGTGATCTGGTCGAGCGCCGTGCGCAGCGCCCGCCCCACGCGGTGGGCGGCCAGGCCGGGGAGGCCAAGGTCTTCGCGGAAGGCGGCGGCGTCTTCGTCCGAGAGGTCATCCAGTTCGGCTTCGGTCGCGGCGGCGACCACGCACCAGTCGTCGCGGCCCAACGCGGCGCGCCGGGCGTCCATGTCCGCGGCAGCATCGTCCGGGGTATTGCAGGCCACGGCGCAGGGCTTGGCGCACAGCAGGCCGAAGCCGCGCAGGCTCATGACTTCCTGGGGTGTGAGCCCTTCCAGCATTGGGCGGTCGGCTTCGAGCGCCTCGCGAGCGCGGGTAACGATGGCGAGTTGCTCGCCGGCCTCACGTCGTTCGACGCGCGGACCGCTGGTCACGCGCTCGTGCAGACGCTGCTGGGCGGGTTCCAGGACCGCCAGGTCCAGCACGGCCATTTCGGTGCACAGCGCGTCAACGCGCTCGGCGGCGGCTTGCAGGCCGCCTTCGCCCGAGACGATCAGCAGCAGCGCGTCTGCGGTTCGCAGACGCCCAACCCACTCGGCATTGGGCGCTTCGCCCGCCGCCAGCGCGTGCCCCGGCGCCTGCCAGAGGGTGAACGAGACGGGAACCGTCTGGGCCGCGCGGAACACGGCCTGGAGATCTTGAAGGCGCGGGTCGGGCAGAGGCATGGCGCCCGTTCGGAGACCCAGGCGGCCCTGCGGCGTGTCGACCAGGTGACCGCCGCCGGCGGCGGCGAAGGCGGCCTCGACTCCGGCCTCGAAATCGCCCGCCAGCGCGATTTCCGGCACACGGTTCCCCTAGCTTGGCGGCTGACCGAACCTGTCGGCGTGGTTGGTATAGTAGTGGCCTACCACTGAGTGTTTGCGTCCCCAGGTACGCCTGTCTCGTGCCGTCACCTAAAGAACTCGTCCGTCACCAACGCCGCGCCAAGGAAGTGCGCCGGCAGCGATTCCTGCGCGCCCGCAACGTGAGCACACGCTCCGCGGTGCGAACGTTCGTCAGGCATGCCCGCGCAGCGATCGAGTCCGGCGACTCCGACGCGGCGGAAGCCGCCATTCGCGAAGCGCAGAGCCGTCTGGACAGCGCCGCGCGCAAGGGCATCATCCACCGCCGCAAGGCGGCGCGCAGCATGTCGCGCCTGGTGCGGCAACTGCGAGCGGCGCAAGCCGCCTAAGCGCGAGCCTCGGCCGGCCGCGTGGCCAGCCGCGCGGTCAGGATCTCCAGCAGCGCGTCTTTGTCGCCGCCGGTTGATTTGAGCGCCGCGTCCGTGCGCACGACTTCGGCGTACATACGCGCGATCAGCCGGTCGGACATGCGTCGGGCCTGCTGGGCCAGGTAGCGCCCGCGACCGGGCGGCGCGCCGGCGGCCCGCGCCACCTGCTGGAAGGTGCCGCCATCCGCAACGACTTGGCGGGCGGCGGCCAGTTGCCGCAGCGAGCGCGTGATATCGGCCAGAATCATTTCATGCGGCGTACGCAGCGCCAGCATGTCGTGCAGCACCCCCAGCGCCTCGGCGCCGCGCCGGTCGGCCAGGGCATTTACGTAGTCCCAGCGGGCGTGCTCGCCGATGGTGGCGCAGGCGTTGTTGACGTCACGCTCGCTGATTTCGCCGTTGAAGCCCACGTAGGCCGCCAGCTTCTCGATCTCACTGGACAGCAGCCCGGCGTCGGACGTCATGAGTTCCACCAGCCGTGCGGCCGCGTCCTCGGAGATGCCCACGCCCACGCGCCGCGCCTCGGCGCGCACGAATCGCACGGCTTCGGCGTCCCGCAACGGTCCGAACTGTTGAACGCGCGCGCCGTTCTGCGTGAGCGCGTTGAAAGCCTTTACTCGTGATGCAGTGCGCCGGTCGCCCAGGTCCAAATACACCGAAACAGCCAGGTCGCAGGTGTCGGCGGCCGGGTCGTTCTTTCGGGCATCGCCAAACGCCGCCAACCACTGGATGAGCTTTCGGGCCTGCGGCCCGCTGGCGGGGGCGCCGTCCAGGAAAATCCTGCGCCGCTCGCCGAACATCGACACCGCGCCGCAGGCGGCGCTTAGCTCGTCAGGCCCCGCCCGCGCGCCATCGAGATGGGTGTACGCCAGGTCATCTGGCGCCGGATGCCCCAGGACGGCGTCGACGGCATTGCGGAGGCGGGGGTCGCGCCCGCCGAGAAAGACAAACAGCACGGGGTCAGCCTACGGACGGTGCCGCCTTGCGGCCAATCAGCGCAAGCCCCAGCGCGTTGACATGGGGGACTGGCACACTCAATCCTGTTGACCAGCCCGAACGCCCGCGGTACCGCGGGTTCCGTCTTTATCTCATTGGAGGTTCGATATGGGCGCCGACTCCGACAACGGCGCGATCGAGCAGTCGTTCGCTACCCGGCACGCCGGTTCCGCGGCGCTGCGCGCGCGGGCCTGCGAGGCACTGGCCGGCGGTGTTGCGCATGACACCCGCATCCAGGCGCCCTTCCCGGTCATGACGGCCCGTGCCCAGGGGGCCCGCAAGTGGGACGTGGACGGCAACGAGATCGTGGACTACACGATGGGCCACGGCGCCTTGATCCTGGGGCATGGCCACCCGGTGGCCGTGGACGCCGCGCGGGCGCAACTGGAGATTGGCACCCATTACGGGGCCGGCCACGAACTCGAAATTGCCTGGGCGGAGCAGATCAAGCGCCTCAAGCCCAGCATCGAGCGCGTGCGCTTCCACTCCTCGGGCACCGAGGCCACCCACATGGCCATGCGCCTGGCGCGGGCGCACACGGGACGCGACCGCATCATCAAGTTCCAGGGCCACTTCCACGGCTGGCACGACTACGCGACCGTGGCAGTCGAAGAGCCGTACGACATCCCGACCTCCGCCGGCGTTCCGGCCGCGACCCAGGGGACCATCACCGCGCTGCCGACCGACCTGGACCGTGTACGCGAGGAACTGGGTACGGGCGACGTGGCGGCGGTAATCGTGGAGCCCAGCGGCGCCGGCTGGGGCGCCCTGCCCATTGAACCGCCGTTCATACACGGCCTGCGTGACCTGACGGCCGAACACGGGGCCGTGCTGATTCTCGACGAGGTCGTCACCGGCTTCCGCATGTCATCCGGCGGGTTCCAGGTAATGGCCGGCGTCACGCCGGACCTGACCACCATGGCCAAGATCGTGGCTGGCGGCCTGCCGGGCGCGGCCGTGGCCGGGCGTGCCGACATCATGGACCGTCTCGAGAAGCGCGGCGACCCCGCCTGGGACCGCGGTCAGCGCATCGCCCACCCCGGCACCTATAACGCCAATCCTGTCTCGGCCGCGGCGGGGGCTGCCGTCCTGGACTTCCTGGCCGACGGCGCGGTGCACGCGCACATCGACGCCCTGGGCGAGCAGCTGCGGCAGGGCCTGCAGGAGGCGTTCGACCGTCACGACGTGGGCGCGCTTGTCTATGGCGAGACGTCCTACTTCCACATCAGCCTCAGCGGCCAGCCGGCCAAGAGCGGCCTTGGCGGCGCCGCGGGCGACGCGTTGGGTCAGGCCCTCCTGAACGAGGGCGTCCACCTCATCTCCGGCGGTGGGTTCACGAGCGCGGCGCATACCGAGGCGGACATCGAGCAAACCGTGGCGGCCTTCGACGCGGCAATTGGGGCCGTGGCCGCTGAAGGTCTCTTCGACAACTGAGCGTGAAAGGAACTTCGAACGCATGAAGATCGAAGGCAAGCTGGCGGATCTGGGCATCGAGCTTCCGGCGCCAAGCATCCCGCCCACGGCCCCGCTGAAGTCGTGGAACATCAGCGGCAACCTGATCTACCTCTCGGGCGCCGGTCCCGTCGACGCCACCGGCGCCACGCCCGTGGGCAAGGTCGGACGAGACTTCGATACCGCCGAGGCGGCCGAGTTCGCCCGCTCGATCGCAGTGGCGCACCTCGGCGCGCTCAAGGACGCACTGGGCGACCTGGACCGCGTGCTTCAGGTGGTCAAGGTGCTCGGCATGGTCAACTGCACCGACGACTACACGGAGCAGCCGCTGGTAATCAACGGCTATTCCGAGCTGTTCGTCGAGCTATGGGGCGAAAACGGCCGCCACGCGCGCTCAGCCGTCGGGATGGCCCAGCTACCCGGCGGCATGCCGGTCGAAATCGAGGCAATCCTCGAGTTCATGTAGTCGCCGCGAGTTCAGCGCGAAAAGGCGTCGTCCTCCGCCCAGTTGACGGAAACCTCCGCGGCCACGGGCCCGCGCCCCCGGCGCAGGTTCGGCACCGGCACCAGCACGTAGCCGTTGTCGACGCCAAACTCCAGGATGCGCTTGGTGAGGTGCACGTCCTGGGCGCAGTAGTCGATCACCCGCCGGCGGTCCTCGGGCCGTCCGGTGCGCCACAGGTGAACGGCCTCCGTGCCGTCGCTCAGCGTCTTGGCTTCTCCGAACATGGCCCCGGCGATGTCCTGCAGGCGCATGCCCTTGCGACGGCCCGTCACCGATTGCAGTTCCAACAGCACGTCAAACGACCGCTCGCGCAAGACCGAGACATCGCCATACGCCGACAGCACCGTCAGGTCGAAGCGCCGCGAGTTGAACCCGACCACGCGCGGATGCTCGGCCAGGTAGTCGATCAGATCCTGGGCGTCGGGCTCCTGCCAGACATGCTGCTGGCCGTGCTCGTCGATGGTGACGCCAACCGCAAGCCCGAAGTCCCGGATATTGCGCCACCCGCCGCGCACTTCATGGCTCAGGTACAGCGTTTCCAGGTCAAAGACGACATAACGGCCGTCGGGTGAAGACTGATCAGGGCGTGCGCGCATTGCGCATTATGCGCAGGCGACCACCGCTATGTGCCAGTTGCGGCTTGAAAGCGAATGGAAGTGTGGCCCTGAAATTCCCTTGCCGCGGGCACCGGACGTTGTTACGGTTGCGCTGTGCGCGCTGCGCGCGTGGTTTGCCGTGCCTGTCACGGGGCCCAGGCACAATGCGCACGACGCAAAGGCGTTGACGGGGAGGAGTAGGCCTCCCGAGAACTCCGAGCGAGCCGGAAATGGTGTGAGCCGGCGGGTTCTCCGGGCCGAAGGTCGCCCCCGAGCCGACCGGTTGAAGGGTTTCCCTGGTAGGCCGGTCCGGTGCCCGCCGTGATCGGGTAACGAAGCGGTTCGGTCAGCCGACCGGGCAAGCGGGGTGGTACCGCGGGTTACGACCCGTCCCTGTGAGGGACGGGTTTTTTGTTGCCGTACGGCTGACCGAGGTGAAGGACACGGAGCGATGAGACGCAGCACGCAGAGGCGTGACCTTGCGCGCGCTCAGGTTGACTCGGTCGCGGTACCCGACGGAGACGCCGCCTAGCCGCCGTCTCCGCGTTTCGCCCCACAAGACTCCACGACACCGCGTTCCACGACTCTCCAGGAGACCCACGACATGTCCGCAATCAACGGCCGCTCCAGCAACGGTTCCACCGCCGCGCCCCAAACACCGCGTACCGGCGGCGAGGTGGTGTGCGACGCCATGCTCGCCGCAGGAGTCGACGTCATTTTCGGGATGCCGGGCGGCGCCTCGTTGCCGTTCTACGACTCGCTCTACATGTACCAGGACCGCATCCGACACGTGCTAATCCGCCACGAGCAGGCCGCCGGCTTCGCCGCCAACGGCTACGCGCGGGCCACCGGCAAGGTCGGCGTGGCCACCAGCACGTCGGGGCCGGGCGCCACCAACATGGTCACGTGCATGGCCAACGACATCATGGACTCGGTCGGCGTGGTCTACATCACCGGCCAGGTGGCCCGTCCGGCCATCGGCTCCGACGCCTTCCAGGAAGCCGACGTCACCGGCATTTCCATTCCCATCACCAAGCACAGCTACCTGGTGATGGATGTGGACGAGCTGCCGCGCGTGATGTCGGAAGCCTTTCACCTGGCCTCAACCGGGCGTCCGGGTCCAGTCCACGTGGACATTCCCAAGGACGTTTTCCTGGAAACCACCACCGAGACCGCGCCGGACCAGGTGAACCTGCGCGGCTACCGGCCGTCCAAGGTCGGCAACGCCCGGATGGTTCGCAAGGCGGCCGAGGTCATCAACGCGGCCGAGCGGCCGATCATCATGGCCGGCCACGGCATTGACATTTCCGGGGCGGCCGAAGAGCTATTGCTGCTCGCCACGCGCGGGAGCATCCCCGTGGTCAGCACGCTGCACGGCGTGGGCACGTTCCCCGAAACGCATCCGCTGTCCTTCGGGATGCTGGGCATGCACGGCCTGGCTTACGCGAACTTCGCGATGCGGCAGACCGACTGCATCATCGGCCTCGGCACGCGCTTCGACGACCGCGCCGTGGGCAAGGAGGACGAGTTCGGACCGGGCGCCAAGGTCGTGCACATTGACATTGATCCGGCCGAGATCGGCAAGGTCCTGGAGACCGACGTGCCGATCGTCGGCGACCTGAAGCTCACCCTGCAGAAGCTGTTGCCGCTGATCGAATCGCGCGACCGCACGCCCTGGCTGGACCAGATGAACGGCTGGCGGCGCGACCATCCGTCCCTCAAGATTCCCGACAGTCCCGACTCGGTCCTGCCCCAGGAAGTCGTGCGGGCCATCTACGACATTTCCGGCGGCGAAGCGCGCGTGATCGCCGACGTGGGCCAGAACCAGATGTGGGCGGCCCAGCACTTCTGGTACGAGCGCCCGCGCATGTTCTTCAGCGCCGGCGGGCTGGGCCCCATGGGCTACGCCCTGCCGGCGGCCATGGGCGTGAAGCTGGCCGACGAGAAGCAGGACGTCTGGTGCGTCACCGGCGACGGCGGCCTGCTGATCAACATCCAGGAGTTCAACACCCTGGCCGCCGAAGGCATCAACGTAAAGGTCGCGGTGCTCAACAACGCCCACCTGGGCATGATCCGGCAGTGGCAGGAGTTCTTCTACGAAGGCCGCTACATGGGCGCCTTCCTGGACAACCCCGACTTCGCCAAGGTCGCCCAGGCCTTCGGCTTGCACGGCGTGGGCGCCAACTCGCGCGATGAGATGCACGACGCCATCGCCATGGCCCACGAATACGACGGGCCGGTGGTGCTGGACCTGCACGTGGACCGGGTGGAGAACGTCTACCCGATGATCGTGCCGGGCACCGGCGTGAACAGCGTGATCGAGGACCCGCGATGAACGGGGCCGAAACGCACACGCTGGTCGCCACCGTGGCCGACCATCCGGGTGTCCTGACCCGGGTGGCCAGCCTCTTTCGCCGCCGCGGCTTCAACATCGCCAGCCTGGCCGTTGGGCATTCCGAGGAGCCGGGCTACTCGCGCATGACGATCGCCGTCGAAGGCTCGGCGGAGGAAGTCAAGCAGTGCGAGAAGCAGCTCTATAAGCTGGTCGAGGTCGTCTCCGTCCGAAACCTGACCGGCGCGCCGGCGGTCACCCGCGAGTTGGCCATGATCAAGGTGCGCGTCAAGTCCAACGAACGGCCCGGCCTGGCCGAGATCACCGATATCTTCCGCGGCGAGATCGTGGACGTGAGCAAGTCGTCGATGATCGTGCAGATGACCGGCGCGCAGTCCAAGATCGACCGCTTCCTGGACGTGATTACCGAATACCCGATCGAGGAGATCTCCCGAACCGGCGTGATCGCCATCGCGCGCGATGACGTCGGCCCCCGGAATGGACGTGCGCGTGGATAGCAAGGTTCTTTACGAGGCCGACATTACGGCCGACGAGTTGCAGGGCAAGCGGGTCGCCGTCCTGGGCTATGGCAGCCAGGGGCACGCCCACGCGCTGAACCTGCGCGACTCCGACGCGGACGTCGTGGTCGGTCTGCGCCCGGGCAGCCCCTCGCGCGCCCGCGCCGAGGCCGAGGACCTGCTGGTCCTTGACGTATCCGAAGCCGTGGACGCCTCCGAGGCCGTGATGCTGGCGCTGCCCGACCAGGATCAGCCGCAGGTCTACGAGGAGCAGATCGCGCCGGTGCTGCGGTCCGGTCACATGATTCTTTTCGCTCACGGTTTCAACATCCACTACGGCCAGATCAATCCACCCGACAATGTGGACGTGGCCATGGTGGCGCCCAAGGGTCCGGGCCACGTCCTGCGCGACTTGTTCGTGGAGGGTGTGGGCGTTCCGGGTCTGGTGGCGGTTCACCACGATGCCACCGGCCGCGCGCGTGACGTCGCGCTCTCCTACGCCAAGGGCATCGGCTGCGCCAAGGCCGGCCTGATCGAAACCACCTTCAAGGACGAGACCGAGACCGACCTGTTCGGCGAGCAGGCCGTCCTGTGCGGCGGCACCACCGCGCTGATCAAGAACGCCTTCGAGACCCTGGTGGACGCCGGCTACGACCCGCGCCTGGCCTACTTCGAGTGCCTGCACGAGCTCAAGCTGATCGTGGACCTGATTTACCAGGGCGGCATCAGCTACATGCGCTACTCCATCAGCGACACGGCCGAGTTCGGCGATTTGGTTTCCGGGCCGCGTGTGGTCGACGCCACTTCGCGGGAAGCCATGCAGGGCATCCTCGAGGACGTGCAGAACGGCGAGTTCGCCCGCCGCTGGATTCTCGAGAACCAGGCCGGTCGGCCCGCGTATAATGCCCTTCGGAACCGCGACCTTGAACACCCGGTTGAGGTCGTTGGTCGCGAGCTCCGCAGCATGATGGACTGGCTCCCCAAGACGCGCGAATGAACCGCAGGTGACACACGACGGATGCGAATGTTCCTGGTGACCTCTCGGCTCGCGCTTCCCGGCCCCTCCCACTAGCGGAGGGGAACCCCGGGACTACCTGCGGTCGCCATCGCGGCCGCCCACGACCTAGCTGAGGAAGCTGTCACCATGCGGAACGTCCGCATCTTCGACACCACCCTGCGCGACGGCGAGCAAGCTGCCGGCGGCGCGCTGACCATCGACGAGAAGCTGGAAATCGGGCGTCAACTGGCCCGGTTGGACGTTGACGTCATTGAGGCCGGGTTTCCGTTTACCTCGCCCGGCGACTTCAGGGCCGTGGACCTGTTGGCCCGCGAACTGCGCAACGTCGAAATCGCCGGACTGAGCGGCTTCAAGCGCGAGCAGATCGACACCACCTGGGATGCGCTGAAGGCCGCCGCGCGGCCGCTGCTGCACATCGTCATCTCCACCAGCGACATCCACTTGCAGCATCAACTGCGGGAGCGTCGCGAGGTCGTGCTCGACCTGACCCGCGATTCGGTGGGCCATGCGCGCACGCTGACCGACCACATCGAGTTCTCGGCCATGGACGCCACCCGGTCCGACCTGGACTTCGTGAGCGAGGTGTTCAGTGTCGCGATCGAGTCCGGCGCGACCGTCGTGAATTTCCCGGACACCGTTGGCTACGCCCAGCCGGCGGAATTCGGGGAGATGGTTCGGTACGTGATGGACCAGACGCGCGGCATCGAGGACGTCGTGCTGTCGATCCATTGCCACGACGACCTGGGCCAGGCTGTCGCCAACTCGCTGGCGGCTGTCAAGGAAGGCGCGGCCCAGGTCGAATGCACGATTAACGGCGTGGGCGAACGCGCCGGCAACGCCTCGCTCGAAGAGATCGTGATGGCGCTGCGTACGCGCGGCGACTACTTCCACGCCGACACGCGCCTGGTCACTACGGAACTGGCCCGCACCAGCCGGCTGGTGTCCAACTACATGGGCATGGTGGTGCCGCCCAACAAGGCCATCATCGGCGCCAACGCCTTCGCCCACGCCTCCGGCTTGCACCAGGACGGGATGCTGAAGGAACGCACCACCTACGAAATCATGAACCCGTCGGATGTCGGACTGGACGAGAGCAGCATCGTGCTGGGCAAGACCTCGGGCCGCCACGCGTTCCGCGACCGGCTGAAGCGGATGGGATACCGGCTGGCCGACGACGAGTTCCAGGCCGCCTTCCAGGCCTTCAAGGAGATCGCCGACCGCAAGAAGACGATCACCGATCGTGACCTCGAGGCCATCGTGCAGAACGAGCAGCGTCGTGCCTTCCACCAGACGTTCGAACTCCTGCACGTGCAGGTCAGTACCGGCACAGGGTCCATGCCGACCGCGACCGTGCAGCTGCGCACGGACGATGGCGAAGAGCACGTCGACGCCGCCATCGGCACTGGTCCCGTGGATGCGATCTACAAGGCAATCAACCGCCTGGTGAAAGTGCCGAACCAGCTCACCGAGTTTTCGATCAACTCTGTCACCGAAGGCATCGACGCCATCGGCGAGGTGACGATCCGTATCGACAGCAACGCCAAGACCTTCAGCGGGCACGGCGCCGATACCGACATCCTCGTCGCCAGCGCCCAGGCCTACGTCAACGCGTTGAACCGCCTCATGGCCGGGCTCGGCAAGGGCTGGTCCACGACACCCGAAGCCACGCTGCTGGCGGACGCCTCCGGCGTTCCCGGAATCTAGGAGACGACATGGGCCACACGCTGCTCGACAAGGTCTGGGACGCGCACTCCGTGCGTGAGTTGCCGAACGGGCAAACCCAACTGTTCATTGGACTGCACCTGGTTCACGAAGTCACCAGCCCCCAGGCCTTCCAGATGCTGGCGGAGCGCGGGCTTTCGGTTCGCTACCCCGACCGGACCTTCGCCACCGTGGACCACATCATCCCCACGGATGAGTCAACCCGGCCTTACGTGGACGGGATGGCAGAGCAGATGTTCGTGGCGATCGAGCAGAACGTCGAACAGACCGGGATCCCGTTCTTCGACCGCTCCACCGGCCGCCAGGGCATCGTGCACGTGATCGGGCCGGAACTGGGCCTGACCCAGCCGGGAATGACGATTGCCTGCGGCGACAGCCATACCAGTACCCACGGCGCGTTCGGGGCCATTGCCTTCGGCATCGGCACGTCGCAGGTTCGCGATGTGCTGGCCACGCAGACCATCTCGGTGGCCAAGCCCCGGTGCCGGCGCATCACCGTCAACGGCAAGCTCGCCGAAGGGGTATTCGCCAAGGACGTGATCCTGGCCATCATCGGCCGGCTGGGCGTGCAGGGCGGCGTCGGTTACGCCTACGAGTACGCCGGCGACGTCTTCGACGCGATGTCCATGGACGAGCGCATGACCGTCTGCAACATGTCCATCGAGGGCGGCGCGCGCGTCGGCTACGTCAACCCCGACGAGACCGCCTACGCCTACCTCCAGGGACGCGAATACTCGCCCAAGGGGGAGGAGTTCGACAGCGCCCGCCAATGGTGGAGCGACGT
>DAOUJT010000195.1:0-9141 GCA_034422315.1 Chloroflexota bacterium | reverse complement strand
ACCGGAGGGGTCATCACGTCGGCCGGCTTGATCCTGGCCGGCACGTTCTCGGTTCTGACGACCTTCCCGCTGCGGGACATCTACCAGTTGGGGTTCGCGGTGGCGTTGGGGGTCCTTATTGACACGTTTATCGTGCGGGCGCTGTTTGTGCCCAGCATCGTGCTGCTGCTGGGGCGCTGGAACTGGTGGCCCTCGCGACTGGATGCGGCGGGGCTGGGCGTCGGCGAGCCACGCCCGCTGGCGCCGGCGCTGCGGGCCGCGGCCGCCACACGGGCCGCGGCGGGGATGGCGCTCCGCCGCGTGGGCGGCAGGTGGGACCGCGCCGCCGGGGTGGTGCAGGGGTGGCTGCTGGAGGCGCTACACCGTTTAGGCGGGATGGGGCGCCAGAGCGCTCCGCGTCACGCGCCCAGCGTCCTGCAACTCGAACGCCTGGTTGATGTCCGACAGGTCGAACCGGCTGGCGAGCATCTGATCGAAGGGCAGGCGTCCGGACTCGCGGGCGACGAAGGCCAACGCGGCGGCGAGGTCACGGGCCCGGTAGTGCGCGACGCCGATTAGAGTGACGCTACGCAGGACGGCGTCGGACGGGTCGAACGAGCCCGCCCAGCCGACGTTGATGTTGCCGATCTCGACGAAACGTCCGCCGGGGGCGGTCATGTAGACGCCTTCGGCGACGACGCCCGGGTGGCCCACGAGTTCGAGCGTTACGTCGGCGCCCAGTCCGCCGGTGAGGTCGCGGACGGCTTGCACGCGGGCCTCGGGGGTGTCGGCCTGGGTGATGTCGACGGTTTCGTCGGCCCCGAAGGCGCGGGCCAGTTCGAGCCGAGAGGGGATGCCGTCGATGGCGATGATGGGGCCGGCGCCGCGCGATTTGGCCACGGCGGCGGCGTAGAGGCCCAGGCCGCCGGCGCCCTGGATGGCCACGCTTTCGCCGGGGCGGAGCTTTGCCCGATCGAGACCGGAAACCACCTGCGTCAGCGCGCAGTTCACACCGGCGACGGACGCATCGGTTAGTTGCTCGGGGACGCGGAACATGGTGTGGCGCGGATAGAGGTAGTAGTACTGGGCGAAGGTGCCGCGAAAGTGGGGCCAGTGGCGCACGCCGCGCAGGCGCTCGCGCTGGCGGTAGGGGCAGGCGTAGGGGTGGTCGCGCAGGCAGACGGCGCAGCGGCCGCAGGGATCGAAGTAGCGGAAGACGACGCGGTCGCCTTCGCGCACGGGCTGTCCGGCCGAGTCGGTCGTGACGCCCGCGCCCAGGCGGAAGACCTCGCCGACGCCCTCGTGGCCGAGGGCGTAGGGCATTTCGAAGCCGCGGCCCACCAGGTCGGCGTCGCCGCGCCAGTAATGCAGGTCCGACCCGCAGATGTTGGCGAGCCGCATCTTGAGGACGACCGCGCCGGCGCCGGGCTCGGGAATCGGGAAGCTGAGAAAGGTGAAGGGCTTCTTGATCCCGTGGAATACAGCCACGACACCTTCGGAGCTGTTGCCGGTCAGTCGGACGCCTCCTCGAACAGGCGTTCGCCGCGTTGCAGGCGCTGGGCGATCCGGAAGGTCTGGCCCTGGGAACGGACGGTGGGCGCGTGCGCCGCGAGGTAGCGGGCGCCGGCCACGAGGGCCAGGGTGGCGTCGGCGGGGTCGTTGCTCAGGTTGGCCTGGTGAATGCTGGCTTCAACGGCCTGGATGGTGTGGAAGTTGCGGTCCTCACGCAAGAGGCCGCCGCCCAGCGCGGCGAGGAGAGTCTCCACCGGCGCATCGGTCGCGCGGAAGTCAACCACGAGGCTGGCGGCTTCGTCGACCTGTTGCTGGCGGTCCAGGAGGTCGGGCAGGAATTCCAGCAACTCGCTTCCTGACGTGTGGCCGTTGGCCCGGGGCAGGCGGGCGGGCGGGACGTTGAGGAAGCGGTCCAGGTAGACGCTCATGGCGGCGTCGTAGATGCCGCGCACCAGTTCGCGCGAGCCGGAGCGCTGCAGGCCGCCGCGGACGGCGTTGGCGAAGGAGAGGGTGTGGAGCGCGCGGTCCCAATCGCCGAACTCGTTGGTGACGTGGAACTGGGCGACGCGGGTGATGGCGGCCTGGGTGACGGCGTCGGCGAGCTCGACGGCATCGGCGCCCTGGCGGAGAGCATCGGTCAGCGCGTCGGCGATTGCGTGGGGATCTTCGCCCAGAACGGTTTCGATGAGAGCCGCTCGGCCGTCCCATTGGGTCGGCTTGATGTCGGCGGCCAGGATGTCGGGGATCTCCTCGAAGGTTTCTTCCAGGATTTCCACCAAGTCGATCGGCCGGCGCCAGGCGTTGGATTCCTCCATGCGGCCGGCGTCAGCGTAGCCGCGGGCGAGGGAGCCGATGACCGTCTCGGCCAGGTCCCAGCCGGCGATGTCCAGGGCTTCGAGGGCCTTGTTGGTGAAGTCGAGCACGTGGCCGTTGGAGAGGTAGCGGTGGTCGGTGGCGGCCGCGAAGAGCATGTCGGCGATGGCGGCCTGGTCGATTCCGGCCTGAATGGCCGTGAGCAGGCAGCGTTCGGCGCCGGTGGCGTCGCGCACGTCGACGAAGCGGCGGAACCAGCGCTTGAGGGTGGCCGGGTCGGCGGGGGCGTCGGGCAGGGGGCCGACTTCGAACTTGGGCGGCGATCCGGAGGAGTCGCCGGCTACGTTCGACAGCCCGTGGAAGAGGGCGCGCGCGTGTTGCCCAGGCGGCAGGTGGGGGAGCAGGTTCATCATGCAGGTCAGGACCGTGAGGCCGGGGCCCCAGCCGTCGCTCTGGTAGCGGGTGCCGAACTCGAGCCCGATGCGGAAAGGCTCGCGCGGGTCGGCGCCGCCCTCGACGAGCGAGACGGCGGCCTTGGCGATCACAAGCGAGAGGTTTTGCTCGAGGCCGGCGCGCAGGCGGCGGCGGTGGTGGGCCAGTTCGTCGCGGTCGCTACGCAGGTCGACCCAGACCTCGCCGTGGATCACTTCGGTTGGGAAGGCGGGTACGTCGTCCGCCCAGAGGTCAAAAGTGCCGCCCGTCGTCAGGTCGAAGCGGGCGTGGTGCCAGTGGCAGGTGAGGATGCCGTCGTCGACGCTGCCGCGATCGAGGGGGAAGCCCATGTGGGGGCAGCGGTTGTCCAGGGCGTAAACGCCGTCGCCGTTGCGGATGAGCACCAGAGTGCGGTCGCCCGCGCGCACTCGGTGGCAGGTCCCGGCGGCGAAATCGCTCAAACGCCCGGCGTAGGTGAGTCCAGCGGTGGACATAGGTCGAATCTCCAGCCGTGCGGTACCCAATAGTGCGCTGCGTGGGCGTGGTTGCCAAAGGGGCGCGGCAGTCGGAAGCCGGCGGGGCTATGCGTCTCCGCTTTGGCCATTTCGTTCGACGTGGAGGTCGCGTAGCCTTGGGGTTAGGTGACGAGGTCGTAAACTGTGTGAAGGGCGGACGTTGGTTTACCTACCGCAATGGAGGCAGAACTGTGACCGCCATCTCGACGGACGACCGAGATCGAATCACTCGTTTGGAAGCCACGTACCAGAGCCTCGCGACGAAAGCGGACCTGGCCGAGTTGAAGGCTGAGTTCAAGGGCGAGTTGCACGCGCTGGAATCGCGGCTGACCAAATGGATGATTGGACTGATGCTGGGTTCGATCACGGCGGCGGTGGCCATTGCTACCGCCGTGGACCGCTTCGCAGGCTAGGCCGCCGCCTAGGCGACTAATCGGCCGATTCGTCGTATACTGAGAAGTCCCGTGCGGGCCACCCGCCGGGGTTTTATTGTGCTTGGCGGGCGCGTGTAGCTGTGGCAAACACGAAGCGCGCCCCTGAATGGACGGCCGCCCAGCGGTCGCGGAGTTGGACATGCCTCGCCGAGGTGATCGGCTCGTGGTCACGCTTGAGTGTCGGGATTGCGGTTCGCGCGGTTACGTGAGCAGCAAGAACCGGCGGAATAACCCGGACCGGCTTGAACTTCAGAAATACTGCCGCGCCTGTCGTTCGCACACGGCGCATCGCGAGACGCGCTAGCGGGTGATTGGCCATGTTGTCGACACGGGAGCTGCGCCGGAATGTTCGCCGGGCGCCGCTTACGCGTTTCGTGCGGAGCGCGTACCAGGAACTGCGCAAGTGCCAGTGGCCGACGCCGGAGCAGACCATGCGATTGACGGCGCTGGTGCTGGCGATCAGCGTGTTGATGGCGATCATTCTTGGGCTGGCCGATCTGGGATTCGACCGCCTGTTCAGTTTCGTTACGTCGTAAGGGAAGGCGCTGGAGCATGATGGCCGAGGCCAGCCAAGCATCGACCCAAACTGCCGCGAATGGCGACGCGCCGGTCCGGGAGATCCCGGCCGACGCCGAGTGGTACGTGGTGAACACGTACTCGGGCTATGAGGCCAAAGTCAAGCAGAACATGGAGCAGCGCGTGCGCTCCATGGAGGCGACGGACAAGGTCTTCCGAATCGTGGTGCCCGAAGAGGATGTTGAGGAGTCACGCCACGGGCAGCGGCGGACGGTGAAACGCAAGATGTACCCCGGCTACGTGCTGGTGCAGATGCTGTCGCTGGACGAGACCAAGAACTCGCGGAACCCGGATGCCAAGCGGGAAGCGGACGCCGCCTGGCAGGTTGTCCGCAATACGCCGGGCGTTGTGAACTTCGTCGGCGCGGACGCCGGGTCCGGCCACAAGCCGATCCCGCTCTCGCCGGATGAGGCGAGCACGATCTTCAGGCAGATGGAAGGCGAGGGCCAGCGGCCCGAGGTGCGCATCCAGATCGGCGAGCGGGTCAAGATCATCGACGGGCCGTTCACCGATTTCTTCGGCACGGTCGACGAGGTAATGGAAGACAAGGAGCGCCTGCGGGTGCTGGTTTCGTTCTTTGGACGCGACACGCCGGTCGAACTGGATTTCCTCCAGGTCGAGAAGTCCGGCGGCGGGTCGATCATCTAACCGGGCGGCTGACACACCATGGCACGACGCGTTCTCGCCACCATCACGCTGCAATTGGAAGCCGGGCAGGCGACGCCGGCTCCGCCGGTGGGTCCCGCCCTGGGCGGATACGGCGTGAACATCATCGAGTTCACCAAGACTTACAACGAGCGAACCCGCGAGCAGATGGGCTCGGTGATTCCGGCGGAGATCACGATCTATGAAGACCGGTCGTTCACCTTCATCACCAAGACGCCGCCGGCGGCGGACCTGCTGCGGAAGGCCGCGGGGGTGGAGAAGGGTTCGGGCGAGCCGAACCGGGAGAAGGTCGGCACGGTCACCGAAGCGCAGGTTCGCGAGATTGCCGAAATCAAGATGCCGGATCTCAACGCCTACGAAGTCGAGTCGGCTATGAAGATTGTGGCCGGTACCGCCCGCAGCATGGGCATTGAAGTCGAGGATTAGGCATGGCGCGACATAGCCGACGGTTTCAACAGGCCCGGGCGGCGGTGGACCGCAGCGCGCAGCACACGCTCGGGGAAGCTATTGATGTGCTGCTGGGTTTGCCGATGGCAAAGTTCGACGAGTCGGTGGAGTTTCACGCCAACCTGAGCGTTGATCCGACGCATGCCGATCAGCAGGTGCGGAGCACCGTGACGCTGCCCAACGGGACCGGTAAGGAGCAGCGAATCATCGTGTTCGCCAGCGGCGACCGGGCACAGGAAGCGCGCGACGCGGGCGCCAATGAGGTAGGCACCGACGAACTGGCGGAGCGGATTCGCGGCGGCTGGCTTGACTTCGACGCCGCCGTGGCCACGCCGGACAACATGCGCATCATCGGACCGTTGGGCCGGATCCTGGGACCGCGGGGGCTGATGCCCAACGCGCGGGCCGGTACCGTGACGAACGACGTGGGGCGCGTGGTGAACGAACTCAAGGCGGGACGGGTGGAGTTTCGCGTGGACCGCCTGGCCAACCTGCACGTCGTCGCGGGCCGAGCCTCGATGGGGCGCCAGGCGCTGATCGAAAATCTACGCATCCTGATCGACGCGGTTGTGCGGGCGCGACCCAGCGCGGCCAAGGGGTCGTACATCCGTACAATGAGTATCTGTTCCAGCATGGGGCCGGGCATTCGCCTGGACCCACAGGCCGCGCAGGCCGAAGCGGCGGCGGCCGGAGAGTAACGCAGGAGTCGACTCGAACCAATCCCCTACAACTGCATAGCCGGAGACCGCGGGCCAAGCAATCTCTCGTGTCGAGAGAGCCCGCCGAGGCGCGAACGGATGATCGAGCGGTAAGCCGACCCGGTGCGCCGTTCGATTTTTGTTTTGTCCCTTTCAAAGGAGGAGTTGCCAGTGGCGACACGTGCGGAAAAGGCCGCCGTGGTGGACGCGCTTGCCGACCAGTTGACGTCGGCCTCGCTCAGCATTGTGTCGGGGTTTACCAACCTGTCGGTCGCCGATCAGCAGGAACTGCGAACGCAGATGCGGGCGTCGGGCGCGACGCTTCGAGTGGTGAAGAATAATCTTGCCGCCCTGGCGGCCGAGCAGGCCGGGATTCAGGGCCTGGACGCGCTGCTTAACGGGCAGTCGGCGTTGACGTTCAGCGGGGAAGACCTACCAGCCGCGGCGCGTGTGTTGCGCAACTTTTCGCAGCAGCACCCGACGGTTGAGATTCGCGGCGGAGCGCTTCACGGCGAGGTGCTTGACGGCGATCGGGTGCTGAAACTGGCGGCGATTCCCGGCCGCGAGCAACTCAATGCCGAAGTGGTCTGGGCGATTGGCGCACCGATTTCCAACCTGGTGCACACATTGGATGGATTGATCTCAGGACTGGTGTTCGCGCTGCAGGAGCGCGTTGACCAACTGCAAGCCGCCGAAGGAGGCGCGTAATGGCCAAGGTAACGAAGGACGACATTCTCGAATCGCTCGATTCCATGACCGTGCTCGAGCTTTCGGAGCTGGTGGAGGCGCTGAAGGAGAAGTACAACGTCTCCGGCGCACCCATGGCCGTGGCGGCCATGCCGGCCGACAACGGCGCGGCTGCGGCCGAGGTTGAGCAGACGGAGTTCTCGGTGGAGATCACCAGCGCCGGTCAGCGCAAGATCCAGGTCATCAAGGCCGTGCGTGAAATCACGGGTCTTGGACTCCGCGAGGCCAAGGCGGTCGTGGACGCGGCGCCGGGGTCCATCAAGGACGGCCTGTCGCGCGAGGAAGCGGACGCCATGGTTGCCAAGCTTGAAGAGGTGGGCGCTACCGTCGAGGTCAAGTAGCGCGCACGGCGCAGGCGGGCGGCAGGCCGTCGCCCGCGATCCGCAAAGGATGGGGTCGGCCGAGCATGATCGACGCCGTCATCGTGGCCCATGGGCAGGCGGACGTGACGAGCCGTGCGGCTCGCAGCGTTCGCTCTGCCGGCGGCCTGGTGCAGTCGCTGACGATTGTTGACACCGCCGATGATCCGGCGCTGGCCGCCGTGGCGAACGACCCGACGCTTGACGCGAGACTGCTGACCCGGCCCGACAATCCAGGCTACGGCGCGTCTGCAAATGCCGGCGTGGCCCTGGGGCAGGCGCCGCTGGTTCTGGTGGCCAACGCCGACGTATGGGTGCATCCCGGCGCCCTGGACGAGCTGGCACGGGCACTGGAGGCGGCGCCGGACGCGGCTTGCGTGGGACCGCTGCTGCTGAATACGGACGGATCTCCGCAGGACTCCGCGTTTGCGTTTCCCGGCCTGGGGCAGGCGGTGTCGGATTTGCTTCCGCTACCCGCCCGGGTCCGCGGATCCCGCCTGAATGGTCGGCTCTGGTCGGACGGACCCGCGCGAGACGTGGGCTACGTGTTGGGCGCGTTCATGTTGATACGGCGCCGGGCGTACGAGCTGGTGGGCGGGTTTTCGTCGGCCTACTGGATGTACGCCGAGGAAGTCGATCTCTGCCGGCGGTTCCGGGACGACGGCTGGCGGGTGCGTTACGTCCCAACCGCGCATGTGACGCACATCCGGGCTGCCACCACCTCCGCCCGCGACACCGAAATGCTGCCGCAGCTTTACCGAAGTCGGGCGCGTTGGTACCGACGTCATAGCGCCAGGCCCATGGCCAGCGCCGCTATCGGGTTGATGTGGCTGGTGCTGGGCGTGCGGGCGCGTTTGCCGGGGCCACGTCGCGAAGCCTACGCCGCGGCTCAGGCCGCGCTGAGTTTGGATTGACGGCGATGGCGGCGATCAGCGCGATCGTTATCGCCCGCAATGAAGAGCCGAATCTCGGCGATTGCCTCGCGACCGTGGCCTGGGCGGACGAACGGCTGGTCATCGACGCTTTCAGTACGGACGGGACCACGCAGGGGCTGCCGCCCGATGTTCGCCTGATCGAACGGACCTGGACCGACTTTCCCGATCAGCGCAACGCCGGACTGCGCCTGGCCGTTCATGATTGGGTGGTGTTTGTTGACGCCGATGAGCGGGTTCCACCGAATCTCAGCCAGGAAATCCGGACTCGGGTGGGAACGGAAGGGTTTACGGGCTACTGGGTTCCGCGCCGCAACCGGATCTTTGGCCGGTGGATGCGCGGGGCTGGGTGGTGGCCCGATGACCAGTTGCGAATCATGAACCGTCAACACGCCGCCTACCTATCCGATCGGCCGGTCCACGAGCTGGTGGACGTGCAGGGGACCGTGGGACGAATGGATCACCATCTGGAGCATTTGAGCTATACGAGCGTGGCGCAGTTCCGGGCGCGTCAGCGGCTGTACGCCGAAGCGGTGGCCGACGACCTCTACCGGTCCGGTACGCGACGGCGACTTACGGCGGTTGTGCTGCAACCCTTGCGCGAGTTCTGGCGGCGGCTGGTCAGCTTGCGCGGATACCAGGACCGGGGCGTTGGCGTGCTGCTGGCCACCCTGATGGCAGAGCATGAATGGCGGGTTCAGCGGGCTCTGCGCGCACGCTGGAAGGCGGACGGCGGAGGGACGGCCGGGTGAGGCCGCTTCGGTCGGTCACGGCGGTGGTCGTGACCTGGAACTCTGCGGCCGACATCGAGCCGTGCCTGGCGGCTCTGTTCGACGCCGAAGATGAGATTCCAGGAGACCTTGACATAATTGTGATCGACAATGACTCCGGCGATGCGACCGTGGAGATCGTCCGTGAGCAGTTTCCACGGGTCAGCCTCGTTCAGGCCCATCGCAACCTGGGATTCGGCGCCGCAGCCAATATCGGGATTTCCAGCGCCAGTGGTGACGCGGTGTTGCTGATCAATCCCG
>DAOUJT010000194.1:0-7225 GCA_034422315.1 Chloroflexota bacterium | reverse complement strand
GTGCTGTGGGCGTCGCTGTAAATGTCGTAGGTGTGGACGCCGTCCTCCAGGGTTCGCAGCCAGGCGTTCTGCACGCGAGCGGCCACCTCGGGCTGGCCGATGTGATCCAGCATGAGGACGGCGGCGGTGAGGACGCCGGACGGGTTGGCCAGGTTCTGGCCGGCGCGTCGCGGCGCCGACCCGTGCACGGCCTCGAACATGGCGGCGCTGTCGCCGATGTTGGCGGCGCCGCCCAGGCCGACGGATCCGGCAATCTGCGCGGCCACGTCGGACAGGATGTCGCCGTACAGATTCGGCAGCACCACCACGTCGAACATCTCGGGCGTGTCGGCCAGCTTGGCCGCGCCGATGTCGACGATCCAGTACTCGTTTTCCAGGTCGGGATAGTCGGCCGCAACTTCGTCGAAGACCTCATGGAAGAGGCCGTCCGACAGCTTCATGATGTTGTCCTTGGCGAAGGCGGTGACCTTGTGCCGGTCGTGATGGCGGGCGTATTCGAAGGCGAAACGAATGACGCGCTCGCAGCCGGGTCGGGTAATGAGCTTGAGCGACTGCATCACGTCGGCCGTTTGCCGGTGCTCGATGCCGGCGTAAAGGTCTTCCTCGTTTTCGCGAACCAGCACCACGTCCATGTCCGGGTGGTGCTTGGTCTCGACGTAGGGGTGGAAGGTGGCGGCGGGGCGCACGTTGGCGTAGAGACCCAACGCGATGCGGGTGGCGACGTTCAAGCTCTGGTAACCGCGGCCCTGCGGCGTGGTGATGGGGGCCTTCAGGAAGACGCGGGTGCGATAGATGGACTCCCAGGCCGCGTCGTCGATGCCGGCCGGGTTGCCGCGCAGGTAGACCTGCTCGCCGATGTCGATGGTCTCGATATCAAGCTGCGCGCCCGCCTTGTCCAGGATCTCGAGGACGATGGGCATGATCTCGGGGCCGATCCCGTCGCCGTGGGCGACGGTGATGGGGGTGGCTTGACTCATCCAAAAACTCCAGGCTGAGCGCTGACACGGCGCGTCAGCGTTGATTCGAACGATGGGGCGGACATGTCAGCGGCTACTCCTGAGTCCATTGCGGACGGAGTACGATTGCTGCCAGAAATACACGTAGTAGGCGGGGTTTGTAAACACGTAGGCGCCCCGTCCACGGTCGGGATCTTGCGCAATTGCGCCTAACGCCCGCATCCGCCTCAGGAACGCGTCAACCGACCTGACGCTCTCGGGCGGCAGTCGGTCGATCAGTTCCGATCGTCGGAATCGGCGCGTCAAGGGGCCGGTAGGCAACATTCTGAGGATTTCGCGGTAGCGCTCGCTTTGCAGCGCTTCCACGATCTGCGGCCGCAGCATCTTGTGTCCGAGTATTTCGGCGGCGCTGATAAGGCCCGCGGTCGCGTCGGCCAGTTTCACCGGATACTCAACTGTTGCCCGGTAGACCGCGTCGCCGATTTCATGTGCCACGACCGGAAGCCCACCGGTCATCTCGGCCATGAACTGCAGAGCGGCCGGCTCAATAGAGCCGTTGACCGAATTGAAGTAGGTGGTAAAGAAACGTTCGCATTCGTCCTGTGTCCAGAGGCTCAGGTCGATTACGTCGAAGACCCTGGCCAGTGAAGGTTGCAGGGAAATCAGACTACGGCGGGTTTCTTCCAGGCCAACAAGGAGCAGCGTGACTTTGGTGGGCGTTCGGTGAATGCCGATCGCGTCCACCGTGCTCTTGAGCCAGTTCGCAAACTCAGGAAGCTCGGCCAGCGCGTTGATATCGTCGAGCACGACGAAGAGTGAGGGGCGGTCGTCGTCCAGGCGGGATTGAATCGTGCGCAGAGCTTCGGGGAAAGCGTTGGTTACCTCATCCATCTCAGCCGGGGTGAATTGCAGATTGATCGATACGCCAAAGAGGCCGACGGATTGAATTCTTGACCCAAAAATATCCAGAATGTTCTTATACCAAGGTCTGTCGGAATTGTCCTTGATGAGCTGTTCGAGCGTTCGCTGGACGAAGCCATCCAGGGAATCGACGCCCCCGAGCATGACGTGGGACGTGGCGGCGGTCTGGTCGCGCTCCACCAAGTAGCGGGCAAACGAGGCGAGGGATGTCTTGCCAATCCCGCGGTCGCCGGTGAGGAAGGCGATCTGGAATCTGTTGGCGGCCGAGGCCCGGACGAGTTGAGTGACGCGCTCAATCTGCTGTGAACGGCCAACGAACAGTTCAATGTCGGCGGGCTGACCCGGGCGAAACGGCGAGAGATCTGGATCCAAGTCAGGCGATCTCGGTCATTGGGGATGGCGGCGCGCTCGGGGCGTCCCACGCCAAGGGACGCGGCAGGGGGCGCGGTCATGATACGCAACCCGGCTGGGGCGCGGGCACCGGCTCCACCGTTGCGGAGGCATGCTGAGTTTGGCCTGCCCACGCCCGGCTCCGTCATTGCCGGTTGGGAATGCCGGAGAGTCACGCCGGGGTTTCGTAGGTGTCCTGCATCCGTCCGCTACGGCTCCAAATCACATCTACTGGGCTGAGTCGCGTCGACGTTCGCCGACGGCTCAGGGTGTGCGCCCGAGTCACTCCCGCACCGAAGAATCCCGGACGACGAATGGATAGACGCTACATCCCGTCGGGGCCGAGTGGATGCTGCCAGCGGAGGCCCGGAAAGCGGCGGAACTGCGCCTCGTCGTCCTGGACTTCGAGCTCCCGCGGCCGGTCGAGATCGACGCCGGGACGCGGTCGAACGCCGCGCACCGTCACCAGCCGGAATGGGGGCGGCTCTGGCGGGTCGTGGCGCTCTAGCGCGTCATCCGACGACTTGGAAATCAAGGCGCTCACGCTCAGGCGAAGCGGAGCGTCGGATCCACGCGGCAGTGGCGGATCCATTCGTCAAAGGCCGACATGAACTCGCGAATCCGTTCCAGCAAGTCATCGTCAATGACGTTGCCGTCGGGGTCTTGTCGCCGGCGCGAGCGCACCAGCAGCAACTCGGGATCAATCATCACACGCATGCTGTTGTGCAGGGCGATCTGGCGCATGTGCATCTGGGCGCGCACGGTACCGGAGCGTCCGCCCACGCCCATGATGGCGGCCGGTTTGCCGTCCAGGGTCGAGGGCCGGCCGCGGGAGGCCCAGTCGAAGGCGTTCTTGAGCACGCCGGTGATGGAATAGTTGTACTCGGGGACGGCGAACAGCAAGCCGTCGGCTTCTCCAATGGCCTGTTGCAGGGCGGTGACCGGCGTGGGGTTGCCTTGCGCTTCGACATCGGCGTTGAAGAGCGGGATGTCGTGCAGGGGGAAGGTCGTCATCTCCATGTTTGGCGGGAGCACCGAGGCGGCGGCGCGCAGCAGCCCGCTGTTGAACGAGCCTGCGCGCAGGCTGCCAGAGATTCCCAGGACTTTGTTCGGGTCGGCCACCGGCGGGTCTCCTTAGCTGACGAAACGCGGGCGCGCTAAGGCTCTCGGCCCAGGGCGCGATGCGGGAAGGAACTGATGAGCTACGACGCCGGCTCCACCGTCACACCGTGCAGGTCTTCCAGCGGTCGGATGATGGCGGAGGTGTTCTGGCCGCCGTAACCGCGCGCCTGCGCTTCCTTGTAGAGCTCGTTGACAGTGCTGGTGACGGCCAGGCGCACGCCGGTCAGCTTGCCCAGGTCGGCGGCAAGCTGCTGGTCCTTGGCGTGCAGGTCCAGCGCGAACTTGGGGTCGAAGTCGCGCGCCAGCACGCTGTCCTTGACCATGCGCTCGTGCCCGGGGCTGGCGGCGGTGGCGCTTTGCAGCGTGTCGTACATGGCGGCCGGGTCGATGCCGTACTTGACGGCGGCGACATAAGCCTCGGAGATCACGGCGTTGGTGGCGGCCCCGATCAGGTTGTTGCAGAGCTTGACCACGCTGCCGCTGCCGGACGCGCCGAAGTGGCGGATGTTCTCGCCGACGGCGTCGAACACGGGTCCGCCCCGCTCGAAGTCGGCCGCGTCGCCGCCCACCATGATGGCCAGCGTGCCGGCCTCCGCGCCCCAGACACCGCCGCTGATCGGGGCGTCCAGGTAGCCGCAGCCCTTTGATGCCGCGGCGTCGCTGATGCGCTGCGAGGTGTCGGGGCCGTTGGTGCTGAAGTCGATCCAGAGCTGGCCTTCGCCGGCGCCTTCGATGACGCCGTCGTCGCCGAGGAAGACCTCATCGCACACGGGCGGGATGGGCAGGCAGGCGCAGACCACGTCCACGCGGCCGGCCACGTCGGCCGGGGTGCTGGCGGCCTCGCCGCCGGCGGCAACAAAGTCGTCGACCTTGCCGCGGCTGCGGTTGTGAACGACGACGTCAAATCCGGCCGATCGCAGGTTGCGGGCCATCGGCAGGCCCATGGCCCCCAGTCCAATGAATCCGACTTTCATGGCGTGTGCCTCGTTGTGGTGGTCAGGGCGCCAGCTTGCCACTCTCGGCTGGAAGCCGCGCGAAGGTCAGGGCGTGGGCCGGCCGGTGATCTGGCGACCGATGCGCGCCATCTCCTCGCCGCCGCTGACGATGCGCGCACCGACGTTGTGCAACAGGTGACGGATTCGCGCGTCGTCGTCCATGTTCGGGTCGGCCCAGCTGCATAGAAAGGCCAGCCCCTCCGCTTCGCAGGCGGCCTGGATGGTGTTGCGGGCGTGGTCCATCTCCGGGCCGTAGGGCGGATCGTGCCAGTCGGGGTTGCCGTGAGAGACGCCCATGTCGCCGGGCCCCCATTCGCTGAAGAAGAGGCCGGGGACGGCGGCGATCTCAAAGGCGCGGTTCATGCCGTGGCGATCTTCGATCTTGAGGCCCAGGATCAGTTCGCCTTCCGGGTTGAGGGGCCATGGGTCGGCCTTGCGGATGTAGTCCATGGGGTCCAGGCCCCAGATTTCGGCGGCGATGCCCTGACCGCCCAAGCCGCGGGTGCCCTCGCCCAGACCCTCGCCAACGCCCAGCCGGGCGTGTGGATACCGGACGGCTTCCACGAAGGCGCGCACCGCCTCAGGGGTTCGTGCGTGGCACAGCACCAGGCCGTGCACGCCTGCCGCCAGGATGTGGCGGATCTGCCAGTCGTTGGCCTGCACGACGTCTTCGGAGAGGCCGTTGACGGGCAGCGTGCAGAGGACGGTGGGCGTGAGGTGGCCGGTGGGGGTGGGACCGGCGTCGCGCAGGCCCCGCATGAAGTCAACGAGGCCGCGGGTGTCCAGGCCGTGGTGCTCGAACTCGACCAGGATGAAGTCGGCAAACGTTCCGACCATTTCGCGGCCGCGCTCGTAGGTCAGGCGCTCGGACATGCCCGTGTAGTAGAGCGGCTCGCCGGATTCGTAAAGCTCGATGCAGCGGTTGATGCGGGGCGCGTCAGCCATCGGTCGTGTCCTTCCCGGCAAGCAGCGCACGAGCGGCGCGTACCACGATGCCCGCCATGTCCGCACAGTTTGCCCGGTATTCGTCGGTGCCGAAGATGTTGGGCCAGTCGCGGCGGTAAACGAGGTCGCTGACCGTCAGAATCAGGCCCAGGTCGGCGCCGCGGAACTCGGTGACGATCATCAGGGCCGAGGCTTCCATGTCGACGCTGAGGACGCCCTGTTCGCCGTAGTGCCGGACCTTGCCGGCGGACTCGCGATAGGGGGCGTCGGTGGTCCAGACACGGCCGGGGTGGGCGGGACGCGTGCTGGCTTGCGCGGATTCGATGAGGGCTTGCGTGGCCGGGCCGTCGGCGCGGGCGGGATGGTCCGGCGGTCGGTAGTGATACGAGGTGCCTTCTTCGCGCAGGGCGCTGGTGGCGATCACGTAGTCGCCGACCTCTATTCCCGGCCGCAGAGCGCCTGTGGCGCCGGCGATCAGGAAGGTGCGCGCGCCCAGGCCGATCAGTTCTTCCAACAACGTCGTGGCGTGGGCGGCGCCGACGGGTACGTCCGCCACTCCAACCCGGTGACCGTCCAGGTTGCCGATGCGCAGGTTCAGTCTCAGGGTGGAATCGACGGCCCCGGTGGCATCCGCAATCGGGGCGACCATCGGATCAATGAAGCCACCCATCACCAGCGCGGGGCATTGGGCCTGCGCGTCGCCTCCGCCGCGACCGGCAAGCTCGCGCATGTGCGACTCCGGGTCGATTACCGGTGTCGCGTCGCCGTAGTGGTTCAGCCAGTCGGATGGTGACCCGGTCATCAAGTGATCCGGGTTAGTCGGTCCCGGCAAGCAGCGCGCGGGCGGCGCGGACGATGACGTCGGCCATGTCGGCGCAGTTTGCCCGGTATTCGTCCGTGCCGAAGATGTTGGGCCAGTCGCGGCGGTAGACCAGGTCGCTGACGGTGAGAATCAGGCCCAGGTCGGCGCCGCGAAACTCGGAGACGATCATCAGGGCCGACGCTTCCATGTCGACGCTGAGGACGCCCTGTTCGCCGTAGTGCCGGACCTTGCCCGTGAACTCGCGGTAGGGGGCGTCGGTGCTCCAGACGCGGCCGGTGTGGCACGCATGCTCGCTGGTCCCAGCCGCCGAGATCAGCGCGCGAGCGGCCGGCCCGTCGGCGCGGGCCGGGTGCTCGGGCGGCTGGTAGTGATACGAAGCGCCTTCTTCGCGCAGGCCGCTGGTGGCGATCACGTAGTCGCCGACCCGGATGCCGGGCTTCAGGGCGCCGGTGGCGCCGGCGATCAGGAAGGTGCGCGCGCCGAGCGCCATCAGCTCTTCCAGGGTCATGACTGAGCGCGCGCTGCCGACGGGAATGCGAGCAACGCCGATCGGGTGTCCGTCCAGCTCACCTATGCGCAAGCCGGGGCGCAGGGAATCGGCTTCAACGGCCGCGCCTTTGGAACGATCAATGGTCTTGGGGCCTTGCAGGCCAAGTCGAACGTCGGACTCGGTGGCGCCCACGGCCTCGGCCATGGGATCGACCATGATCTCGATAAACCCGCCGATGACCAGCGGCGGGCAGTTTTCGTTGGGATCGCGGCCGCGGCGCTCGGCGTACTCGCGGACGTGGGATTCAGGGTCGATGACCGGCGTGGCGTCGCCGTGCGCGTTGAGCCAGTCGGACGGAGAGGAGGGCATGGGAGTGTGGCGCGCCGGGGGGCTGGCGAGGCCAGACCCCCAGAAAGCGCCTACCTGGCGATCACTTCAGGTCGAAGCGATCGAGGTTCATCACCTTGGCCCAGGCGGCCACGAAGTCGCCCACGAACGCTTCCTGCCCGTCGTCCGAACCATAGACCTCCGCAAGGGCGCGGAGTTCGGAGTTGGAACCGAAGACCAGGTCCACGCGCGTGCC
>DAOUJT010000193.1:0-4254 GCA_034422315.1 Chloroflexota bacterium | reverse complement strand
ATACGGGCCGACCCGATCATCGTGGGCGAGGGACTGCGCCTGGCGATGATCGTGAGCGCGGCCATAGCTGTCGGCGGATTGGGCGTGTTGCTGCTTCGACGATGGCCCGGCCGAATGTTTCACGTGAAACATTCAGCCTAGCGTTAGGCAGCGGCCTCGGCGCTGAGGGCTTCGAAGGTGGGGTGGAGCCAGAGGGACTCGAGGGCCAGTTCGAGTGCGGAGGCGGTGTCGAGCGTGGGGTCGACGGAGGTCCAGCCGGAGGCATCACGGGACACGGCGCGGGCGAAGAGCGTGGTGGCGTTGGTGGGTACGGCGGGGTGGCGGTAGGACGCGTCCTCAAGGTGTTGCTCCCAGGTTTGGGCCACGCCGTCGGCGCGACCGGGGGGCGCGCCTCGCATGAGGCCGCTGCGGTTGACCAGGGAGTCCCAGACGGACGCCAGGAGGTCGCGGGCGTAACGGCGTTCGATGGGCGGCTGGCCGTGGAGGGCGGCCAATCGGAGGGCGCGCAGGAGCGTCGCGACTTCGTCGGCGGTATACGTGAGTCGGTCGCGCAGCCAGCCATCGTCCCTGTCGAACGAGGTGGCCAGGTCCAGGAACAGGTCGCCGGCGCGCTCGCTGACGCCGCTGTCCGGTGGCATCAGCGGGGCCAGCCGGATCAGGGTGGATAGGGCGTTGGCCGCTTCGAGGATGTTGGCGGGTTGCGGGTCGCGGAGCCGGTAGGCGAGGCGCCGCTGCTGGACGGGGATGAAGACGCGGAAGTCGTCGCGGGCCGTCACCGTGCCGAGCCGGGCCTGCGCCCTGACCAGTCGATGGGCCTCGTCGATGGTGTCGGGGAGGCTCTTGCGGTAGAAGGCATATAGCTGGTCGGCCGCGGATTGCAGCCTGGCGGCGGTCTCCTTCTTGCCGGAGGCGAGCGCCAGACCAGCCGCATCGGCAGTGGCCCAGATGAGGTCGATGTTGCCGAGCGGGTCGTAGGTGTCGTCGGAGTCGAAGAGGACGCCCAGCCTGGGCCGGAGCAGGTCGGCCTGAATCCGGTCGGAGGCTCCGACGGCAAGGGCGGTGTAGGCCGAGGCGAGCCGGAGTTCGTGCGTTCGGGCGGTGGCTGGGGCTGCGGGTGCGCGCAGCTGGTGGGCGCGGGCCAGGGCCTGGAGGAGCCGCATGTAAAGGGCGGCAGTTCGGACACGGACGATGCCGTCGGTCTGCCGCACCTGTGGCGGTCTGCCCGGGGTTGCCGGGTCGTCCACGGCGGCGGTGGCGAACGGGAGTGCGATTGGGATGGTGTCGGGCCGCGCAGCGGTCAGGGCTGTGTGGCTGGCGGCGTCGAGCGTGGTCGACGGGAGGCCAAGATCGGGCTGGGTGGCGATGAGGCTGCCGATGGCGCGGGCGTACCAGTACCCCTGCCAGCCGGCGGTGACCAGGGCGGCGGCGCGGTCCGGCGAAGGTTCGGGCCAGAGCTGCGAGAGGCGGCGCGGCGCGACCGTCTCGCCGCAGGCCGCCAGCACTGGTGCGACCGAGGCCAGAGCCAGCAGGCGGCGACGGGAGATTCGCTTTGGCTTCAGGGGCTCTCGTCCACGGCGAGCCGACTCATGTCGAATGGATCCACCTTCACACGAATCCGTGAGTTCGCGTTAGGCCCGCCTGGATGTCTTCGGTCTACGATCGTGGCATGAGACGACGACGCGTGCTGCAAGCCGTGGGCGTGGCGGCGGTGGTTGGGGCGCTGTTGTTTCTGCCGCAGCGGTCGACGGCGTATGAGTTGCGCTGGGACGTGCGGATATTGCGGGACGCCATCCAGCCGATCTACGACCCGAGTCTGACCACGCCGGACAACATCAACCTGAAGCCGCACGAGATGGTGCTGGCGGTGGAGATCAACGGCGACGCCCGCGCCTACCCGATCGAGCCGCTGGTGAGCTACGAGATCGTGAACGACGTGGTGGGCGGCGTGCCGGTAGCCATTACCTGGTGCCCGCTGTGCTACAGCGGGCTGGTCTTTGAACGCGTGTGGGAGGGGCAAACCCTGACCCTGGGGGTGCAAGGCGCGCTGTACAAGGGCGCCCAGACCTGGTGGGACCACGAGACCGGCAGCATCTGGAGCCAGGTGTTCGGTGAGGCGTTGGACGGCCCACTTGACGGCGCGCAGCTGAGGCCGATTGTCGCTTCACTGACGCCGTGGGGCTCGTGGCTCAAGCAGCATCCGACCACGCTTGTTCTTAAGCAGCGGCTGCCCGTTGGCGCACCCAACAGCGCCTTTCACATCCAGAGCCAGCCCAAGGACATCTGGGTCATCGGAGTCGATGTCGATGGCGCGGCAGCCGGGTTCTATTTCGACGAGACGGCTCGACTCGGCGTGCAGCAGGCGGTAGTGGGCGGCACGCCGGTGGTGGCCTTTGCGGACGGGGGAAGCCGGATCGTTCGCACGTATGAGGCGAGGGTAAACGGACGTCAGCTCACCTTCGACACAGAAGGAGACGAACTAATCGACCGCGAAACCGGCAGCCGCTGGAACGCCTTGAGTGGCACGGCCATTTCCGGATCACTGGTGGGGCAGACGCTGACGCCGGTGCCGTACTTCAGCATCTGGGACTGGGCGCTGAGGTTGCATTACGGTAAGGACACACCGATTTATCCGACTGAGTTGACGGAGGCGACCTAGCAGCACGCACGTCACAGAGTGTGGTCTGCAGGGCGAGTATCTCGGTGCTTTCGAAGACCCTTGTTGACGACGAGCTAAGTAATGGATACCTATGCAGTTGTCTGTCTGTCCACGAATTGGAGAGCGGCGCGAGTGAGTAGCCCCGATCAACTTTCTCTATCCCGGGCCGCCGCTTCATCAATGATGGAGAGCACGCGCGCAGGCATTGTGATATTGACACGCACGGTTTTACTGGAGAGTCTGGAAATATCAACATCAATCAGCGCCCAGACTGCGTTCTTGTAGTCCTGATTGCCTTGATGTAGATCAATCGGCTTAAGTTCCGGGATAGATTCGCCATCCATAAGCAAGCCTTCAATATGACAAGCAACAGCTTCGTGGGCCGAGGTTATCGCCTCCTCGTACGATTCGCCTCCAGAGAAGCACCCGGGTAGATCGGGAACCGTGACTCCGTAGCTGCTCGTCTCGTCTTTATGTATCACGATTGGAAACTGCATTAGTGTTAACTCAAAACTACCACGCTAGCTTTGACGCGGGTGGCTCTGGTTTGATGGCACCAGTCGGCTGGCGTCCAGGCATTCTGGAGCGTGTTGTCGCTGATTCCGCTTTCCGAGCCTTCCTGAATGGCTGCCTGGAGTTGGCGAGGATCGGCGGCGGCGACTTGTTGATGGGTTGTGAGATTCCGGCAGGCAGCGAGCTCGTTCCTGGGTTCGCCGTGCGTCCGCGCCACTGGTCGTTTGCTCTCGGCGATCAGTCATGGCGAACTCCTCCGCCGGCAGTCGGTGCCGGTGCGCGAAGAAACATCCGCCCGTAGAGAATGTGAGCAACGAGAGGGTCGTGGTGGTTGCGGGGGTCGGATTCGAACCGACGACCTCCGGGTTATGAGCCCGACGAGCTACCACTGCTCCACCCCGCTCGCTATTGTAGCGAACCTGCGGGGGCTGGACAGGATGACCTGTGGGCAGCTGGGGAACTGGCAGGCGTCCTGAACCGAGAAGGCGCCGGGGAAACGGCTTCGGAACGGTCCCGATGACCGGTGAGCGTCGGACCGGTCGATAAGCCGCATTCTGTCGTGGGCGGCCATCTATCTGGGACCGGCGTTGCCGCCGGCCTCGTGCAGCCTACCTGGGACTGGGCGAGCAGCCTGGTGGCGTCCCGACTTGGCCTTGCTTCCGGTAGAGGTTAGCCGTTTCACTCCCGCGCCCCCGAGGGGGCATGGGCATCGTCACTGTGCCCCTGTTCCGGCCCTTGCCGGCGTAAGCCGATTCGGGCGACGGGTGTTACCCGCTACCGCGCTCTGTGAAGTGCGGACTTTCCTCTCCGGCGTGAACCGGAGCGGCCGCCTGACCGGCCCGACGCTCGCGTACATGGTCACACAGCACGGGACGTTGGGGAGATTGGTTGCCTGGAAGGCCCCCACCTTCGTCTGGCGAAGGCGCCAGGATTCTCCTTTCCCCCAGGAAAGAGGCCTTTGCATAACCCAGGGTTGGTTGCCCGGAAGACCCCTTGTATGTGCTGAGGCTTGTATGTTTCGGGGTCCTTGGAAGTGGCCAAGGACAGCGTGGACGGGCCGGGACAGACCGTTGACCCCTGGGTCC
>DAOUJT010000192.1:0-8592 GCA_034422315.1 Chloroflexota bacterium | reverse complement strand
ACGTCGTCCGTGTAGAGGTCCAGCATGGCGGTCTGCCGTTCGTGCGCGCCCAGCAGGTCGGCAAAGCGGGCGAACTGCGGGGTCTGCGCGTGCCAGACCGATGACCGTATCGGCGTGCGCACCACCAGGCGATCGCGGTCGACGATCTTCAGCGTGTCCGTGGCGGGAACGCCGGCAACGGCCGCGCCGTAGACCCGCGCCATGCGCAGTCCGTCCTCGATCAGCGCGGGTGTGACCAGCGGGCGGGCGCCGTCGTGCACGGCGACGTAGTCGGGGGGCTCGCTGTTCAGCGCTCGCAGACCGTGCAAGACGGACTCGGCCCGCGACGCGCCGCCCCGCACGAACGCTCGAACCTTGGTCAATCCGGCCTGCTCAACGGCCTCGCGAATGTGCGTCTCGTTGTCTTCGGAGGTCGTCACCACCACGGATCGGATACCTGGGCAGGCGTCGAACGCCCGCAGGCTCCACACGATCACCGGCTCGCCTTCCAGGTCGGCCAGCAGCTTGTCCGTGCCGCCCATGCGGGCGCTGGACCCCGCGCCCAGCACCACCGCGTCGGCGCTCACGCCAGCGCCGCGTCCAGCGCCTGGCGCAGATTTGCGACGGGCACGGCCGTGGTCTGACGGCCGTTGGTTTGCGCTCCGGAGGGGACCACGCAGCGGGTGAAGCCCAGACGCGCGGCTTCGTCCACGCGTTGCGCGGCCGAGGGGACGCTGCGCAGTTCGCCGGCCAGGCCGACTTCGCCCACCGCCGCCGCCCCCATGCGCAGCGGCTGACCACTATGGCTGGAGGCCACCGCCAGCGCCACGGCCAGGTCCGTGGCCGGCTCGCGCAGGCGCAAGCCGCCCACCACGTTGACATAAACATCGTGCGCTGACAGGCCCACGTCGGCCCGGCGCGCCAGCACGGCCAGCAGCATGTTCAGGCGATTCAGGTCCAGCCCGTTCGCCAGCCGTCGCGGCTGGCTGTAGGTCGTGGGCGCGACCAGGGCCTGGATTTCGACCAGCAGCGGCCGGGTGCCCTCCATGGCTACCGCCACTGCGGACCCGGGCGCCGTGGCATCCCGTCCCGCCAGCAGCATGGCCGAGGGGTTGGTGACTTCCCGAAGCCCCGTGCCGTCCATCTCGAACACGGCCACCTCGAACGTTGGGCCAAAGCGGTTCTTCACCGAGCGCAGCAGCCGGTGGGCGTGGTGGTCGTCGCCCTCCAGGTACAGCACGGCGTCCACGATGTGTTCCAGCATTCGTGGCCCGGCGACCATGCCTTCCTTGGTGACGTGACCGACGATCAGCACCGGCGTGTTCGTAGCCTTGGCGTATTGCAACAGCCGCAGGGTGGACTCGCGAACCTGCGTGACGCTGCCCGGCGCCGAGGCCAACCCGTCGGCGCGAACCGTCTGGATGGAGTCCACCACCAGCATCCCGGCCCGCAGGCGCTCGGCCTCGGCCAGGGCGCCGTCCATGGCGGTCTCGGCGTACACGAACAGCCCGTCGCCGCCGATGCCCATGCGCTCGGCGCGCATCCGGATCTGCGCGGCCGACTCCTCCGCGGCGACGTACAGGCAGGGACGCCCGGGCGAGGCCAGTTCGGCGGCCAGCCGCAGCACCAGCGTGGACTTGCCCACGCCCGGATCGCCCGCCAGCAGCACCAGCGATCCCCGCACCAGCCCGCCGCCCAGCACCCGGTCCATTTCGCCCATGCCCGAGGGCAACCGGTCATCGGCCGAGGTGTCGACCTGATCCAGCGCCACGGCCTGCGGCGTCGCCCGCGCACTGCCCGGCCCCTCCGTCACCCGCCGCTCGGCCAGCGAGTTCCAGGCTCCGCAAACGCTGCACTGCCCCATCCACTGCCGATGCTCCGCGCCGCAGTCGGCACAGGCGAAGAGGCGGCGGGGCTTGGCCACGGGGATGTCAGCCCTGGATCAGGCGCCCCGAATGGTAGCGCCGGGCGAATGGGGGCCAGGTGTCGAAGGCCACGGCCGGCGCTGCAATTCAAAATTCGCGTATAGCCGTGGGCTCCGCGAATGTCATAAGCAACGGGATGGAAGTATCCTCTCTGGGCGAGACGGAGGTGATTTGGCAGTCGGGCGGATCCCCAGCGTCATGTCTCGGAGGTAGTCGCATGCGGATTCTCAGGATCGGTGCACTGTTGCTTGCGCTCACCCTTGCCCTGGCGATCGCCGGTTGCGGCGAGGATTCCGGCGATTCCACGACCGGCGCAACATCCCCCGAAACGCCAGCCGCGGGCGATGCCGCCACCGACGGCAAGCTCTCCGCCAACAACGCCACCGTCGAGGAGTTGGAGGCGGCGCTAGCGGCGGCGGGGATCAGCAATCCCGGGGCGTGGGCTCACGATATTGAGCACCATCGCCCGTTCCCGGCGGACGACCCGGAGTTCGCGAAGCTGCGGCGCGGCCTCGCGGAGCACAACGCCGCACCCGATGTCGTGGAAACGATCGTCGGGCTACTCAAGCTGCCGTGATTCGATCCTTCGCCGGTGAGGGGGTAGCCGGGACGCTGCGGGGCGCTATGGCGCTACTCGTCGTTATCAGCATCCTGAGCGTCGCCGTTGCGCTGGCCTATGAACGGCACTGGGGAGACTTCTGGCAGTTGGTGCCCTGGGCCGCCGTGGTGTTGAGCGGTCTGGCCCTGGTCACGCTCGTGCTTCGCACGTCTCGGGCGACGATCCGGATCGCCCGGATTGTCGCGGTGATCGTTCTCGTCTGCGCGTTGCTTGGCTCATGGCGGCACTTCGACCACAACTACTACACGGCCGTCATGGACCAGGACTACTCGGACCGCTGGGAAGAGATGTCGGTCGTGGATCGCCTGTGGACGGTAGCCAACGGTACCGTCGGTCATGTGCCGGTGCCCGCCGCCGGAGCGCTCGTTCCCGTGGGCCTGACACTCTGGATGACGACGCTTGGACTAGGCGACAAGTCCCGGCGAGACGCCGAAACAGCCCGCCGCGCACCTTAGAGGCTGCGAGGAGCGCGGAAGCCAGGCCAGCCAGAGAGGCGTGTTGGCTGCCGTTGGGTCGATCGCGTTGGCGGCTCTGGAGGACTTGGGCGGTCGAGCAGTCAGCGACGAGTCCGAGCGTCGGGTCTCGTTCCGTCAGAAGGACGTGAAGACTAGGCTTCGACCGGCTCTGGTGAGGTGATGGCGACGTCGTCGCCGTCTTTGTCCACGATGACTTGGGCACCGGGTTCGAAGGCGCCGCACGCTTACTATCCGGACCCTCGATGCCCCGCCGTTCGGCCGGCGAATTCCACGCCCCGCGGACGTTGCACTATCCCATCTACTGCCGATGCTCCGCGCCACAGTCGGCGCAGGCAAATAGACGTCGAGGTTTAGCCACAGTGGGTCAGCCTGGATTCAGGGCTCCGAGTGCTAACGCGGAGGACGGGCGACCAACGGATATAGCCAGCAGGTGACCTCTAGGCAGGCTACTGCGGCTAGGACGGCCCAACGGCGGCTTCTTCGTAAGCCCTCTTCAGCGCAGCAAGCACCTCGGAGTTGATCTCGGCCAGCGAATTGCCCTGGCCAATCGCTATAGGTGCGATCAAGTCCTCAACTTGGCCTATCGCGTTTGGTGCGCGTCTTTCAAATACCGACCGCCACATCGAGACAGACGGCCTTCCGTTGTCATTCCAGATTGTTATCAGGCCTGCGTTCTCTTGAATCAGCCTTGGCATCAACGTAATCCTTCTGGCACCAGTGCCGACATAGCTCCATAGACGCACGTTTGGCAACTGCTCTACGTCTCTGGCCCACGCAATCAGGCTGTTGAAGACCTCGCCATCACGGCCTGAGATGCCCGCAACGGACTCAATGAAGGCCTGGGGTCCGTCGGAAAGCTGCCCAGTCGGCTTTGGCTTTTCAGTCTCCGTGGCTGCGTCAGGATCAGGCGAGATGCGTTGCGGCAGGGCGACCTGCGTGCCGCCAACCTCGTAGACGCTCACTGTCACGAGATCAATAGTCAATCCGGGCACGGTGACCGAGTCCAAATACCCGATGATCCGCTCCAACTCGGAGGACACGTCGTCCAGTACGAGAACTAACCGGAATTGACCGTTGTTTAGGTATCTCTGCAGGGATGCTCTGAACGAATCGAAGTCAACGGCACCTTCCTGATCCTGACCCTCGACGGCCTCCTCCAGAGATGTGTATCCAAGCCTCTGAAGTGGTCCATTTAGGGGGCCTTGTTCGAGGTCTTTGGCGGCGAGTCCTCGAAGGAATGCGGCGTAAGCCAGCACCTGTGAAACAACCGCCCTACGTGCTTCCGAATTTCGGGCCAGCTTGACTTCGATGATGGCAGGTCGTCCCGAAGTCTCGACAGCCAGCACGTCAATGGCCCCGTTTGCGAGGCCAACCTCGCGGCCAAGAACGATGAGCCGGGGCGAACCTGCCAGCGGCAGGAGGTTTGGATTCTCGGCGACCATCTCTTGCAGCGTTGCTTCGTCGGGAAATGGCTGTGGCGCCGCCGGTTTCCAGTCAGTCCCGGCCTTCGTCCAGATTCCAGCCAAGTTGCCCTCTGGATGCTAGTTGGGAGTCCGGTGCTTATGCCGGAGAGAGGCGAAAACCTCTAGGCTTCGACCGGCTCTCGCGAAGTGATGGCCACGTCGTCGCCGTCGCGGTCGACGATGACCTGGGCGCCGGGTTCGAAGGCGCCGCGCAGTAGCTCTTCGGCCAGCGGGTCCTCGATCAGGTTCTGGATCACGCGGCGCAGCGGGCGCGCGCCGAAGTCGGGGTCGTAGCCCTGTTCGGCCAGCAGGCCCTTGGCGTCGGTGGTGACTTCCAATTCCAGGTCGTGCTCGCTGAGTTGCAGCCGCACGCGCGCCAGTTCCAGGTCCACGATGTCGGCCACGTCGGCGCGGGTGAGCGCGTGGAAGACGACGCTGGCGTCGACCCGGTTGAGGAACTCGGGCCGGAAGACCTTCTTCAACTCGTTGAGCACCTTGGAGCGCATGTTGCGGTAGTAGGTGTCCTCGGTCGACGCGTCTTCGCTGTGGAAGCCGAGCGTTGCGTTGCGCTTGATGTGCTGCGCGCCCACGTTGGAGGTCATGATCACGATGGTGTTGCGGAAGTCCACCGACCGCCCCTTGGCGTCGGTCAGGCGGCCGTCGTCCATGAGTTGCAGCAGGATGTTGAAGACCTCGGGGTGCGCCTTCTCGATCTCGTCCAGCAGGATCACCGCGTACGAGCGGCGGCGCACGGCCTCTGTCAACTGGCCGCCTTCCTCGTAGCCCACGTAGCCCGGCGGCGCGCCGACCAGCCGGGACACGGCGTGCCGCTCCATGTACTCCGACATGTCGATGCGGATCAGCGAGTCCTCGCTGCCGAACATGAAGTCGGCCAGCGCCCGCGCCAGCAGCGTCTTGCCGACGCCGGTGGGGCCCAGGAACATGAACGCGCCGATCGGGCGCTGCGGGTCCTTCAGGCCGGCCCGCGCACGGCGGACGGCGCGTGAGATGGACTCGATGGCTTCCTTCTGGCTCACGACACGCCGCGCCAGTTCGTCTTCCATGTGCAGCAGCCGCTCGGATTCCTCTTCGCGGATGCGCGTGACCGGAATGCCGGTCCACATGGAAACGACCTGCCCGACTTCCTCTTCGGTCACGCGCGGCGACTGGCCCTCGTTGGACTTGGTCCATTCCTCGCGCAGGGCGTTGGCCTTGCCGCGCAGCTGTTCTTCTTCCTGCCGCAACTGGTTGGCGGCTTCGAAGTCTTCCGCGTCGATGGCCTTGGACTTCTCCGCGGCCACCTGGTCCGCGCGGGATTCGAGTTCGCGCAGCCCCTTGGGCGGCATGCCGTAGCGAATCTTCACGCGGGCGGCGGCCTCGTCCATCACGTCGATGGCCTTGTCCGGCAGGAATCGGTCGGTGACGTAGCGGCCGGCCAGCTCGGAGGCCGCGACCAGGGCTTCGTCCGTGATCTCCACGTTGTGGTGGTCGGCGTAGCGGCTGCGCACGCCGCGCAGGATGTCCACGGTTTCCTCGATCGACGGTTCCTGCACCATGACCGGCTGGAAGCGGCGTTCCAGGGCGGCGTCGCGCTCGATGTACTTGCGGTACTCGTCCAGCGTTGTGGCGCCGATGACCTGCAGCTCGCCGCGGGCCAGCGACGGTTTGAGGATGTTGGCGGCGTCCACCGCGCCCTCGGCCGCGCCGGCGCCAACGACCGTGTGCAGCTCGTCGATGAACAGCACCGAGTCGGTGGAGCCCTTGATCTCGTCGATCACCTTTTTCAGTCGTTCCTCGAACTCGCCGCGGTACTTGGTGCCGGCGACCAGCGTGCCCATGTCCAGGGTCAGCACGCGCCGGTCGCGCAGGGAGTCGGGCACTTCGCCTTCGATGATGCGCTGGGCCAGGCCCTCGACGATGGCTGTCTTGCCAACGCCGGGTTCGCCGATCAGGGCCGGGTTGTTCTTGGTGCGGCGGCTCAGGATCTGGATTACTCGCTCGACTTCGTCGTGGCGTCCGATCACCGGGTCCAGCTTGTCGGCTCGCGCCGCGGCCGTGAGGTCGATGCCCATCTGGTCGACGACCGGGGTCTTGGATGAACGCTTGGACGGGGCGGTGGTGGCGGCCTCGCGCGGGCGCTCGCTTTGGCTCTGGCTGACGACCTGCACGACCTGCGAGCGCACCTTCTCCAGGTTCACGCCCAGGCTTTCCAGCACGCCGGCGGCGATGCCTTCGCCCTCGCGTACCAGGCCCAGCAGCAGGTGCTCGGTGCCGATGTAGTTGTGTCCCAGGCGCCGGGCTTCTTCGATTGACAACTCGATGACCCGCTTGGCGCGCGGCGTCAGCGTGATGTCGCCAACGACCATGCGCTCGCCGCGGCCGATGATGAACTCGACCGCGCTGCGAACCTTGTTCAGCTCGACGCCCAGGTTCTTGAGCACTTGGGCGGCGATGCCCTCGCCCTCGCGCACCAGGCCCAACAGCAGGTGCTCGGTGCCGATGTAGTTGTGGTTAAAGCGCGTCGCCTCGTCCTGCGCGTAGACCAGGACCTTCTTGGCGCGCTCCGTGAACTTATCGAGCCTGTCGTTCACGGCAACCTCCGGTGGCGGCGACCCAGAGCTTACGAACCGCTCTTGGTCTCGTCGCTCGCCTCTATTGTGGCATTCACGTCGTCGGATTCCGTAACGATTGCCGCATCCACGTCGTCGGCGTCCTCGGCGACAACTGCGTCCGCGTCATTGAAGTCCTCGGCGACTTCCGCATCCGGGCTCTCCGCCACCGCGGCCAGCTCGCCTTCGAATTCCTCGTCGATGTAGTCCTCGTCCGGCGGAGGGTAAATCTCGACTGGCGTCAACCGGATACGGCGCCGCTGCGCGTCGATGCTCAGGATGCGGAACTGCCCGATATCGCCTTCGTTGACCATGTGGAGCGCGGCGTTGCCCAGGTCCGACGAGTGCGCCAGTCCTTCAACCCCGTCCGCCAGCCGAATGAACGCGCCGAACGGCGCCAGCTTGGTGACGGTGCCCGGAACGACTTCGTGTTCCTGGAAGCGCGAGGTCAGATCGGCCCACGGGTCCGTCGTGGCGCGCCGCATGCTCAGCGCGATCTTCTTGTCCACGCGGTCCAGGGCGAGCACGTAAACGTCGACTTCCTCGCCCGGCCGCAGGATTTCCTCGGGGCTCTCCACGCGGCTCCACGAAAGCTCGGAGATGTGCGCCAGCCCGTCGGCTCCGCCGAGGTCGATGAATGCGCCAAAACTGCAGATGTTGCTGACGATGCCCTTGCGGACCTGGCCGACCTGCAACTCGTCCAGCAGCACCTCGCGCCGCTGCGCGCGCATCTCGCGCTCGGCGACCCGTTCCGAGAGGATCAGGCGGTTTCGTCGACGGTCGAGCTCGATGATCTTGACGTAGATCTGTTTCTCGACCAGTTCCGACAGTTTGGCGTTCAGTTCCTCTTCGGTCTCGTCGGCGGGCCCGCGCCGCAGGCTGGTGAGCTGGGAGAGCGGTACGAAGCCGCGCGGCCCCACGTCAACCAGCACGCCGCCCTTGTTGTATTCCTGGACGGTGGACTCGATGATCGTGCCGTTCTCGAAGAGTTCCTCGGTGGCGCGCCAGACTTTCTCTTGCGCCGCCCGGCGAACCGAGAGCACGGCCGGTCCATCGCCCTCCGGCCGCACCACGTAGACGAACGCGATGTCGCCAACGCTGAAGACGGGCTTCGGCTCCTCGGACCGCGAGTCCCACAACTCTCGCTGCGGCACCACGCCCTCGGACTTCAAGCCGATGTCCACGAGCAATTCGTCGGGGTCGACCCCAACGACGAGGCCCTCGATCACGTCGCCTCGGGAAATTCCCTGCATCGCGCCGCCGGGCTCGTTCAGCAGGTCTTCCATCGACTCCAGCTCAACGACTGGTTCTGGTTCGGCTACCGAGACGTCGGCTGGCGCCGCAGCGTCCTGAGTCGCGCTCAAGCGGAGATGCCTTTCGAAGTATTGGGGATGGCGCCGCCTATAGGGGGCGGCTGCCTCGTTGAGTATATCAACGGCACGGGAAACGTCGGCAGGTTCTTCGAGAAGCCTACGGCATCACGAAGCCGCCGTCGTAGCTGATGTTCTGGCCGGTCATGTA
>DAOUJT010000191.1:0-5686 GCA_034422315.1 Chloroflexota bacterium | reverse complement strand
GGCGGGCGTTCTCCAGGCCCCAGAAGGAGCGGGTGTTGTCGGAGATGCCGTAGAAGACTTGCCAGGGAATGCCCCACTCGTTGTCAATGTTCTCGGTTTCGATCGACTTGACGAAGAGCTGGGTGAGGTCGCGGGGACTGATGTAGGCGCCCAGGTTGCGGCGGACGGGATAGCCCTGGATGTCGCCCGACAGCTCGGTGGGATCGAGCTGGCGCGGGGCGCCGATGCGGATGTGGACGTTCTGGAGCTTGCGGCCCAGCGTGCCGGTGGCGAAGACGAAGCCCAGATGTTCGTAGGACTCCTTGGCCCAGCCGTAGTAGTTGTCGGAGAGCGGGCGAATGTCGTTGGTGGCTTGCAGCATGTCCATCTCGCGGCTGCGCAGCAGGTGCTCGTAGAAGTCGGCGGCGTGGTTGGAGCTGGCCATCACGACCCGGCGCACGTTCTCTTCCAGCGACAGCCGGAAGACGTTGTAGGCCATGCGGATGTTGTCCATCTCGCCGTCGAAGTGTTCGCGGACGTCCTCGGTTCGGCGAATGAAGGCCAGGTGGATGACGGCGTCGCAGCCGGTGAATAACGGGCGCAGCGTCTCGCGGTCGTCCAACATGCTCTGGACCTGGACGCCGGGGACCTCGCCGCCGTCGCGGTCGGTGGTGGTGACGTCGATGAGGGTGCAGTCGTAGCGTTCGCGCAGGGTTGGCAGCATCTGGGCCGCCACGTAGCCGGCGGCGCCGGTGACAAGAACCTTGGGGCGGGCCATGGGGTTCACCTTGAAGCTGGTGCCGCATCGTAGCAACGGCGAATGCGAGTTGCGTTGCAGGCTTGACGTTCGCTTTTTGTACGGTATATTGAGTTGACCGTGTGAGGAAGGTTCCGACGGCGCGGCATCCCCGCAAACCGGCTGGCTGAGCCCTCGCCCACCCGTGGATGGCAAGTAGCTGTCCGAAATCTCGCGGCCGTGCCAATCCCCCTGCCGCCACGGCCGATGAGACCAAAGGGCGAGTGCTCAAGCAGTCGGTGGCTGTTCCTCCTTCGTGCCGTCGGAACCTCCTCCGCGCGGTTTCGCCAGAGCAAGTGCGGCATGTCGTTGTCGCTTCGAGGACGTCGCCTAGGATGCGGGCGCATGTCCAGTCGCTCAGAAGAGATGAACCGCAGATTTGATGACTGACGCCGGTGCCGGTCGGGTCTGGGTTGGAACGGCCAATTGGTCGGACCACACGGGTTACTATCCGCGCGGGACCAAGCCGGCGGAGCGGCTGTCGTACTACGCCTCGCGGCTGCGGGTGGTGGAAGTGAATGCCAGCTTCTACCGGCGAATCGAACGGTCGGTCTACGCGCAGTGGGCCCAGCAGACGCCGGAGGCGTTCAGGTTCCTCGTGAAGGCGCACCGGGCGGTGGCGAACCGGCCGCGGGACTCGGCGTTGGCGGCCGAGTACATCAAGAACCAGTACGAAGGCGTGCAGCCGCTGCGGGAGGCCAGGAAGTTTGGCGGATTCCTGGTGCAGCTTGGCGCGAACGTGCGCCCGCGACCGGAGACGTACGAGCACCTGGCCGCATTGCGGGATGGATTGGGTGACGATCCGGTTGCGATTGAATTCCGGCACGCGAGCTGGCTGGAGGGTGAACGTCGTGTCGAAACGCCGGAGCGGCTGCGGACCCTTGGCCTGGCCATGGTGATTCCCGACGAGCCTCGAGCGGCGGCCGCCGGGCTGCCTGAACACGTGCGTGAACTGACGGCGCCAAACGTTGCCTACTACCGCTTCATGGGACGTGACGATGCCGGTGAGGTCTCGGCTCGCGAGCGCCGGGCTCTGCGGGCGGAGCACGTCTACACGGACTCCGAGATCGGCGAACTGGCGGATCTGGTTGTGGCGCGGCATGGGCCGGAGACGGCCAGCTACGTGATCTTCTACAACAAGAAGGGGCCGAACCGGGTGCAGGCGGCGATGCGGATGGCCGCGGATCTTGAGCGGCGGGGTTGCTCGGGAGGTTAACGACGCTGGCTACCGGGCGACCTCTTCAAGGACCGCCAGCAGTCGTTCGGCGGTGCGGGCCCAGGTGAAATCACGAGCACGCTGACTTCCGCGAGCTACCAGGGCGGCGCGGCGGCGCGGTTGCGTGACGACTCTTTCGATGGCTGAGGCTATGGCCTGTACATCGGTCGGGTCGACAAGCTCGGCCGCGTCGCCGGTGATTTCGGGCAGGGAGGTCGTGTTGGAGGCGATGACGGGGCAGCCGCAGGCCATGGCTTCGAGGGGCGGGTGGCCGAAGGTCTCGGCGAGGGAGACGTAGACCAGGGCGTCTGCCTGCTGGTACTGGGGGCCGATGCGGTCGTGGGGGATCGGGCCGAGGAGCTTCACGGCTTCGCCTACGCCGAGTTCCCCGGCCATGCGACGGAGGTCGGCGGCGGTGAGATCGGCGTCGGCGCCGGCGATGTGCAGTTCGTGCGGAATCGCGTTGCGTCGTCGCAGCGACGCGAAGGCTTGCAAGAGGCGTGGATAGTTCTTGTGGCCGTAGAGGGTCGAGACGGCGAGCAGGTAGGGACGTTGCGTTTGACGTGCCGGTAGAGGTTTGTCGAGCGCCCCGGCGATGTGCGGGGCGAGGCCGTGGGGAATGACATGAAGGCGGGAAGGATCCAGACCCAGCAAGCGGATTGCAGCGTCGGCGGAAGTTGAGGATCCGGCGACCACGCGGTCGGCACCGAGCAGCGAGCGACGGATCGCGGACTGCAAGTAGCGGCGTCGCAGCCAGCCGAACTGGTGCGCGCGGGTGAAGACCTGCAGGGAGCGGAGCATGACGACGCGGGGTCGAGGACCTGCGAGTGGCGCGACGTTGACGGTGTGCAGGGTGACGTCCGGGCGGACGCGACGGAGGGCGTGGGCGTAGGCGGTGTGCTGGTAGAGGATCCGGATGGGGCGAGTGCGGACGGCGGCGCGAAGCGGGTGGACCAAGACGTTGGGGCGACCGGTGAGTTCGTGAAGGGCGGCAAAGGCCGGGCAGAAGACGTGCCAGGTTGAGCGAGGCGCCAGGTCGGCGAGCGCGGCGACGAGATTTACCGTGGTGTGGCGCAGGGGGCCGGCGCCGGACAACAGGCCGGAGCCCGCGGCAACGGCGTCCACGGCTACGCGCATGTTTATCGCCTAGACGGAGCCCATGGCTCCGCCCCCGCCCGTGCCTTACGGCTGTCGGCGGGCGCCACGGCTAAGGTGCCGCGGCGCTACAAGCCGAGCAGCTTGCGGTAGCCCTGGATCGTGAAGTCGGGCGAGTCGGCGTAGGCCTTGCGCCGGGTTTCGTCGGCGATGACCTCGCGGGCGGCGTCGGCCACCTCCCCGGCGATTTCCGCGGGGATCGTGACCAGTCCGTTCACGTCGCCATGCAGCAGGTCGCCGGTCTTAATGGGCACACCGTCGATTACCACGGGTTCGCCGGCGTCGTAGATGACGGCGGTGCCGTGGGCAACCACAGGTCCTCGTGCGAAGTAGTGAAGACCAAGCGCTTCGACTTCGGGAAGGTCGCGAGCACCGCCGTCGGTCACCAGGCCGATTCCGCCGAGGGCCCGGATCAGGGTGCCCATCACGTCGCCGCAGTGGCAGGACTTGGACGGGTTGTTGCCGGAGTCCTGGATGACGACGACGGACGGCCTGGGGGATGCGTCCATGGCTTCCCAGAGCCCGAATTGCAGGGCGGGGTCGCGTCGACGGGCGTAGGTGGTGCTGTCGCCCTTGGCGGTGACGGCGTAGCCGACCATGGGCTCCTGCTTGTTGGGGAACAGCGCGCGCACGTTGGAGCCAACGTAGCCGAGCGTTTGGTCGCGAACCTTGAAGGGCTCGATGGCGTTGGCGATGGTTGCGGAGTCGAAGGTCCTAAGTTCGTCGAGTTGGGCGTCGGTGAGCGTGGCGGCCATGGGGCTGGGTCTCCGGATGAGTTCGAGCGCACGCTAGCAGAGGCAGGCGCCGACGTGTCTAGGCCAGTTCTTTCGCCCTCCGGGTTGCGGCGTCGATGGCGGCGCGCATGGCGGCCGGGAAGTCGAAGTTGTCCAGGGCCTCGAGGGCGGCGGCCGTGGTTCCGCCGGGCGAGGTGACGGCTTCGCGCAGGGCGGCCGGATGGCTGCGGGTGGCCTGCCAGAGCGCCGCCGAGCCGGCGATGGTCTCGCGAACCAGTTCCGTGGCCATGTCGCGGTCGAGGCCCTGGGCGGCGGCGGCGTCGATCCAGGCTTCGGCCAGTAGGTAGACGTAGGCGGGGCCGCTGCCGTGGACGGCGGTGGCGACGTCGATGAGCGACTCGTCCTCGATTTCAACTTCCATGCCCAGCGCGCCCAGCACCGCTCGCGTGCGGTTGCGGTCGGCCGAGGTGACGCCGCGGTCGGCGGTCCAGACCGACGCGCCGCGTCCTACCTGGGCGGCGATGTTGGGCATGACGCGGACCACACGGTCGGTCCCCAGGCCGGTGCGCAGCGTTTCGAGCGTGACGCCAGCCATGATGGAGATGACGAACGCGGTGTCGTCCAGGGCCGGGCGGAGCGTGGGGGCGAGGTCCTGGAAGTTCTGGGGTTTGACGGCCAGGATGACGAGGCCGGCGCCGGAGACGGCGGCGTCCGCTTCGGCGGTAACGCCGATGCCGTAGTCCTCGGCGAGCGCGGCGCGCCGTTCAGCGACGACTTCCGCCACCGTCAGGTCAGCCGGCTCTAGCCCGCCGCGTGCGATAAGGCCGCGCAGGATGGCCGCACCCATGGCCCCGCCGCCGACAACCGCTGTATGCACTGATATGCCCCATTCGTGGCCGAACCGCGAAGGATCGTACCCCGCGAAAGGTCTCAGTTCGGCTGGCGGACTTCGATTGCGCCGGAGTCCGCTCGGATGAGCACGACGGCGCCCGACACGACTTCGAGAACGCCTGGTTCTCCTTCGGGGTTGAGGGCGACCGCTGCGGTCCGGGCGCGAGTCGGATGGGAGACCAGCAGCAGGCGGATTCCGGCTTCGCCCAGGGAGCTGAAGTCGGAGGGAGCAAGGGTGCTGCGCCGCGTGAGGACAAGTACGTCGGCTGTTGCGCCCGGCGGTGGGCGAGCAGCACCCGGTGGGGCCACCAGGGTCGTGAGGTCTGTGGTCGAGAGTCTCGTCCAGGCGCCGGATTCGTCGTGCAGCAGTTCGACCGTCAGGCCGCCGCTGGACGCATTGCCGCTTGCGTCGACCCGTGTGCGGCGGGCGCCGTCCCGAGAGACGAGGGCCGGCCCCAGCCCGTGCAGCTTCGGCGCCGCCGCGAGCGCTACGGGACGCTCGGACAGCAAGGCAAGGGCCATTGCGCTGGCGTGGCCGTCGCCACGGGGCATTGCCAGTAGGTCGACGGTCGGGTCCCAGGCGGGCAGAGCGGCGTCGAGCACGTATGGTCGCAGGCGGTCGCCCACGACAACCAGGCTTGCATCGGCATGCCGCGCATAGACCGTGGGCGCGGCGCCCGCAAAGTCGACGGTGATGCGAGTCGCCGAGTCATTGAACAGACGCGGCGCGGCGACGACGGCCAGGACCGGCGGGAGTGCGAACGCCGCGATGCCCAGCCCGACGGCGAGGGATCTGACGCGGCGTGTCCGGACCTTCGGGATTCGCCACGGCTTCCGGCCGCTAAGCACGACCAGCAACGCGATGGCCGCGTAGACGGCGGCGGCGTGTCCGAGGCTGAAGCCGGGGATTGGGAT
>DAOUJT010000190.1:0-65791 GCA_034422315.1 Chloroflexota bacterium | reverse complement strand
ATCGGCTCGGCGAACTCTGGACGAGCGGCCACATCGCCGGCAATCGCTGGTGAGCTTGAAGTTCATCGTTGAGGGCGGCGGCAATTCTATTGGTTCATTTTCGGAAGTGGTCTAGCAATGACGAGTAATTTGCCAAAGTGCAACAAGGGTGGCGGGCAAACTGAAAGGGTAACTGGGTCGCACAAGACTGGTTGCCTCCAGATGTATCAGGTGGTACCATATGTAAACTGGCCCTGCGGGGTTGTCATGTCACCACTCCGTGAAGCGCGCTGAGGCTTGAACATGGCTGAAACTGAGTCAACTGTCAACAGGGGTCACCAGGCTGTAAGTCAGGGCGAGTCAAAACAAATTGAGCCTACTGTTCTTCGTCAGGTTTGGAAGATAGACGACTCGCATCCGGCACCTTATGTGAACGTGTTTGCCTTACAAGCTAATCCGAATGAACACGAATACTGTCTTCACATGGGTTTTATAAACCCTCCATTGCCTCCTGGTACCATGTTGCACCAAGAGCCTTTAGAAGATTTGGACGAAGTCGAGATCATTTCGGTTGCTCGTGTCATTATCAACCCTCTTCGCCTACGCGACTTGCATGAAATAGTGACTAATGCTCTGCGTCACTATGTAGAGACTGCAAAAGGAGTCGACGAGTCAGAACAAGGTCTTAGCTGACATGTCGGCGGTGTCTGTGGCAGAAATTGCCACGTTTCATTCTCCTGCGACTAAGCCAGTTATCAGGCTACCTAGTGTTCAACATCACCGCCTGTGGCTTGATTGGGAAAATCGAGTATCTGAATCCGAATTATCCAAAGAGGATTACGATAGTCTTTCTAGCGACTCGCTGCATCGCTATATCCGGAGCTGTCTCCTTGATGATTCGGTGCGTATGCGAACCGGAGTTACTCGTGCATTTATTGCCGGTGCCTTACTTGGAAGCGGCGCTATAGATCTGCCTGCTTTAGCACGGGAAAGTACAGAGAGTCAGAGTTTGACCTTTGAAGGTATTGAGATTGACAAAGCATATGTCGATGAACTGAAGATTTATACGCGAATCAAAATGCTTGGCTTTGCTGGGTTTTTTGAAATCGCTGATCGACTTGACGAGTTGTGGGCAGAGGCTGATCTAGACCCTGAGTATAGCTCGATTAATTGTTCCTCGCTGGAGGTTGCAATAAAGGTTCTTACTTTTAGACGCTGGATTCAGCGTCCTGCGATAGCCGTTGAGCGTGATGGTACTGTCACAGCAAAGTGGGGCGATCCAGGCAAAGGGTTGTCGATTCTAATGGCATTTTTGCCTGACGACACAATTTGGTATAAGATAAAGCGTGGTCAAGAGCGACATATAGAAGTGCTGCCCACTGACGATGCATTGCATTTTGTAGAATCATTCCTCGTAGAGTTTTAGATGAAGGCATTGAAAATCAAAGACGGGCATCGTGTGGCGCGGTATTGTGGCAAGAGTAAACTCGAAACTGACCTTGGCTCCGTTCTCCACACAGCATTCATGCTTGACGACAACAGGCCTGAGATATCGGTAGATTGGCTGGAATACTATAGTTCTGACTTTCAAACAGCGATGACACAGATCAGGTCACGTCCTGGTCTAACCCGTGGAGCGAACGCTCGTTACGCAATTCTGAATGTTTGTGATATTCGTGACTTTGTGCTTCCAGCACACGGCTATCCACTAAAGGTTTGTCATACGCCTAAACAAAAGAGCAAGGGTGACAACGTAGACAACCCTGCCCATGCTGATATTTGTGGTTGTCGATGTTGTGAGCGTGATATCGCCGATGAACTCGCTGAATTAGTTAGCTGTCTGGTCCCCGCGCGAGAACCCTAGCTGTAGATCAGTTAATGTAGCTGACAAGAAGGCGAGTCAGTAATGGAAGGTTATTATGTACCCCTCGCACGGCAGTCCCTGCTTATCTGGCACGACTGCGTAAGGGCCACTGACAGGTGGTTCTCGTCAGTGGATCAACACTATTCCTGCTGGTCCTTTGACCTACCTACCACCGGCCTCGCTTAAGATGAAACAGTAGCAACCCCTTTTTCGGTAGCTACATTTCCGCTATAATGGATGGGTGTAGGACACACCGGACACAGGATCCGATGATGATATCGGAGCCGCCAAATCCGCTGGGTGCATCAATTATGTAGGACCCCAAGTAGGAGCCCAAGTAGGAGCCCATTTGAAGTCGTTGATATAGCATTGTGGATTGTCGAGAAGTTGCAGGCATTTGCCGGCGATAGGCGTAGAGAGGCGATGGGTAACCGAGGAATTGTTTCGCGGTGCGAGGTCACTCATAACCCGTCAGCAGGTCAGAGAGAGATTCAGCCTGAGAAGTTCCTTTAGGGCATCGGCGTCCTGCATGTTCGCATCCCAGCCATAGGTAGCCGCCACCGCCGCATCCAACTCCCCATGCGCATCCACCAACCACTGCGGCCGCTCGTTATACAGATTCGTCAACGTCCGCCTTCGAAGCTCCCGCACCGGAGCAGCCTTGGTCGGCACCGCCCGTTTCGGATACCCCGCCACCGGCTCCTCAACCCACTCCACCCACTCCGGCGGATTCAGCCAGCGATCACGCAGTTCGACCAAGTGTCGCGCGGCCTCGGCAATGGCGATGGCGCGCGGATCGTCGGCGTAGTCGGCGGCGGGAATGTCCGGCGTCAGACCTTCGGGAAACGGAAAGGTCTGGAAGGTGGTCGTGGGCGTGTAGCGCGGACGGTCCTCCAGGCTGGTGCCCAACCGCAGCGACCACAGTTCATGAAAGCGGCTGTGCAGGATGCCGAAGGTCGTGTCGTCACCGCGCGCAATCACGATCAGTTGCTGATCCGGGCACACGCGAGCGTCGCACCAAACGAACAGCCGGTGTCTGGCGACTCGTGCCGTTGCGATGTAGCGGGACTTCTGGTCGATGGCCTGCCACATGCGTTGCGGTGGATCCATGTGGCGGTACCAGTATCGTCGCCGCGCCTCGCGCGGGTTCCGTTGCCGCATCGGAAAGACATGGTCTTTGACCCAGCGGAACGGTTGTTCATAAAGCGCCGCGTCACCTTCTGACATGGTCCACCCGAAATCGACGATCCACTTCCCGGCCGGCCGACTCGTAAGGTCTCGTCCATTCATCCAAGGCTTCAGGACATCGGCATTTGACCGACCGTGCGGATTGGAAGGTAGTTGCAGCCACTCACGGGCCATCTCTCCCGCAACGTCGAAACGACCGCCTTTTGCGTGGCCCATGAATGCAACATTCGCGTTTGCTGAAATTCGTTGGGCCTTCGTGAGATCGACGCCCTCGCTACCGTGATCAGCCGATAAGTCCAAGTAGATTTTCGCGACTTCTTGACCGTCAAGTTTCGTGGCTGAGAGGGCAGAGTCGCTCGCGCGTGAGAAACAGACCAGGGACACCCGGACAGCAGCACCATCGTTGACCCACTCCTCGTCGCTCCAGGCATCGAAGATCTTGAGGTTGTCAGTGGCGTTACGAAGGGCCCTTTGGCTTCCTCCACCCCGGATGGAATTCGTCGCGACAAGTCCCGCACGTCGTGCTTTACCTGCCCGTATCTGGTCGCCCGCCTTCGCGAACCAGTAACAGACGAAATCGCCGCCGCCCGGCACGCGGTCGGCGAAGACCTCGCGGAGTCGCGACATGTACTCCTCGCCGAGCGTCCACACCTGGAGTCGCGCACCCAAGAACGGCGGATTCCCAATCACCACATCCGCCTCCGGCCACTCCGGCTCCTGCCCGTCCGCCGTCAGCACCGCATCCCGGCACTCGATCGTGTCCAGCGGCTTCAATATCGGGTCGCGGTCTTCGCGGAACCCGTGACGCCGCATCCACTGGATCTCGCCGATCCACACCGACACCCGCGCCAGTTCCGCCGCGTACGGGTTCAGCTCGATCCCCGTCACGTTCGCCGGACCCACCGCCGGAAACGGCGGCTGCAAACCCAGCGTCTGCGCCTCCACCCGCACCCGGTGCTCCAGGTCCTTCAGCGCGTGCAGCGCCAGGTACAGGAAATTGCCCGACCCGCAGGCCGGGTCCAGCACCCGGAATGCCGCCAGCCGCTCCAGGAACTCGCGTAACCGCTTCGAGGCCTCCTGCCGACGCCGGCTCGCCGTCTGCGTCGTCTTGGCCTTTTCAGCCCGGTCAAGCAGGTCGACCAGCTTCTCCTTGGTCGCCGCCCACTCCGCCAGCCACGGCCGCACGATCACCGGGTCCACGATCTGCATGATCTTGTCGCGGTCCGTGTAGTGCGCCCCCAGTTGCGAGCGCTTGTCCGGGTCCAGGCCCCGCTCGAACAGCGTCCCCAGGATCGACGGGTCGATCTCCGACCAGTCCAGCCCTGCCGCTTCCCGCACCGCGTTCACCTGCGGCCGGTCCAGCGGCAGCGCCGTGTCGTCGTCGAACAGCCCGCCGTTGAACCACGCCACCTCCTCGAACCCGACCATGCCGCCGTCCTGCATGGCCGCGAACAGGCTCCGGGCCATCCCCGCGAACCGCTCCGGCCGCAGCCGCGCCTGGTCCAGCATCCGCCGGAACATCTGGTCCGGCAGCAACCCCACGTCCTCCGCGAACATGCAGAACACCAGCCGGTTGACGAAGTGCGCCACCGTCTGCGGCTCGTGCCCGGCCTCTCGCAACCCCTGCGCCAGTTCGGCAAACGTCGCCGCCGCCTGCTCGGTCAGCGCCTGCCGCGTCTGCTCCGGCCGCAACCGTTCGGGATCGCTGAACGCCCACGTCAGCAGGTTGCGCGTGCCGGGATCGTCCAGCTCGTACAGCGTGAACTCGTGGACCGTGCTGACGCTGTTCGTCCAGTTCGTGTGAATCCGGAACCGCCGCGTGTCCGAGACGATCAGCAGCGGCGGGTTCTCCAGCGCCAGCGCGTACTGCCGCAGCTGCTGAAACGCCGCGTCCAGGTCCTTGCCCTGCGACTTGTACTCCCAGGCGAAACACCCCCGCTTCCACACGTCCGCCCAACCGCCGCCCCCGCCATCCTTCCGCGCCCCCCGCTCGAAGCAGAACTCGTCCCCCTCCGGGTCGGCCTCCACCGGCGTCCGCTCGCCCAGCAACCGGCACAGATCGATGAAGTGCTCCTGCGCCACCGCCCGCTCATTCAGCGTCACCGCCCGCCACTTATCGATGAACGCCCCGGCCGTCAGCCCGCCAGCCACGACAACCCCTCACACCGAACCCTTGCAAACGCCCCTCGTTCTCCGAACCGCGGCCGCTCTTGCTCCCTCGCCCTCTGGGAGAGGGTTGGGGTGAGGGTCTTCCGGGCAACCAACCTTGGGTTATGCAAAGATCCCCTCACAGCGGCGGCTCCCGACAACGCCCACATTCTGCCCGCGCCCCCAGCCCTCAGCGCCCCGAGTCCCCTGCCGTCCGCATCCCTTCCGGACGTAGGGGCCGGTTTCCAACCGGCCTCTTCCGGGCAACCACCCCCGAGCCACTCATCGGCCCCACCCCGTTCGTGGTGAGCCGGGCGGGTGTACCCACCGGACCGTGTCGAACCACACCCCCGGCTACAGCAACCAACCCCTTGTTCTTTCCCTCTCACTCCTCTGCCCTCTTCCCTCTCCCCTTCCCCCCGTTCGTGGTGAGCCGACCCGGAGTCCGTCGGCGGCCCGTAGAGCCTGCCCTGAGCCTGTCGAAGGGAACCACCCGGCCATCAGCATCCAAGCGTCTTGGGCTCGCCATCCCCGCCAGCGTTGCCTGCACTGCCAGCAACGCCTGCGATGCCAGCGTTGATTGCATTGCCATCACTGACGGCATCCCCTATCACCGGCGCCGGTCCACCCGCCGACCCCGGCAGCCCTACACCCGCCCTCATCACAAGCCGCTCCCCACCACCCACTTGCCACTTACCCTCACATACTGTACACTATCCGAGTAAGCCCTGCAACCCCTGTTCCAAATGCCCGCCACCCCACTCGCCCCGATCCTCCCAGCTCTCCGCTTCCTGCTCTTCCGTCCCTTCCTCGCTCCCCTCTTCTCTCACTCCTCTTCCCTCTCCCCTCTACCCTTCCGCCCCCGTTCCCTTCCCTTTCCGCTCTCACTCCTCACTTCTCTGCCCTCTCCCCTTCCCACCACTCACTCCGCTGCCCTCTCCCCTTCCGCCCACCCCCCTCACAACCCCAACTTTCCTCCCCGACCCGCCAAAAAATCCGGCCCAAACTGTCTCTCGCCAGCCGGCCCCCTCTGGGGGCCGGCTGGCGAGAGACAGTTCCCCCTTCACCCCCCAGTCACATTCCGCTCCCAGACGCCCGCGCCCAGCCCCGTCCAATCTCCGCCCCCGGCGCGCCGCGCCGCCCAGGCCTCGCCCCATCGTCCTGCCACGACACCGCCCACCCGATCCGCACCCCGTCCCCAGTCCCCGTGCCTATCCACCCTCACTTCTCTTCCCTCGCCCCTCCACCCTTCCTCCCCCACCCCGCCAAAATGCGCCCCGAACTGCCTCAAGAGTTTTTTGGAAAAAACTCTTATTGCGCGCGAGACCCCCGATTTCGCCGCCCCGCATGCCACCAACCCGCCCGCCGGTCTAAACTGGCATGCACCCACCAAGCCTCGGAGCCGGTGTGACGGCCAATCTCAACCCCGCCGGACCGCCCCGCCAGTCGCGGCGCCGCTACCTCTCGGAGGGCTCGGGCGTCAGCGTCCTCAGCTACATCCTCGTCACCGCCGTCTTCGTCATCGTCCTGATCGTCGTACTCACCTCCCTCGGCAACAGCATCGGCGAGGGCCTCCAGGACCTCGTGGACCAGATCCCCATCAGCCTCTAAGGAGCCGCTAGGCCCGTGGAACGCGAACCCGACGACTACACCCCGGTCGAATACCTCCGCCGCCTCACCGGCCGCGGCCGTCGCGTCATCCAGCACGCCGAGCTCGAAGCCGCCCGCCTCGGCCATGACGCGGTCGGCCCTGGCCACGTCATCCTCGCCATCCTCGAGTCCCCCCAAACCGCTGCCGCCCGCGCCCTCCGCGATGCCGGTATCGACCTGCCGCCCCTCCGCGACGCCCTCATCGACACCCTGCCCCCGGGCTACGCCCGCGACGACGGCCGACGCCCGCTCTCCGCTCAGGGCCGCAACGTGCTGCGCTCCGCCGCCCTGGAGGCCGAACGCATGGGCGTCCGCTTCATCGGTACCGAGCACCTGCTGCTCGGCGCCCTGGCCAACGCCGGTCGCCTCACCTCCGGTGCGCTGGCCGCCGCCGGCGTTGAGTTCCGCCCTCTCCGCCGCCGCGTCGAAGCCGCCTACCAGCCCGGCTCTCCCGGCCGCGGCCGCCGTCGTCGCGGCCGCTGGCGTGGCCGCGGCCGCCGCAGCAAACCGCGCAGCATGCTGGCCGAATACGGCAGCGACTTCACCAACGCCGCCCGCACCGGCGACCTTGACCCCGTGATCGGCCGCCAACTCGAGATGGACCGCGCCATCGAAGTGCTGCTGCGCCGCACCAAGAACAACCCGGTCCTTGTCGGCGATGCCGGCGTCGGCAAGACGGCCATCGTCGAAGGCCTGGCCCACCGCATCGTCAAGGGCGACGTGCCTGAAGAGTTGCAAAACAAGCGCCTCATCTCCCTCAGCCTCCCGGGCATGATCGCCGGGGCCAAGTACCGCGGCGAGTTTGAGGAACGCGTCCAGCAACTCATCGCCGAGGTCCGCAAAAGCGGCGACGTCATCCTCTTCATCGACGAACTGCACACCGTCATCGGCGCCGGCGGCGCGGCGGGGTCGCTCGACGCCGCCAACCTGCTCAAGGGCCACCTCGCGCGCGGCGAGGTCCAGGTCATCGGCGCCACCACCTGGCGCGAATACCGCCGCTACATCGCCAACGATAAGAGCCTCAACCGCCGCTTCCAGCCCATCGACGTTGACGAACCCAGCGACGAGGATGCGGTCGAGATCCTCAAGGCCCTGCGCCCGCTCTACGAGTCGTATCACGGCGTGGAGGTGACCGACGACGCTGTGGACGCCTCCGTGCACCTGTCCCGCCGCTACGTCACCTCACGCCAGTTACCCGACAAGGCCATTGACCTGGTGGACGAGGCATCCGCACGGGCCAAGGTGCGGCGCCAGACCCCGCCCACCCGCATTGTCGAACTCCTGCGCCGGATCAAGAAACTGGACGCCGAAATCGCGGCAGAGCCCGAAACGCCGGACGACCCGTCGCATCCTCCCGCCGCCCGCCGCCGGGTGCGCGACCAGGTCGCCGACGAACTCCGCGACGAACGCGCCGCCTGGGAAGCAGAAGTCGGCACCGACCGCCCCGTCATCACCCAGCACGAAATCGCCGAAGTCCTCTCGTCCTGGATCGGCGTGCCCCTGCCCACGCTGGCCGAGAACGACTCCGACCGCTTCCTGCACATGGAGGACGACCTGCGCAGGCGTGTCGTCGGTCAGGACGACGTCCTCGCCGAACTCGGCCGCGCCCTGCGCCGCGCGCTCGCGGGGATGCGTGATTCGCGCCGACCGATCGGGTCCTTCCTGTTCCTCGGCGAATCGGGCGTTGGCAAGACCGAGACCGCCAAGGCCCTGGCCCAGTTCGTGAGCGGTACCGACGACAACCTGGTTCGCGTCGACATGTCGGAGATGTCTGAGTACCACAGCATCTCGCGGCTCATCGGCTCCCCGCCGGGCTACGTCGGCTTCGACGAAGCCGGTGGCCTAACGGAGGCCGTCCGTCGCAACCCCTACTCCGTCGTCCTCTTCGACGACGTCGAGAAAGCCCATCCCCGTACCTTGCAGGTCTTGTTGCAGATCATGGAGGACGGCCTGCTCACTGACGCCAACGGCCGCCACGTCGATTTCCGCAACACCATCGTGGTCCTCACCTCCAACCTGGGCGTCGACCAAGTCACCGGACCCTCCATAGGGTTCGAGTCCACGTCGGGCTCGGCCCGCCGCTATACCGCTTACGAATCCCGTATCCGCGAGTTCGCCCGTCGCCAGCTTCCCGGCGAATTCCTGAACCGGCTCGACCGCCTCGTTGTCTTCCACGCCCTCGAAGAGGAGGACATCAGGGAAATCGCAAGGCGGACGCTCTCCGACGCCATCCTCCGCACCGAGAACCTCGGCATCCGACTCCACATCACGTCTGAGGCGCTGGACTACATCGTCAACGTCACCCTCGGACGCAACGCCGGCGCACGACCGATCGCGCAACTGGTCGGCGAGTACGTCGATCAGCCGCTCACCGAGCACGTCATGCAGGAGTCAGCCGAGGGCCGCGAGTTCGAACTGCGCGTGCAGGACGATAAGCCGACCATCGTCGAGACCACTCCAAGCCCAGCGGGTACCCCCGGCTAGCCCGATGCACGTGGGCTGATGGCGAAACTTGCCCCGCCCGACCGAATCCAGGGCGGGGCAGGTCTTTGCGGCTCCGCTAAGTCAGCCGCCGCCAGCCTCCGCACCGCCACTCGAGCCCTCGCCGCCGCCCTCTTCCCGCCGCGCTGCGCCGCCTGCGGCCGCCCCGGCGCCGCCATCTGCCAGCCCTGCCTCGCCACCGCCACACGCCTCCCCCATCCCCAATGCCGCCAATGCACGCGCCCCCTCACCTACGGCGACCAATGCGCCCGCTGCCGCCTCGAGCAGCGCCGCATCAACCACCTCTACGTTCCCTACGCCTACACCCCGCCCATCCTCCAGGCCGTCCACCGCTTCAAGTACGCCAACAAGCGCTACCTGGCCGCCGACCTGGCCAACCTCGCCATGTCAGCCCTGCCTCCCGACCTGCAGGTCGATCTCGTTGTCCCCATACCCCTGGCCTCCAGTCGCGAGCGCCAACGCGGCTACAACCAGGGCCGGCTCCTCGCCGCGGAAGTCGCGCGACACCTCGACCGCCCACTCGACTGCGACGTGCTCATTCGCCTGCGAGATACGCCGCCGCAAACGTCGCTGCCCCGCGCACGCCGCCTCAACAACGTCCGCGGCGCGTTTCGCGCCCTGCGCAAGCTGTCCGGGACCCGGATCCTCCTGGTGGACGACGTCACGACAACCGGTGCCACCATCGAGGCCGCAACCCGTGCGCTGCGGCGTCGAGGCGCGGTGTGGGTTGGCGCTTTGGCTCTTGCGCGCACCCCCGAGGAACGCCTGGACGTTCCTCTGAATCCACCCGATTTACACTTGTAGCGCTGATATACTCCGGCAGTCTCGCGGCTGGGAGGCCCGCCCCCCGAGCCGAGTCTCCCCAAGCGCGTAAGGGGTGCGCCGGATGGCCGTCAGGCGTCGCGGCGGTATGCAGAGCTACCCGGATGTCCCGGTTGACCTTTGGGTTACGTGCCGCAAGTGCGGCGGCATGCACTACCGCCCTGAGTTCGAAGCCGCGCTGCGCGTGTGCCCGTCGTGTAACTATCACGACCGCCTTGACGCCGCCGAACGCATCGCCCTCCTGCTCGACGACCCCGGCGGGTTTCATGAGATTGACGCCGACGTCACCGCAGCCGATCCGCTCGGATTCCGTCGGCCCAGCGGCTCCTACGTCGACCGCGTGGCCAAGGCCCGCGCGCTTACTTCCCGCAACGAGGCCATCGTCTGCGGCGTCGGCCCGATGCATGGTCGCCCTATCGCTCTTGGCGTCATGGAGTTTGGCTTCATCGCCGGCAGCATGGGCTCCGCCACGGGCGAGAAGATCACCCGGCTCTTTGAACACGCGCTACGCCACCGCCTGCCGGTGATCACCGTCACCGCGTCTGGCGGCGCTCGCCAGGACGAGGGTCTCTTCGCGCTCATGCAGATGGCTCGGACGACGGCGGCGGCGGCCCGACTAGGCGAAGCCGGGCTGCCGCATATCTGTGTCATGGCCGACCCGACATTGGCCGGCGTCACGGCCAGCTTCGCGGCCGTGGCCGACATCATTGTGGGCGAACCCGGCGCAACTATTCGTTTCGCCGGGTCTCGCGTGGTCCAGGGCACGCTGCGCCGTCGCGCACCGGTAGAAGACCACACCGCCGAGTGGGTGCTGCGTCAGGGCATGCTTGACCTCGTCGTCCCGCGACGTGAACTACGCGAAACCCTGGGCCGGGTGATTGGTCACCTTGCGCCGGCGGAAGTGGCCGCCCCGGCGCGGGTCTCCGCCAAGGCCGCGCGCGTCTGAGCGCGGAGCGCCCCCGTGCTTGAATTCGAGCGAGACCTCGACGAACTCCGCCAGCACATCGCCGAACTCGAGCGTGACGCCGGACCGGATCCAAGCTCCCAGGTCGCGCGCGAATTAGCAGTCCTTCAGCTAGAGCTCGAGGCTCGCACCGCGGACATATTTGCCAACCTCACGCCCTGGCAGCGGGTTCAGTTGGCCAGGCATCCGCAACGTCCGCACACCCAGGACTACATTGACCGCCTCTTTTCCGACTTCACCGAACTCCACGGCGACCGCCGCTTCGCCGACGACCCCTCGGTCGTCGCGGGTCTCGCAACCTTCGAAGGTCGCAGCGTGATCGTCGTGGGCCACCAGAAGGGCCGAAGTACGGCAGATAACGTCGAACGCAACTTTGGCATGGCCCACCCGGAGGGCTTCCGCAAGGCGCTGCGCCTGTTCGATATGGCCGAGCGGTTTGGGCGGCCCGTTCTGACCTTCCTGGACACGCCCGGCGCCAGCCCAACGCTTGACGATGAGAAGCGCGGTCAGTCCTGGGCCATCGCCGAGAACATGGCTCGCCTTGCCCGGCTGCGCGTGCCGGTCATCGTCACCGTCATCGGGGAGGGCGGTAGCGGCGGCGCCCTGGCGTTGGGGGTCGGCGACCGGGTGCTCATGCTTGAGCACGCGATCTACTCGGTGGCCTCGCCCGAGGCCGCCGCCGCCATCATCTGGCGCAGTTCCGACCACGCCGAAGAAGCGGCCGCCGCTTTAGGCTTGACTGCTCCCGACTTGCTGCGAGCCGGCCTGATCGACCGCGTCGTGCCCGAACCCGACGGCGGCGCCCACCTCGATTTCGATACCGCCGCCGCCAATCTCCGCGCCAAGTTGGCACCCATGCTCCAGGAACTCTGCACCCAGGACCTCGACGACCTCGTCAACGCCCGCTATGCCAAATTTCGCGCCATGGGCGAGCATCAGCACATCGTGGCCGTCTAGCGGCCGTCACTCGAACAAGCTGATGGGCGGAAATCCGGCGGACACGCAATGCGCGGCTGGGTTCCAACAGGTTTGGGCACGCGGCAGCTCCGCCCGCTACGCAATCGCATGGGCGGCTACCGGCTAGCGTGAAGCTCTTGAGGCAAGTCTTTCGGAGTCTTGGTCGTCCAATGACCTTTCATTACACGCTGCCTGCAGCTCGGCTACCTGCGGCTGTCCAATCGCTCAATATTCTGCTGATCTCCGATCTGCACGTGGGCGGACATCCGCATCGCTCGCTCACGGCGCTTGATTGTCTCGCCGGCACGACGACGGACCTGCTGATTGCGGCGGGCGACCTAGTCGAAGACGAGCGCTTCACGGCCGACGTGGGAGAGCGGCTGGCACGAATTGAGGCACGCCTGGGCGCGTTCGCCGTGTGGGGCAACCACGATGCCCTGGGCAAGCCACGAGGTCCGGCTCCAAGCTGGCTGCGCCATGAAACCCGGTCGCTCCCCGCCATGGAAGCTCGACTGGCGGCACACGGCATCCAGACCCTGACTAACCGCTCCGTTCGCCTCACCGTCAATGGCGCTCCGCTGCAACTGGTCGGTGCCGGCGATACGCACGTTGGCCTCTGCGATCTCGATGCGGCCTTCGATGCCGTGAACCCCGAGATCTTCACGATCCTCGCCGCCCACAACCCCGACACGGCCTTCGAGTTAGGCGAGCGACGCGTTGATCTCACCCTCAGCGGTCACACCCACGGCGGACAGATCGCCCTCCCGTTGTATGGGCCGCTGACGTTGCGCACGCGGCACCGGCCGCCCAGGCCGAGCGGCCTGATGTATGTGCGGGGACGCCCCCTCGTCGTCTCCGCCGGTGTCGGTACTGCCGGGGTCCCGGTGCGATTCAACGCGCCCGCCGACGTCGTGGACCTATGCCTGATGCGTGTCGACACCCGGTGACAACTGCCCCAGGGCGTCGTACGTGAACTGCCAGAGCGTCCACATCCCGGGCAGGAACGACCCCAACAACACCGGGGGCGAGAGGTCAAGCTCGGCGAGTTGCGCGTGCTGAATCACGTCCAATACGGCCAGCCGGGCCCGCGGTTCGCCGCCCAGCCTGTCAAAGATGACGTGCGATTCCTGCACCGGTACGTACAGGTCGCTCCTGTCGTGCAGTAGCGCCACGGGCGCCCGCAGTCGCGGGATGTGCGCATCGGGCGAAATTGACTCCAACGTTCCTGGCATGGTGCCCCGCACACGGTCCATAAGCCTGCCCACGGCCGCGGGATCGCGATTCACGAACAGGTCGTACACGCTTCGTGCTGGTGCGCCGAGTCCGGACAGGTCGTACCTAGGCAGCACCTCAGGATCCGGGTCGGGCGTCTCTCGTGCGAATAGGTGGAAGAGCGCCTCCTGGTCGCTGGCTTCGGGAATCGTGGACAGCAGGGTGTTGCGCGTTACCAGCCACACGTAGCTGTCGGGCTGGTAGGACTCGTGGCCGTCGCCGACTTGCACGGTTGACGTCGTCACGGCCCGCAGCATGGCGTCCAGCGAGTGGTACGCCCCAATCGTCGCGACCAGCGCCACCTGCTCGGCGATCTCCGGATCCGATGCCGCCACCATCGCCAGCGACCCGCCCATGCTGAAGCCGATGAACCCAACGCGGTTCGGATCAACCGACGGGCGCGACTGAAGGACCTGGAACCCACGGACCAGCGCGCCAATGTCCTCTGGGAATACCCGATAGTTTTGGTAGTCCAGCGCATCGGGCACCAGAACGGCGAATCCCGTGCGCGCCAGCCCGTTGGCAAAGCCAACCAGCGGCTCGTAGGTGCGACCCTCCGGAACGACCCCATTTACCAACATGATCGCGGGCCCATTTTTTGCATCATGCGGCTCATAGAGATCCGCCAGCACCTCGTAGCCTTCCCTGGTGGTATAGGCCAGCGTGGTCACGTCTGGGGGCGGACGAAGGTGGAGCAGCGTTGGAGGGTTACCTGGAACAACCGACGCCAGCGCCGACGCCGTGCGAAGGCCGGGCCCAAGTTCATCCCGTACGCCGACGACGAATCCCAGCAGCGCCAACGCCAGCCCGAATCCGATGAACGTGCGGGCCGTGATCACCGCGTTCCCCCCAGGGGCAACCGGCCGCGAGCCACGCCGCGCCGCCACATGACACTGCCAGACCGCGAGCTACGAATCCTCGGGTTCCTCCGGAACCAGCGGAAGCGTTGTGCGCTCGATTTCCGTGCGCTCGCGACGCACTCGCGATTCGCTGATGGTCTCCAGCATCTCCGGAATGCCGCCTTCGCCAAAGTAGCTTGAGGCGTACCTCACGTAGGCCACTTCATCCAGCGTCACCAGGCGTTCCATGACCATGTCGGCAATCCGCTTGGAATCGACATCAAATGCATCGTGGCTCAGCAGTTCATTCTCGATCCGAATGGCCGTCGCTTCCGCCCAGTCGCTGCTGATCGGACGCTTTGTTCCGGCAATCATGATCGAACGGTAGAGCTTGCCCCAATTGAATGGTTCGCTCCGCCCGTCGGCCTTCAGGACCCGAATGTCCATTCGCGCCAACCGTTCAAGCGTCTGGTAACCACGCCCGCACTCGGCGCAGCGACGGTGGCGACGCAAGGCTCGCTGCGGCGTTACCTCCCACGACTCAATGCGCGCCTCGTCGCGGCCACAATGCGGGCACGTGTAGGCGTCCCGACGCTCATACGTCGTGAATCGATGGCCGCACTCCTGACAGGCGCGGCGTCGCCGTGTGGCGTCGGCGGCCTCACGCGTATCGACGACTTGCAGTCGTGCCGACCTGCAGGATGGGCACCGTATGTTGGGCACTCCCCGCCAGACTGGGTGTGAATCATACCATCCAACCACTACATCTAGTGTGTTGATTACATATACCACACATTCAACCCACATCTTGTGGTCGATTAAGCTCCAAGCCCGTCTCGAACGGAAACGGCAGGTGGCCGCGAGCGGGCTCTGGTCCACGCGCGATACTGTCTGCAGTCAATTGGGGGACGGAACTCAAGTGTCACGAGAGACGACTGGACGCCAAGGAATCCGATTCAGTTGCGTGGACCACGTGGCGATCAACGTACGCGATCTCGACCGCAGTGCCGCGTTTTACGCACGCGTCCTGGACCTGATCCCGGGACCTCGAACGACGTTTCGTCAAATCCTGCAAGCGCCGGCACTGTCGTTGCACCTGTTCCAGGCGCCTGAGCGACAGATCGCGGCAGTCACCCAAGACTGGCGGCGCTCGGGCGTGCAACACGTGGCGCTGAGCGTAGGCGAAGCTGAGTTCGAACGTGCTGCCGAGGTCATCGTGGCGGCTGGTGCGGCGGTCGAGGGGCCGACGGAAGATCCTGAAGGACGTTCCCTTTACTTTCGCGATCCCGACGGCAACGTCATCGAACTCCGCGACGCCTCGGATCCGGCGTCCATCGAGTGACGTGTGCCAGCGGTGCCGACCGGCGTGGCGGGTTTCGGCGCCGCCCCATTCCTATAATCGTGCCTCGAGGCGCTTGGCGCCCCTAATGCCCTGGAGGTCAGCTGCGTGTACGCCGTCTTGATTGCCGGAGGTCGCGGTGAGCGCCTGCGGCCGCTGACCGCCAATGTTCCGAAGCCCATGGTCGCCGTGGCCGGCAAGCCGATCATGCAGCATCAGGTGGAGTGGTATCAGGCACAGGGCGTGAACCACTTCGTCATCTCCTGCGGTTACCTCCACGAGGCAATTGAAGACCATTTCGGCGACGGCTCGGCCTTGGGCGCCAGCTTCAGCTACGCGGTCGAGGCAACCCCCATGGGCCGCGGTGGGGGGCTGCGCCTTGGAATGCAGCAGATTCCCCGCGACGAGCCAATCGTGATGGCCTCCAACGCCGACATCCTGACGGAGCAGCGGCTGGCCCCCATACTAGACCAGCATCAGGACGACGGGAACATAGCGACCATCTTGCTCACGCCCTACATCAGCCAGTACGGCATCGTGGAAGTCGATGGCCGCAAGGTCAGCCAGTTCACCACTAACCCCGTGCTGCCCCACTGGATCAACGGCGGCGTGTACGTGTTGGACCGGTCGTTTGAAGACCACCTGCCCCAGATCGGCGACCACGAAGACAGCACCTTCCCGGAGCTGGCCGCTGCCCGCCGATTGGGCGCGTTCCGGTCCGAAGCGCGCTGGCGAGGCATGGACAGCGTGAAAGATCACGCCAACCTCGAAGAGGAACTGGCCGAAGCGCCGCTGAACTACGCCGGCGCCGACTAATGCCTCTGGCCGCAAATCGGCCCTGACGGTCGCATGCCGAAATTGGCCACACCCCCGCCATTTCGCGAAACCGGCTATGACCCGGCCGCTCAGGTATACGACCTTGAGTATCCCGAGTGCGATGGAGCGGAGCTGGACTTTTGGGCCGCCGAGGGGCGACGTTTGGGACCGCAGTTGCTGGAATTCGCCGTTGGCACCGGCCGCATGGCGATTCCCCTAGCCAGGCACGGTTTCCAAGTCACCGGCGTGGATACCTCAGCCGCCATGCTGAAGCGAGCTGCGGCACGCCGCGCTGCGTTAACGCAGTCAACCAGAGCACGTCTTGAGTTGCAACGCGACGACATGCGCACGTGCCGGCTTGCGAAGACGTACGACCTCGCATTTGTCGGCTTCAACTCATACCTGTTGCTGCCGGACCGAGAGGCCCGTCTGGAGACGCTGCACAACGCCGCGGCCCACGTGCGGCCCGGTGGCGGCGTTGCCGTTGATGTCTTCTCTGCCACACCCCTTGACGCCACGCCAGACCACGAGGAGGTCGAATTCCTGGAACGCGATCCTTCCTCTGGCCTACGAATATCCCGCGAACGCTTCTACACCTACGATGAGGCCGCGCGTCGCGGTTGCAGCACCCTCATCTACCGCTACTACGACGGTCCGCTGCTGGTTGACGAGCGACGGCTGGGCTACAGCCTGGCGCTTGTGACGCGAGACGACGTGGTGGCGGAGTTTGTAGAGGCCGGGCTGCAGATTGACGCGGTGTACGGCGACTACACGCGCCAGCCCTGGCGCGACGACTCGCGGAACTTGATCGTCGTCGGCCGGACGGTCAACCGTTGACACGGGACCGACACGCTCTCCACAATCGCACGCTAGCCATCCAGGCTGCCTTGGCCCACAACCAGAAACCCACATGACCAGCAAGCCGCGCCACCACATCCGCGTATCCGAGTTCCGCTTCCAGATCCCCCGTCGCAACGGCGAGGGCACGTTTCCCGTACCGCGATACCAGTTGGGATGGACCGATGCGTTCATCGACGAAGAAACCGGTGACCGCTACGAACTGGCCTATGTGCTCGAACATCTGGAAGCGCAGGGCTGGGACGTGCACGACCTGCTGAAGGGGCGCGGCACATTTCGAGAGACCGTGGAACGCCTCCCGCTTCCGTACGGCGGTCAGTTCGTGCCCGGAGACCCGACGACCCGAGACGCATAGGCCGCGGCCGCTAACTTTCGGCGCGTTGACGTAGACTTCCGCCCGTCCGGGCGCACTGCACGATGTCCATGCCTTACCGACTTGGCGCCATTGGCGTAGGCGGCAACGCCACCGGTCACCTGCGGCGGTTTCTTGGGATGCCCGAGGTTGACGTGGTTGGCCTGGCTGATCCGTCCGACGCGGCGATTTCGACCATAAGGTCCGGCCTGACGGATCTGAATGAGGTTCCCGCCTACTCGGACTGGCGTGACCTCCTGGCGGCAACCGACCCGGATGTGGTGCTGGTGTCGACACCCCACACGCTGCACCACGAGCACGTGATGGGCGCCCTCAACGCCGGGGCGCACGTGCTGTGCGAAAAGCCTCTGGCGCACACGCCCGAGCTAGCGCAGGAGATTGCCGATCACGCCCAAGCTGTTGGTCGACACGTGGTGGTCGGCTTCCAGCGGCGCTTCAGCCCCGGGTACACCTATATGCGCCAGCGCCTGCGGAGTGGCGACATGGGGGAGATCACCCACGTGCAGGCCAGCCAATGGCAGGCCTGGATTGGAGCAGCCCGAGGCAAGTGGCGCAGCACGCTCGCCCTGGGTGGCGGCGGACAGCTGAGCGACTCCGGCAGCCACCTCATGGACATGTTGATCTGGACGACCGGACTTCGCATCGTCGAAGTCGACGCGCGCATGCGGACCTACGACCTGGAAGTCGAAGCCGACGGCGCGGCCGTATTTCTCTTCGAAAACGGCGCGATTGGCACGCTTTCCATCATCGGCACCGGCCACACGTTCGGGGAGCGCTTGGCGGTGGTCGCCGGCAACGGCGCGATCCGCGCGGACTGGGCGTCCGGCGGTGTGGAGGTGATCCTGGAAGACGACCTCGCAGCCAAGGTCACGCGTGAAGTTGCAGGCCTGTCCGGTGGGAGCAATCCCGACGAACATTTCCTGGCGGTAATCAGCGGCTCAGCCCCCAACGGCTCGCCGCCTGAAGACAGCGTGCACTTGCTGGAGGTCCTGGCGGCTATCCGGCAGTCTTCCGTCTCCGGGCAGCGCGAAGTCGTCCGTCGGACCTAGCGCATATGGGCGGCAGCCTGACCGTTCGCTGGCGCTACGCAGCCCGATTCGTCGGTACCCTGCTCCTTGGCAACCTGCTGCTCGGTGGCTCGCCAGCGGCTGATATCGCGGTTCGTCTCGATCAGCCCTCGACTGGTTTCGCGCAGTCGCTCGATTTCAAGCTGGGCACCAACGAAATCGTCGACCTCTATCGAGACGGCGGCATTGACCGGGCCGCCCTGTTCGGAGCCGATCTGGTACGCGTGTGGGTAGGGCATCGATTTCTTGGCGCGGCGGTCGGCAGCACGCCCGCCGACTTCAATTGGAACCAGCTCCATGCCTTTGTGCAGCGAGTCCTCGACGCCGGCGCGACGCCAATGGTCAGTTTTGTCGCCGCGCCGGCCTGGGTACCTGCTGCTGACGGCACCCCAAGTTCGCAGCACGAGAGCGAACGCTTCAACGCCGCCGGAGTCAAGGGTTATGCCGAGTACGTGGCGGACGCCATCGAGCGCCTGCGGGATCACTTCGGTCCCATCGCGTTGACCTGGCCCTACACCATCTGGAACGAGCCGAACAATCATCAGAACGCCGGTCAGCACTACGCCTGCGGCAGCGGCGCAGCGTACGCGGAACTCTATGCCGCGGCCCGCGCCGCCGTGGCGGCGCGCCTTGGCTCAGGCGTCGTGGCTCTGGGCGGACCGTCGCTCGATGCTATCGACACCGGCGCCACGCTGAATCCAGACGGTAGCCGGACCTGCGGGAATGCGCCCGACGTGGACTGGTCGACGTACCTGCGTTCCGTGGACTCAGCGTCCTACCACGACTTCCTGACCTGGCACTGGTACGGCATGCATCGCATCGGCGAAACAACGTCGGCCAACGTCCTTCGCACACGTCTGTCATGGTTCGAAAACCGCGTGCGCTCGATTTCAGGAATTGCTGCCGGACGGCCCCACTATGTGGAAGAAATCAACTTTAACGGCGATCTTGCGGTCGATCCTCTGGTTCATGCGCCGATAAACGGCGCCTTTCTGGCCTCCGCCACCCTGCGCGCCGTGCGCCAGGGCGCTAGCGGCCTGCTGGTATACAAGGGAACCAGCGACCCGTCGGGGAGATCGCCTCGCGGCGAACCGGATTTCGGTCTGTGGTCCAGTGCGATTGCTGACCCTCCGGCACCGGCTTTTGGGGTGATGCAGCTGGCACGTCGGTTCGTTGCGGGTTCCGGACGACTGACCCGGGTGGATGTACACAGACCGGACCTCGATGCGCTGGTCGTGGACACTGACCAGGGACCGCGCGCCGCAGTTGTGAATCTATCGCCAAGTCACCGAACCGTACGCGTGTCCGGGTTGCCGGCCGCGCCTACGGTCGCCGTCAGCGGTGAAACGGCCTGGACTCTTTCCTGGTTCGACGGAACGTCCGTCTTCGTTCCGGGCTTTGGATTAGCGGTGATAGACGGCTCGCTCGCCGGGCTACCTGCGCTTCCGACCGTCGAGCGCGGCCGCCGGACGTATGACACCCAGTGCTCGTCGTGTCACGGCGTCACACCCTTGGGCGCGCTTGCGCCGGGACTGGCCGGCGCCACTAAGGCCAAGGTTGACCGCTCGCACGCCGCAGCCCTTCTAACCCACAACGAGCGGATCAATCTGGCTAGCTTCTTCTCCGGCTGGCGAGCGGCCGGCCGCGGGGTCACAGGAGTCGTGCAGGATGCCAATGGGACTCCGATCTCGGGAGCTCTCGTAATCGGCGTCGGCTTCGATTCCGGCACCGCGGCGTGGACCGACGCCGCAGGGCAGTTTGAATTGCACGTGTCCGATCCGCTGGCCAGCGTCACCTCAACCCCCCGACGGCTCATCGCCCTCCACGCAGACCACGGAGTTGCCTACGCGCCCATCACCCAAGGGGCCACATCGTCTGGACCGACGGCGACATTCGCGCTGCACGCGCCGACAACAGGCCAGCGACCTGTCCTTGCCTCCACCTATGTGGTTGACGTAGGAAACGGCATTCATCGGCTGGGCACCGCAAGCGCGGGCGCCTCCGAGATCTGGGCCGTCGCCGCAAGCGGCGGTATCGCACGCCGGCTCGCGTCGGAGCCAGGGTCCGCGTTTGGTGTTCGAGAGACGCACATCGCAGCCGCCGACGCAGCAACGGCTGCGGGCAACTGGGTTGTCGCCGCTATTGGGTCAAACGGTGCGGCGGCGCTTCGACGCGTGACCATCCAGTCAACACGATGAGCGTGCCGGCGGGATGCTCGGCGTCCCGCCTAACGCGGTCAGCAGCCTAGGACTTGCCCAGATCGTCCAGGTCGAGCTGATTGATGAACTCGCGAAATACTTCGAGCTTTTCTTCCGCCACAGGCTCGCCCTCACCGGGCTCCTCACCCGAAACGTCCGGCTCGAAACCAGCCTCGTTGAGGACTGACGGCTCAACCAGAATCGGCGCGTTCGCTCGCACCGCCAGCGCGATAGCATCGCTCGGCCGTGAATCCAGTTCGCGGCGGCTGCCGTTGACGTCCAGCACGATCGTCGCAAAGAACGTCGTGTCCACCAGATCGGTCACCACCACGCGCTCAACGGCCCCTTGAACTGATTCGATCAGTTGCTTGAGGAGGTCGTGGGTCAGCGGCCGCGGAACGTCATGGTCTTGCAGCTTGACGGCAATGGCGTCAGCCTCGCCTTGGCCGATCACGATGGCGAGATAGCGCGGGCCATCCCGTTCCTTCAGCACCACCACGCGACTGGGACTGATGAGATTCACCCGCACACTGTCCACGATCATTTCGATCATGTCGCTATCGCCACTCCCGCTCCAGGCAACGTTCTAACAGGTTTGGCGCGCAACTTTATGGTACCAGCGGCCATCCACGGAACGAATGCGCGGCGTCACGCGGAGTCCGGAGCACTCAGATCGAATTCGTCGTGTAACAGCTCAGTCGCGCGCGCGACCTGCGACTTGTCCACCAGGCAGGTCAGGCGAATCTCGCTGGTCGTGATGCTCACGATGTTGATGCCGACAGCCGCCAAGGCTCCAAACATCCGGGATGCGATTCCGGGCGTGCTCTGAATGCCCACACCCACAATGCTCACTTTGCCCAATTCGGTTGACGCCGCCACATCGCGGGCGCCGATCTCCGCCGCCACAGGGCGAATCAGGTCGAGCGTCGCGTCCAGGTCAGTTTCGGCGATGGTGAACGAAAGGTCGGTGACCCCGCCGTCCGAGACGTTTTGCACGATTACGTCAATGTTGATGTGTCGGTCAGCCAGGGGCTGGAACAAGGCATGCGCCAGCCCCGGTCGATCGCTGACGCCGCGAATCGTCACCCGCGCCACGTCGGTGTCGTGCGCGACCGCGCGCACTCGCTGCATGGTCTCGATTGGAACCGCTGATTCAGCCACGATTTCCGTCCCTGGTGCATCGCTGAAACTGGAACGTACCACCACCGGCATGCCGAAGTGTTCGGCAATCTCGACCGCGCGCGGATGCATGACACGGGCGCCGAGCTTTGCCATCTCCAACATTTCGTCGTAGATCACCAGATCGAGCTTGCGCGCGTCCGGCACTATTCGCGGATCGGCTGTGAAAATGCCGTCCACATCGGTGTAGATCTCGCAACGGTCAACCCCCAATGCCACGGCCAAGGCAACGGCAGAGGTGTCCGACGTTCCCCGCGCGAGCGTGACAATGTCACCATCAGGCCCCAGGCCCTGAAACCCGGCCATTACCGGCACGCGCCCGGCCTGGAGTTCCGCACGGATTCGCGTCGGCTCGATCTCCGTGATTCGGGCGCGACCGTAACGCCCGTTGGTCCGGATGCCGGCCTGAGGACCCGAGAGTGCGACCGCGTCGCGCCCGAGCTCGTGCAGAGCCATGGACATCAAGGCCGCAGACACCAGTTCGCCGGTGGACAGCAAGAAGTCCAGTTCCCTCGAGTTCGGCCGAGTGGCTAAGCGCTGGGCCGCCGCAATCAGATCGTCGGTTGTGTCGCCCATGGCCGAGACGACCAAGGCTACGCGATCACCTTGCAACAGTGAGTCATGTATCCGATCGGCCACGATTCGAATCCGCTCGCTGGTTGCGAGCGACGAGCCGCCAAACTTCTGGACAAGTAGTGCCACGTCGAACCCAGACATCAAAGGCGCGAACGTACGATGCTAGCAACCGCAGCCCGTCGACTGGCAGACCATCGCGTCGAACGTCGCGCAGAGTCGACGCTAGCCCGATGTGCTCGCCCCTTCATGCCTCGCCATAACGTCGTGGGCCAGTTCAACGATCCGTCGCTGGTAGTTCGCCAGCGACCAGCGCTCAGCGCGTTGGCGGGCCGCTTCGCTCATCGCCGCTCGCCGCCGTCCGTTCCGAATCAGCGTCAGCGTCGCGGCGACCAACTCATCCAGCGTGCGCCAGCGAAACCCGCTGCGTCCTGGCACGACGATCTCGCGCAGTCCGCCGCCGTCGAAAACGACCGGTACGGCGCCGGACATCATCAGTTCGGCGACTGCCATTCCAAAGTGTTCGAACCGCTCGGGATCACGGCGTTCAGACTCCCCGTATCCCGCCGCATGCCACGCAATGCCAGCCTGGGCCCGCAAGTCGCGCACAGTTGCTTCGTCGGCATTTGGATACATGTCGATCGGCAGTCCGCGCGCCTCAGACTCAACCTGGCGTAGATAGGCCGCATCCACGTGACGCTGGCCAACGCCGCCAACCAGCGCCAGGCGCCAGCCAACCAAGCCACGGTCACACAGCGCCCGCCATGCACGCACCATGGCGAGATGCTTCTTGTTATGACCACCGATAAAGAACCGGCCAATAGACACAATCAGCGGCTTCCGTGTCTCCATTGCACGACGAGCATCGGCGATAACCGGTGGCTCGATGACTGGCCCTCTCACTCCCCACCGGCGCCGCAGCCACGACGCGGTGAAGTGTGAATTGGGCGTCACCGCGTCGAACGAGCGCAGCGCGTCGGAATACCTGGCGGCATGGTCGTCTCCCGCGCAGTAGGCCAGTTTCGGGACTAGGCGTCGGGTCACTCGCTGATAGAGATCTCGTGGCAACGCGCCGCGCTCCTCGATGGATCCCAGCCCCAGGCCCAACTGCCGACCCTCCCAGCGGTTTGTCCCGCCGGATGCCGCCGACCGGATTGCCAACTCCCGGCAGCCCGTCGGAACATCGACCCACGGACTCGGCGCAAAGTCGCCTTTGTCCCCTGCGGTTCCCTCCGCAAGCGCGTCGCCGGATTTCGTCGCAATGGTGTATGTGCGGTCCTCATGGCTCATCGCGCTCAGCCAGAAGCGGATTCGGGTTCCGTCCCGAACGCTGATCCGGCCGTCGCCGTCGGACTGGCGGAACAGGGCACCCCTATGGGCTTCGGTGCCAAACCAGCCGGCTCGCTCGTGAGCGGCGCCAAGTCCCCGGCCAATCCCACGTAGCGCGCTGCCAACAACCCGCCAGGCTGTACTGCTGCGACGCGCCGAAAAATAGACGAACCGGATCGATGGCAAGCCCCGACCGTCAACCAAGCTTAGATGGGTGCCGTTGATGAACAAGTCGGCGTCACCGGCGACATCGCGTCCGGTAAGTTGCGGCCGCTCAGGCATGAAGCGGAAGCCCACCCCGTGCAGATCGATACCTGCCCAGTCCACGACAGCGGATCGTGGCAACGGACAGTGCGAGACTACGCTCACCGAGCCCAGTTCCCGCAAGGCACTTGCCGCGCTTAGAACTTGACGCTCGCCTCCGCCCAGCGTGGCCAGCCAGCCGTCGAACAGAACGATGCGCTTGTCCCTCACGTCGACCCCGTCAATCGCCGTGGGGCCATCCGTCGCCTGGCATCAGCGTTCTCGCATGATGCGAAATCCCGTGCGGCGAGCGCAGGCCGCTCCGTAGTCAGTCGTACACCCCGCGAAGCAGGTACCACCGTACCCTCAGAACATCGAACAGCATCGAGACGGCATCGGACAGCGGGCGAACTTTGCTCATCGGCACGTGTCGCCACTCGACTGGAATTTCCACGGTCTGCCAGCCGCGACGGCCGGCAATGGCCAACAGTTCCACGTCAAAGGCGGTCACTCGCTCTTTCTGAATAACGTCGCTATCGGCTGGATAGAGCCGAGCCCGACGAAAGATGTCCTCGGCCGCATCCGCCGAAAACCCCTTGAAGCCACATTGCGTGTCGGTGAATCCACCGACGCCCAGCCAGCCCACCAAACGGTTGAATCCACGCCCAAGCGCATGGCGGCGCCACGGCTCGTCAATTCGCTGTGACTGGTCCAGTTCCCGTGAGCCGATCGCAACGTCGGCTCCGCGCCGAATCTCTTCAACGATTCGTTCAACGAAAACCAGCGGTACCGCAAGATCGGCATCCATGAACATCCGGACGGCGCCGCACGCCGCCAACATGCCGCGTGCCACGGCCGCGCCTTTGCCGCGATGCGGCTCAGCCAGAACCAAGGGCACAACCTCAGCGGTATCCCCCGTCTCCTGTGCCCAGATTCGGGCTATCTCAAGCGTGCGGTCCGTCGATCCATCGTCTACCACGACGACTTCAACCCGGGCCTGATGGCCGACGGCCCACTCGTTAACCGCAAGCAACGTGGCGCCCAGACGACCCGTCTCGTTGAACGCCGGGATGACGATTGAGAGTTGAATCGGCGTTTCGGATGAGCTAGTCACCCTCGACTCTCGTTCTCTCCGCGGCATCGAAAACGATCAGACGCCCAATCGCTGCGCTACGCGACCCACGAGCCAATTCACTCATTGAGAATGTGCCGGCGGTTGTAAGGCTGCTGGCAGGCCTCGACTCGTCAGGTCTTGCACGTGCCCACGCTGCCAGCGCAGCCAGCGGTTCGCGCGCGCGGCTTCCTCGCGCACTCGGGCCGGCGCGGTGCCCCCAAGTGACGTTCGGCGCGCGACGGCGCTCGGAATATCCAACCTGTCCCGCACGTCCGCGGAAAGCCTCGCGTCGGCCTCCGCGAAGTCGGCATCGTCCAGGTCGGCCAATTCGACGCCCCTATCCTCGGCGAGGCGAACCAGTCGCCCCACGGCCGCATGCGCGTCGCGAAAGGGTACGTCCCGCTCGGTCAGGTCGTCGGCAATCTCAATGGCCGTGGAATGCCCCATACCGGCCACTGCCGCCATGCGCTCGCGGTTCACCGTCAGTGTGTCCAGGGCTCCGGTTAGTGCCCGCAGCGCCGCCAGTACGTCGTCTTCCACTCGAAACACCGCGCGCTTGTCCTCCTGCATGTCCAGGGCGTAGCTCAGCGGCACCCCTTTGAGCGTCGCTTGCCATCCGACAGCCGCACCGGCAACCGCAGCGGCCTTTGCGCGTGTCAGCTCCGCCACGTCGGGGTTGAGCTTCTGGGGCAACATGCTGCTGCCGGTCGCAAAGGCGTCGTCGAACCGCACCATGCCGAATCCCGGCGAAGCCCAGATCACCAGGTCTTCCGCCCAGCGCGACAGGTGACCACTGAGCGTCACGCAGGCCTGCAGCACCTCGCTCGCAAAATCCCTGTCGGACACGGCGTCCAAGCTGTTGCGCGCCACCTGGCTGAAGCACAGTTCCTCCGCGACAAACTCGCGATCAATGTCGAATGCAACGCCGGCTAATGCTCCCGCGCCCAGCGGGCACACATCGGCCACGGTGTAGGCGTACAGGATGTTGTCCACATCGCGCCGGTGCATTTCAAATAAGGCCAGGAAGTAGTGCCCCAGCGATACCGGCTGCGCGACCTGCAGGTGCGTGAACCCTGGAGCGAAAGTCTCGGCTTCCTCTTCGGCCCGCCGTGCCAGCACGCCCAGCAAGTCAAGCGCTGCGCCTGCAAGACGTAGGCAGAACCCCTTGCAGTAGAGCCGGAAGTCCGTGGCGACCTGGTCGTTCCGGCTGCGCGCCACGTGCAGTCGTCGGCCGTGGTCCCCAGTCCGCTCGGTCAGTTTCCGTTCGACGAAGCTATGCACATCCTCGTCGTCGGAATTCGCCGGAGGTCCTCCAGACCGATCGAGTTCATCCAGCAACTCGTCCAGCGCCGTGGTCAGCGCATCCGCGCTTCCCGCGGGAATGATCTCCTGCCGGCCCAGCATGGCGGCGTGGGCGCGGCTGGCCACGATGTCCTCGCGGTACATGCGGCGATCCACGGGAAACGAGCGCGTAAAGGCGCGCGCGACATCCGCCGGCGGTTTGTCGAACCGTCCACCCCACATGAGCGCGGCCTATCTCAGCCGACGGGGCGCGGGGATCTCGTCAGGCGCCTCGCGCGGCGTCGAGCGCATCCAGACCTTCGTCGAGATCATCCACGCTGATCGTGAGCGGCGGCACGATGCGGATCGTCTCCGGTCCGGCCTTGATCAGCAGCAATCCGTTGCCGCGAGCCTGCTCAACGACCTCGGTTGCCACGTCTTCGGACTCCAGGTCAAAGCCGACCATCAGCCCCAGGCCGCGAACGCCGGTGACGCGCGCGCCCCGCCCGGCGCTGTCCCGCAGCCTTGCCCGCACGTGTTCGCCCTTCGCCTGCACTTCGTCCAGGAATCCGGGTGCGGTCACCCGGTCCAGCACGACTCGCGCCGCGGCGCAGGCCACCGGACTGCCGCCGAAGGTGGATCCGTGCTCACCCGGCGCCAGCACGCTCACGGCCTCGCTGCTGAGCACGGCGCCGATCGGCAGGCCGCCGCCCAGCCCCTTGGCCAGCCCGATCACGTCGGGGGTGACCCCAAAGTTCTCGTAGCCGAACAGGCGCCCGGTTCGTCCGATTCCCGTCTGGACCTCGTCGAAGATCAAGAGGACGCCATGCTCGTCGCAGACCCTGCGCAAACCTTGCACGTAGTCCACGTCCGCCATGCGTACGCCGCTCTCGCCCTGGACCAGTTCCACCATGACGGCGGCGGTTGCCGACGAAATCGAGTCGTCCATCGCATCCAGATCGTTCAAGGGCACGTGCGTGAACCCGGTGGGCATCGGCGCAAACGGTTCCTGGTAGGCGGGGGTGCCGGTGGCCGCCGTGGTGGCGATCGTCCGGCCGTGGAATCCGTGCTCCGCCGTGATGACTTCGTACGCGCCATTGCGCTGCGTCCGCCCCCACTTGCGGGCGATCTTCAGGCAGGTCTCGCTGGCTTCGGCGCCGCTGTTGACGAAGAACACACGGTCCAGCGCCGAGTTGTCCACCAGGCGCTGCGCCACTTCGAGCTGCGGCGTCGTGTAGAACAGGTTGGAAATGTGCGCCAGGGATCGGACCTGGTCCGCCACGGCGTCGCACAGCTCGGGATCGCCGTGGCCCAGCGTGGTGACGGCGATGCCGGCGGTGAAGTCCAGGTACGAGTTGCCCTCGTCGTCCCACAAGCGCGACCCCTCACCGCGCACCAGGGTCACCGGAAAGCGGCGAAACGCCTGGTGGTAATAGCGCGCTTCCAGCTCTTGCCAGCCCATGCGTCGTTCAGCCTCGGCGGGGATCGAACGGCAGTCGCCGTTCCGACTCGGATTATAGAGACGCGGCTTCGGCCCTCACCTGGGTGCCGCCGCCGGTCGGGTCCAAAGCGCGCCGCAAGGCATGGGGTCGCGAACCGTTGGCGATGCAGACCGTGCCAACCTCGCCCAGCAAGGCCACGGCCGACCGGACCTTTGGGACCATGCCACCCGCAATCACCTCGTCCCCGATCAAGCGCTCGGCGCCAACCGGGTCCAGGTGCGCCAGCACCTCGCCATCGGCGCCTTTGACACCGTCCACATCGGTCAGAAACACCAGGGCCGCGGCCCGCGTCGCGCGCGCCAGCGCCCCCACGATGTCGTCACCATTCACGTTATAGAGCGAGCCACGATCGTCGACCCCGAGCGGCGAAACCACCGGCACATGTCCCCCGGAGGTCAAGTCATCGAGAATCGCCGTATTCACCGTTTGGACTCGTCCTACCCAGCCAAGCTCCGGCGACGCCTGGCAGACACGCACCACGCCGCCGTCCGGTCCGCTGATGCCGACCGCCGACACGCCGGCCTGCTGCAGAGCGCCCACCACGGCGGGCGCCACCAGACCGCGGAACACCAACACCGCGTCGTCCCGCGTCTGGTCGTCGGTCACGCGCAGGCCGTTGTGCCAGGTCGTCTTGCGTTTGCGCGCCGCTTGCCAAGCCGTCAGTTCGTCGCCGCCGCCGTGGGCTATCACGACGCGCACGCCGTCCTCGACCAGGGCGCGCACGTCAGCCCCAATCCGCCCGGCGGCCATGTCCGCGGTGCCGCCGATCTTCGCGACCACGTAGCGGCCGGTCAGATCGGGCGTGGCTGTCTGGTCAGATTCGAGATTGCCGGCGCTCAGGTCATGTACTCCGCGTTGATCGCCACGTATTCCGCCGAGAGGTCGCCACCCCAGGCCGTCGCGCTCGCCTCGCCCTGGTTCAGCGCAACATCAATCGTCACGTCGGGCTGCCGGAAGTGCTCGGCAACCAGAGACTCCTCGTACACCGCCGGGGCTCCGTCGCGGACGACCTGCGTATCGCCGATCCAGATATCGAGCAGATCCGGGTCGAACACAGCGCCGCTATTGCCCAGGGCCATCACAATCCGGCCCCAGTTCGGGTCGCCGCCGTGAATCGCGGTCTTCACCAGCGACGAGGTCGTGACCGCGCGCGCCGCCTGCCGCGCCGTGGCGTCATCCGACGCTTCGCGCACCGTCACGGCAAAGACCTTCGTAATGCCTTCGCCGCCGCGCACGATCTCCTGCGCCAACCAGCGGCACACCGCCCGCAAACCGCGCGTAAACGCGTCCGCGTCCGGCGTGCCCTCCTGGATCGAGCCGGTTTCGCTTGCCCCATTGGCCAGAAGCAGGGCCGTGTCGCTCGTCGATTGGTCGCCGTCGATGCTGAGCAGATTGAAGGAGTCGGCCACGGTCGCGCTCAGCAGCCGCTGCAACGTCCCGCCTTCCAACTCGGCGTCTGTGGTCATGAATACGAACATCGTGGCCATGTTCGGATGCACCATGCCGGCGCCCTTGGCCGCGCCGCCAATTCGGACGGTGCCGCCGGATACCGGCACTTCAAGGGCCAGCGTCTTAGGGCCGATGTCTGTCGTCATCATGGCCCGCGCGACCGCCTCACCGGCATCAGACGTCAGGTCCAGGGACTCGACCCCCGCCAGGATCTTTGGCATCGGCAGGTGGAATCCAATTACGCCCGTCGACGCCACCAGAATCTCATCGGCCGGCACGCCGAACCGGCCGGCAAAGGCGTCGATGAACGCCAGCCCATCGGCCCGCCCGCGCGCTCCGGTGAACACGTTCGAGTTGCCACTGTTGAAGACGATGCCGCGGGCCGGCTTCCGGGCGAGACGCTCCTTGTTGATTGTTACCGAGGCGCCGCACACGCGGTTGGTCGTAAAGGTCGCCGCCGACTGACAGGGCGTGCGCGTGCTCAGGATCGCGCCCAGATCCAGCGCCCCCGTAGCCTTGATTCCGGCGGTCAGGCCGCCACCCACGAATCCGCGCGGCGCCAGCGTGCCCCCCGGAATGACCCGAAAGCCGTCAAGTTCCGCGGGTGGCTCGTGCATCTACGGATGACTCGGCGGAATCGCCAGGCCGACCTGCTCGTCGATCCCCGCCATCACGTTCGCATTCTGGACTGCGCTGCCAGCCGCGCCCTTGCCAAGGTTGTCAATCGCCGCCATCGCCACGAGCGTCTGCGTTGCCTGATCGACGGTCCAGTGCACAAAGGCATGGTTCCCGCCGGATGTCCACTTGGTGTGCGGCGGCACGCCCGCCAGGTGCACGAATGGCTCGTCCTCATAGGCGTCGCGGTACGCCTGCTCGACCTGCGACGGCGCGACGGCTTCATTCAGCGCCCCGTACGCCGTAATCAGGATGCCGCGCGTCATGGGCACCAGGTGCGGCGCGAAGGTCACCTCGACCGGCGAGCCGCCGATGTCGCTCAACTCCTGTGCGATCTCCGGGCTCTGGTAGTGATCCGCCACGCGATAGGCCGACGAATCTTCATTGATCTCGGAGAACCCGTAGGCAGCCGACGCCGAACGCCCGGCTCCCGAAACCCCGGTCTTCGAATCCACCATCACGTGTCCGGCCAGCAACCCGGCGCTCGCCGCCGGCGCCAGCGCCAGCGCCGCGGTGATGGCGTGACAGCCCGGATTGGCGACCAGGTTGGTCTCGCAAATCTGTTCGCGATGCCACTCGGTCAGCCCATAGACGGCCGAATCGATCCATTCGGGCGCCGCGTGCTCCACGCCGTGCCAGCGCAGGTAGTCCGCCGGATTGCGCAGCCTGAAGTCGGAACTGACGTCGATGCAGCGAATCCCGTCGTCCAAAAACGGCGCCAACTGCGCCGCCGACGCCTTGTGCGGCAGGCACGAGATCACAAGGTCGGCGCTCCCGTTCAACTCGGGCGTGAGCTCCAGGTCGGCGTAGGCAGCCCGACCGCTGGCGCGCATCCACGGAAACACCTCGTGCAGACGGCGTCCGGCCTGGCTGCGCGCGGTCGCGCCGACGATTTCGAACTCCGGGTGGACGGCCAAGTAGCGAACCAGTTCGCCGCCGGAGTACCCGGTCGCGTTGAGAATTCCTATGCGCATACGCACCTCGCCTGCGAAGAGCGATTATATGGAGGGATTCCGCGCCCGCCGCGAGAATCTGTCAGGCGCGCAGCGTCAGCAGCAGGATCAGCGCCAGAGCGCCTGCGCCCACGCGGTAGACCGCAAACGCGATCAGGCTGTGTCGAGCGACGAATCGCAGCAGCCAGCGCACCGCCGCCGCCCCGACGACCGCGGCCACCAAGGAAGCCCCCACGAGCAAGGGGATGCTGCCTGGCGGTGACCCACCGACGATGATGTCCACAAACTGAACCAGGCCCGCGCCCGCCACCGCCGGCGCCAGCAGAAACAGGGAAAACCTGGCGGCGGCCTGACGATCCACGCCCAGTCCGCGGGCCACTGTCATCGTGATACCCGCCCGAGACACCCCGGGAACCAGTGCCGCGAACTGCGACAAGCCAACCGCCACCCAGAGCGCGAAAGGCGTAGAAGCTAAGGTGTGGCGACTGGTACCGAAGCGGTCGGCCGCGGCAAGGCCCAGTCCAAACACGATCAGCAGCACCGCCGCCAGCGTCGGGTCGCGCAGGGTTGTCAGCCAGCCCCGCAGCGGAAGCGCAATCACGCCAATCAGCAACGTCGATCCAACCAGCGCCGCCAAGAGCCGACGGGCCAGCGCAACCGAATCCCCCTTGCCGACGACGCCGCGGGCCAACCACACCCAATCCGACCAGAGCGCGATCACCAGGGCCAGACCCGTACCCAGGTGCAGCGCCACCGACAGCGTCAGCCCCGTCAGAAACGGATCGGACCAGCCCGCCAAGGCGGGAACCAGCACCAGGTGGCCCGAGCTGCTGACCGGCAGAAACTCGGTCAGCGCCTGGACCGCCGCCAGGACGAGCACCTCGCCCCACATGGGTCAGGCGACCCAGCGAGACGCCGGCGCGCACCCTGGCGGGCGGCCCAATGTCAACGCGTCTAGATGAATACCGGGGCGAGCACCAGGGTGATCGTGCTCAGCAGCTTGACCAGCACGTGCAGCGACGGCCCGGCGGTGTCCTTGAACGGGTCACCGACGGTGTCGCCCACAACCGAGGCGGCGTGTACGTCCGTGCCCTTGCCGATTGGATTGCCGTTCTCGTCGCGCAGGTGCCCTGCCTCAATAAATTTCTTGGCGTTGTCCCAGGCGCCGCCGCCGTTGTTCATCACCGTCGCCAGCAGGACGCCGGCGATGGTGCCGACCATCAGCAGGGCGGCTTCGGCCTCGGCTCGCAGCACCAGCCCGACCACGATCGGCATGATGACGGCCAGCAGTCCGGGCGCGATCATCTCCCGCAGCGCCGAGCGCGTGCTGATGTCTACCGCCTGGCTGTAATTCGGCTCCACCGTGCCTTCGATGATTCCCGGATTCTCGCGCCACTGGCGGCGGACCTCCTGGATCATCGCCTGGGCCGCGCGGCCTACCGCGCGGATCGCCAGTGAACTGAACAGGAAGACCAGCATTCCGCCCAACATGGCGCCGATGAATACCTCGACCTTGGAAAGATCGACCGAGTGCAGATCGGCGGTTTCCAGGTACGCGCTGAACAGCAGGAAGGCCGCCAGCGCGGCCGAACCGATGGCGTAGCCCTTGGTCAGCGCCTTGGTCGTGTTCCCCACCGCGTCCAGGCCGTCCGTGATGTCGCGCACGTCCTCCGGCGCCTCGGCCATCTCCGTGATCCCGCCCGCGTTGTCCGCGATCGGGCCGAAGGTGTCCATGGCCAGGATGTAGGCCGCGCTCATCAGCATCCCCATCGTGCCGACGGCCGTGCCGAACACGCCCGCCTCGAAGTTGCCGATGGTGATGCCGAGGTCCGCAAACCCTTGAATGCCGGCTTGGAAAGACGCCCAGAGCGCCACCGAAATGACGATGATCGGCATGGCCGTGTTTTCCAGACCAACGGCCAGTCCGGAAATGATGTTGGTGGCCGCGCCGGTCCGGGAGGCCTCGGCGATTTCTCGCACGGGCCGGTTGAACGCCGTGTAGTACTGCGTGATGTAGACAAAGGCCACGCTGGTCAGAATGCCGATCAAGCCACAGAGGAAGAACCACCACGACTCCAGCATCACCAGGGCCGATATCGCCATCCCGACCGTGGCCAGGATCGCCGTGGTCCAGTACCCCACGTCCAGCGCCCGCTGCGCGTTGCGCACGCGGTCAGGCCGGATGACCAGCAGTCCGACGATCGAAGCGAGGGCCCCGAACGACCGAACCACCAGCGGAAACAGAATCCAGGCAATGTTGTCTTCGCCGGTCGCCTTGAAAACGGCGACACCCAGAATCATGGCCCCGATGCTCTCGGCGGCCGTGGACTCAAACAGGTCCGCGCCACGTCCGGCGCAGTCGCCCACGTTGTCGCCCACCAGGTCGGCGATCACCGCGGGGTTGCGCGGGTCGTCTTCCGGCAGGCGGGCTTCCACCTTGCCTACCAGGTCTGCCCCAACGTCGGCGGCCTTCGTGTAAATCCCGCCTCCAAGCTGGGCAAACAGAGCCACGAAACTAGCCCCAAACCCAAACCCAACGATTAGTTCCGGCGTCACCTTCGGGTTCTCAAACCCTCCGAACAGCCAGAACAGCATGAACACGCCGAGCAAACTGAGGCCCACGATCAGGATTCCCGAAACCGCCCCGCCGCGCAGCGCAATCGTGAGCGCGTCGCCGAGCGACCGGGTGGCGGCGCTAGCGGTTCGCACGTTGGACCGAACGGCAATGATCATGCCGATCACGCCCGAGAGACCGGACAGCACGGCGCCAACCAGGAACGACACCCCGGTCCGCCAGGCGAGGTCGCCGGCCTCTATGCCCTTGGCCTCGTTTTCGCCAAAGAACAGCAGCAGAACCGCCAGGAAGGCGGCCGCCACGATGGCCATCCAGGCGATGGTGCGGTATTGCCGCTGCAGGAACGCCGTGGCGCCGTCGAATATGCGGTCGCCGTTCAGCGACATCCGACCGAACAGTTCCGACCGATCTTCGGCGTCCAAGCCCTGCATGGCCGGAATGAGATCCGCGGGGTTCGCCGATCGGTCAACCGGACGTGTCAGAACATCGCGCGCCAGGTAGATGACGACGAGCACCGAAACGATGATCGACGCGGGTACAAGCCAGACCAGACCTTCCAACTACGAAACCTCCCTGCGAACCATGCGGCGCAATGGCTGAGTGCATGGTGAAGCGACCGAGATAGACCAAGACATCGAACTAGCTCTCTTCGTCGCGAATCGGCCCAACCGCCAGGATCTCCCCGAGGGCCTCCAGCACCGCCCGCATATCGGCGTCCGATCCAATCGAGACGCGCAGCGCGTTGGCATGCCGGGGCTCCTCAGCAAAGCGGCGGACCAGAATTCGACGGTTGGCGAGTTCACGTTGAATAACGCCCGCGTCGTGGGGCGCGCACTCAACGAACACAAAATTCGCTTCGGATGGATAGACCTGGAGATCAAAGCGTCCGCGGAGCTCCTCCGCAAATGCGTCCCGCCGGACGCGAGTTGCCTCCCAGTGCGCCTCCGCCCACGCGATTTCGTCACAGGCTGCCACCCCGGCAACCTGCGCAAGCCGGCTGACATTGTACGAGTCCTTGACGCGGTGCAAGACCTCAATGAACTCGGGATCGCTCACCGCATAACCCAAGCGGATCCCTGCCAAACCGAACGCTTTGGAAAACGAGCGCGTCACGCACACGTTTGGCAGCGTGCGCGCCAGGTCAATCCGGTCGCTCGACGCGAATTCTACGTACGCCTCGTCGATAACCAGCAGGTTCGTGCGCTCCGCCAGCCAGCGCAGTTCGTCGGCTCCGTAGTGCGTGCCGGCCGGATTGTTGGGGCTGGCCACAAACGTCACAGCTCCGCGCGCGGCCGCCAGTTGCCGAACCGGCAACTCGAACCCTGGCCCCAGGGGACAGTGCACCATCCGCGCGCCCTGGATCTCGGCCAGCACCGGGTACAGGGAGTAGCTGGGATTCGGGGCTACCACCCGATCGCCGGGCCCACACGCCGCTCGAATGATCAGGTTCAGCACGTCGTCCGACCCGTTGCCCACGAATACGTGCTCAGGTGTCACCAGGTGACGGTCCGCCAGCCGCTCGCGCAGTTCCTGGCTCACTGGATTCGGGTACAGGCGCACGTCGTCGGTGATGGCCTGGCGCAGCCGCGTCAGCACACCCGGGGCCACGGCCGGACTCTCGTTGGTGTTTAGCTTGATCCAGCCGCCTTCGCTTGGCTGGTGGCCCGGCGTATAGCCGTGCAGCGCGTCGATCTCGGGACGTATACGAACCATGGGAAGGCTGGGGGATCCGTCGCGCGCTACGCGGGCATTCGGGACCGCATGCTACCTAGTGGCGGCACTTTGCGCCCGCGATTGCCTCAACCCTCCCAGCCAAGATCGGGAAACGCTGCCCGCGCCCGGGCATATGTCGCGAGTGAGCCCAGGTCGCGGATGGCTCCTCGGGCAACCAACTCCGGCAACCGGGCGAGCGGGGTCATGACGACCTCGATCTGTTCCGTTTCCTCGGGCTCGGGCTCACAGACCTGCTTGGCGTCCAGAACGACAAACACGTGCGCCAGATTGCGATTGCGCGACGGACTCGTGAGCAGCGTCCCCGCGCAGTGCATACGACCGGCATAGCCGGTCTCTTCCAGCAGTTCGCGGGAAGCCGCGGCGTCCGGCGTCTCGTCGTCTTCAACCAGCCCGGCGGGAAACTCCAGCACCACGGCGCGCGCGCCGTGCTTGTACTGCCGCACAAGCGGAACCTCGCCGCTGGCCGTCACCGCCACCATCAGGCAAAAGTCGTTCTGGTTCAGAACGTGATATTCCGAGATCTCGTAGCCGCTCGGCAGGCGCACGTGTTCCAGCGTGTGCGTCAGCCAGCGGTCGCTGGAAATCGTCCGCGACTCCAGGACTTCCCAGGGCCGAAGGTCAGCCATACCCACCCCGGACTGTTGGGCGTCGCCCGGGAGGAGCTTCAGCCGGACGTCGTGCGGACATGTGGTTGAGAGGTGCGGGGGTGGCGTAAGAGGATGGGTGCATCTCCGTCTTTAACCGCCGAGGGATCCGACTCGTGACTGACCCCCGCGTGGAAACGCTCGCCGACATCCTAGTGCAGCACTCGACCGAGGTAGGCCCCGGCGACCTGGTCGTCATCGACGGCACCGCCAATGCCCAACCGCTCCTGATGGCCTGTTACCGGCGCGTGCTGGCGGCCGGCGGGCACCCGCGGCTCAACGTGGGATTCGAGGACGCCCAGGAAGTGTTCCTGTCCGAAGCCAGCGATGAGCAGCTCGAGTTCCTTGACCCGATCGCCAAATTCCAGGCCGATTCCATCCAGGTCGCCATCCGTATCCGCGCCACCGAGAACACCCGCGCCCTGGCCAACGTGGACCCGTCCAGACTGGCCAAGACCATGATTGCGCGCCGTCCCGTGATGGATCAGATCATCGAGAACGTCCGCTGGGTTCTCTGCGACTATCCCACCAATGCGCTGGCCCAAGAGGCCGAGATGTCGCTGAGCGAGTACGCCGATTTCCTGTACGGCGCCACCAACATCGACTGGTCCGAGATGACCGCCAAGCTCGCCTCCCTGAAGCAGCGGCTCGAAAGCGGCTCGGAAGTCCGCATCGTCGGTCCGGATACGGACCTGACCCTTCGGACCGCCGGTCGCATCTGGGAACCAGCCGACGGCAAGAAGAACATGCCCGACGGCGAGATATTCACGGCCCCAATCGAAGACAGCGTCAACGGCCGAATCCGGTACGAGTTCCCGGCCATCTACCAGGGTCGCCAGGTCGACGGCATCACGCTCACGTTCAAGGACGGCCTGATCGTGGAAGCCGCCGCCGAACGCGGCGAAGAGTTTCTCAACGCCATCCTCGATACGGACCCGGGCGCCCGCCGGCTTGGCGAAATCGGCATCGGGACCAACGACGGCATCAAGCGCCACACCAAGAACATCCTGTTTGACGAGAAGATGGGCGGCACGGTGCACCTGGCCGTCGGACGCGCCTACGAGTTCACCGGCGGTAAGAATCAGTCGGCGGTTCACTGGGACATGGTGAAGGACTTGCGCACCGACAGCGCGCTGTACCTCGATGGTGCGCTGCTGCAAGAAAACGGAGAGTTTGTGGAGTAGTCGGATAGTAGTTTTGTAGCTTCATATTGCGCGACAGCGCCAGATCACGGCCTGTTGCGCTGGGAGACGACGGTCCAAAATCGATCGTCCTGTGGTACGATAAGTCCATCGGACAGCCCACCTGATCCCGGACACAAGAAAGCGGAGGCGGTTCGGGCATCAACGGAAAGAACCTATCCGAAACCGCCGCCCTGCAGCGCACGTTCGCGCAGTGATCGGCCGGCCCCACTGGCCTGCTGGTTCTGCGAGTATCAGGCACACCCGTCCCACTGAAGCCTTCGGGCCGCTATGCAGCCACATCGTCGTGGTGAACGAGCCCGCCAGTCGGTCGGCGAAGGAGCTCTAAGCCGAATGGCGTATACGGCCAAAGACATCCAGGTGCTCGAGGGTCTCGAAGCCGTTCGCCGCCGGCCAGGGATGTACATCGGCAGTACCGATGCCCGCGGGCTGCACCAACTCGTCTTCGAGGTCATTGACAACGGCGTCGACGAAGCGCTGGCCCAGCGCGCAACCAGGATTGAAGTCGTCATCACCCGTGAAGGCTTGGTCCGCGTCACCGACGACGGCTCCGGCATCCCGGTCGATGAACATCCCAAGGTCAAGCGCCCCGCGCTCGAGGTCGTCATGACCACCCTGCACGCCGGTGGCAAGTTCGATAACGGCGCCTACAAGGTTTCGGGGGGCCTGCACGGCGTTGGGGTGTCCGTAGTCAACGCCGTTTCCAGCCGTATGCGCGTTAAGGTTCGTCGCGACGGCTTCTGCTGGACCCAGGAATACGGGAGAGGCGTGCCGGCAGGAGATGTCGTCAAAGGCGAACGGACCAAAGCACACGGCACCGAGGTCGAGTTTCTGGCTGACGATCAGATCTTCGAGACCCTCGACTACGACTTCGACATCCTCGACCAGCGCATTCGCGAGATGGCGTTCCTGGCCGGCGGCACCACCATGCGCCTGTTGGATGAACGGTCAGGCCGCCAGGTCACCTATTACTTCGAAGGCGGCGTCACCTCATTCGTCCGACGGCTTACCCGACGGCGCGGCCGGCTGCACCCGGATCCCATCGTTCTGCGTGGCCAGGTGGAGACCACCCAGGTTGAAGTCGCCCTGGCCTACTGCGACACGGTGTCGGAACAGATTCACACCTTTGCCAACACCATCCGCAATATCGACGGCGGGACCCACCTCACCGGCTTTCGGGCCGCGCTTACCCGGTCACTCAACGACTACGCCCGCAAGAGCAGTCAACTCAAGGACAGTGATCCAAACCTCACGGGCGACGACGTTCGCGAAGGGCTCACCGCGATCGTAAGCGTGATGATTCCGGAGCCGCAGTTCGAGGGACAGACCAAGGCTCGCCTCGGCAACAGCGAAGTCGCCGGGCACGTCCAGTCCGTCGTCAACGACCAGCTCGGCACCTACCTTCACGAGCACCCCAGCGAGGCCCGCAAGATCGTCGAGAAGACCAAGCTCGCGGCCCGTGCTCGCGTCGCCGCCCAGAAGGCCCGAGACCTCGTGGTCCGCAAAGGCGCGCTGGACGGCTTTGCCCTGCCGGGCAAGTTGGCCGACTGCCAGGAGCGTAACCCCGACCGCTGCGAACTCTTCATCGTCGAAGGCGACTCCGCCGGCGGCAACGCCAAGCAGGGCCGCGACCGGCGCTTCCAGGCCATCCTGCCGATCCGCGGCAAGATCCTGAACGTCGAGAAGGCGCGCGTCGACAAGGTGCTCTCCAATGAGTCGATCCGCAACATCATCACGGCGGTGGGCGGCGGCGTCGGCCTTGAGTTCGACGTCACCAAGATCCGCTACGGACGCGTGGTCATCATGACCGACGCAGACGTCGACGGTTCCCACATCCGCACCCTGCTGCTGACTTTCTTCTACCGGGAAATGAAGCCCCTGATCGAGAATGGCAATCTCTACATTGCCCAGCCGCCACTCTTCCGCGTCGGTAACTCCCGGCGGGCCGACTACGCCTACAGCGAGGATGAGCGCGACCGGTTGCTTCGCCAGATTTCAGGCAGGGTTAGCGTGCAGCGTTACAAGGGCCTCGGCGAAATGAATGCGGAACAGCTCTGGGAGACCACCATGAACCCGGAGGACCGGCATCTGCTGCAGGTCGGAATGAATGGCAACGGTGACGCGCACGTCGACCAGGTGTTCTCACGGCTGATGGGCACCGACGTGGCCGAGCGCCGCCGCTTCATCATCAACCGCGCTCGCACGGTCCGCAACCTGGACGTCTGACGATCCACGCATGACGGCCGCTGCCGAGGGACCGGCCATCGCGCTGGACGTTATGGGCGGTGACCGCGCGCCCGAGGCCACGATTGAGGGGGCCATCAGTTGGGCCAGGTCAACCGGCCAACGCGCCATTCTGGTCGGCGATGTCGAGGTCATGCGCGGCCTGCTCTCGAACGGCGGCGAGAATCCGTCGGCCTGGCGACTGGAATCCGGGCCTTCAACCATCGGTATGGGCGAACACCCCGTCCAAGCTGTGCGTTCGACACCCGACGCCTCGATCCGCCGCTGCGCCGAACTTGTGAGCGCGGGTGAGGCTCAGGCGCTTGTATCCATGGGCAACACCGGCGCGACTATGGCGGCCGGCGTCCTTCTGGTCGGGCGCGCACGGGGCGTGGACCGACCCGGCCTCGCAGTCCTCATACCCAGCCGGGAAGCCCCAACGCTGCTGATAGACGTCGGAGCCAATGCCGAGGCCCGCCCCGAGCATTTGCGCGACTTCGGCCTGATGGGGGCCGTCTACTCACGGCAGCTCATAGGCAATCCGAAGCCCCGCACCGGCGTTCTCAGCATCGGCGAAGAGGCGACCAAGGGCAGTCCGCTCACGCTGGCGGCTGCCGAGCTTTTGGCCGAGTCGACGCTCAACTTCGTTGGAAACGTCGAGCCGGGCGGGCTGTTCCATAGCAGCGTCGATGTCGCGGTCTGCGACGGCTTCACGGGCAACCTCGTGCTGAAGGCCTTCGAAGCCACGGCTGAGTTTGCGGTCGGCGAATTGCGTGCCGCCGTCCGCCGCCATCCCTATACCTTGCCCGGCGTGGCGTTCATGTATCCGGCCTTCCGCGCCGTACGGCGCCGCACCGACTACGCTCAATATGGCGGCACACCGCTGCTCGGTGTAAACGGTGTTGTCATCATTGGACACGGGCGTTCCAATGCCGTCGCGGTTGAGAACGCTCTGCACGCTGCGGCGCGTGCCGTCGACTCCCGGCTTGTCGAACGCGTCGCGGACGGCATGGCGTCTATCAGCCGGTAACCCGCCGGAAGCCGTCGCCGCCGCCGTACGCGCCCGAGGAATGCCCATCTATGCAGAAGCAAGCGCCTATCCCGCCGGCCGGCCCCACGGCAACCGCTCAACCGGGCCTTGACCGTCGCCGTCTGCTCGGTCTGATTGCGGCCGGCACAAGCGCGCTGGCCGTCAGCGGCTGTGACATCTGGAACCTTGTCGGACAGCCCGATGCGCGCAGTCCCGGCGGTTCGCCCCTCTCCATTCCCGCGCTGCGGGCGCGCCGGTATCCGCCCTCTGAGATTCGACTGCACAAGATGGCGGCGCGCCACGACGACTACACGTCATACCTGATGAGTTATGACTCCGATGGCCTTCACATCACGGGAATGGCCACAATCCCAACCGGCCCGGGGCCGTTTCCGGTCGCGCTGCTGAATCACGGATACGTGCTGCCAAGTCAGTACGCAACGGGTGTCGGCACGCGGGTAATGGCCGACGCCCTGTCCCGACGCGGCGTTGTGACGCTCGCCACCGACTATCGAGGACTCGGCGGCTCGCAAGACGACATGCGGCTCAACATCGGCGCCAGGCTCGAATTCGCGATTGACGTCTTGAACCTGGCGGCGGCGGCGCGAGAGTTTCCCGAAGCCCAGCGCGGCCTCATTGGCATCTGGGGGCATAGCCTCGGCGGCGAACTGGCGATTCGCGCCGGCGTCGTGGACCCCTGGATTGGGCCCATAGCCCTGTGGGCGCCACTCAGCGTCTGGATCGACGATATCTCCGACTACTACCGCGTTCCAACGTCCCGCTCAAGCAACCAGCTGCGCGCGGCCCTATCCGCGGGCAACTACCTTGAGCGACTCACCGGACCTGTGGAAGTTCACCAGGGCGCGGACGATCTCGCGGTCAACCCGGCCTGGGCATCAAAGCTCCGGCTGGCTCTGGAGGAGGCCGGCGTGGCAAGTAACCTCTACCTCTACCCCGGTGTGGGGCATTTGCTAAACGCCAGTGCTCAGACCGTGGTCCGCAACAGCACGGATTTCTTGCGGCGACATCTGCCGACGACGCGCTAGGAGTCACGGGCCGTGCCTGCGCTGTCTCAGGCCGCCGAGCAGCCGTCCGCCAACGTCGGTCGACGCATGACCACGGCCCCCGTCGCCGCGATTTTGGCCATTGCCGCGCTGGCCGCCGCCCAGCCACTGGATGCCGACCTCTGGGTACACCTCAGCAACGGTCGCTTCATCGCCAGCCGGGGCGAACTCCCCTATCCCGACCCATTCACCTTTAGCGCCGGGGATGCGGTTTGGACAGTCCACGAGTGGCTTCCCGCCCTGATCATTTTTCAACTGATCGACCGAGGCGACGTTCTAGTCGCAGTCCTGGGCATTGCCGCCGTGTACGCCCTCATCTGGGGTCTGCTCGAACGCACACTCGCCGCCCACGGCGTCGGCCCGTGGATGCGAACCGCGGGTCTGGCTGCGGCATCCCTGCCGCTATTTCCATTTGCAGGTATCCGTCCGCTGGCGTTCGGACTACTGGCCGCCGCCCTGGCCGCCGCCCTGGCGTTGCATCACCGGCGTACCGGCTCGCGTTGGATGTGGCTGCTGCCGCTCGTGTTCGTTATCTGGGGCAATGTCCACGCGTCGTTCCCCATCGGCTTCGCCCTGCTCGGCGCCCTCCTCTTTGAAGCTCTCTGGGCACGGTCACGGCTGCCCTTCATTGGTCCGTGCCCTTGCACACGCGTTGGCCCCTTCGCCGCCGTCACGGCCTTGTCGGTCGTCGCCCCGGCCATTAACCCGTCTGGACCCCGCCTGCTGGCCCAGCCATTCTTTCAATGGGGCGGCGAGTTTCGTCGTTTCAACAGCGACTGGCGGCCGCCCGAGGCCTTCAACGACACCTGGTGGTTCTTCGCGGCCTTTCTGGTTCTCACCGGCCTGCTGCTCGTCCTGCGACGCGGTCGTGTCGCCCCAATCGATGTCCTGGTGCTGGTCGTCGTGGTGGCCGCTGGCTACAGCACACGCAAAGTCATGCCCTTCGCCGCGGTCCTGGCGCCGTTGCTGCTGACTGGCCCACTGGCCTTTACCGGCGCGCCCCGCCTGCATCCTCCAGCCTGGGCGGTGCGTGTCACCGGGGCGCTGGTCGTGGCCTCGGCTATCGGCGTCGCCGTCGCTATCAGCCCGCGCACACTCGATGGACCCACCGTCGTGCCTATGCCGGCTGTCGCCCGCGACCTCGTCGCCGATACCGGAGCGACGCGAATCTTCGCCACCTACCATTGGGGCGCGTTCCTCACCTGGGCCCTCTGGCTGGATGCGCTTGTGTTCATCGACGGCCGCTTCGACCTCTTCGTGCCCCATACGCTTAGCGACTACCTCACCGTCATTGGTCTCGGGTCGGGCTGGCGCCAGAAACTCATGGACATTGACCCTGACGCCGTGGTCATCCAGACCGACTCGCCGCTGGCGCGTCGATTGGCCCAACCGAGTTCCGGCTGGAATGACATCGGCGGTGATTCAATTGCCCGCGTGTTTCTCCCCGTCCGCGCCGGGCCCGCCTGAGATCGCTGCAATGTTTCACGTGAAACATTCGCCACGGAAGCCTGTCCTGGGCCGCCATTGACCCGTAAGCACCACGGCGACCAGGGCCAGACCAGCCTCTTCGACGGCGCGCGCGTATCGAAGACGGACGCCCGCGTCGCCGCTCTGGGCGCCGTAGACGAGCTCAACTCCGCCATTGGCGTCGCCATGAGTTCCTGCCCGGCTGGCGATCACCTCGATCGCCTGGCTTGGATGCAGACTCGCCTCTTTACCCTGGGCTCCGACTTGGCCAATCCGGGCGGACGCGCCCGTGGCGACCGCATCACGGCGGCGGATGTAGCCGCGCTCGACACGTGGCTGGACGGCTACCGCGCGGACCTACCTCCGCTCCAGCACTTCATCCTGCCCGGCGGCACGCCCGCCGCGGCCGGTGTCAACCTGGCCCGAACTGTCTGCCGCCGCGCCGAACGCGAAGTCTTTCGTCTCGCTTCGGAAGCACTCGTCAGCCCGGAGGTCCCAGTCTTCCTGAACCGTCTGAGCGACGTGCTCTTTGAGCTCGCGCGCGCCCTCAACCACGAGGCAGGCGTCCCGGAGAACGTTTGGCTCGGACCACGCGACCGCCCTGACGTCTGAGCGAAACCTGGCGCGCTCGCTCGCTTACCTCGCTGCGAACCGCGAACGTTTGACAAGCCCGCTTCGAGTCGTCAGCGTCACCGTATAGGGCCTGGATAACTCTTGGTCGAAGGGATCGGCGCAATGTATCGATCAGTCCGCGCGGCCGCTCTGTCCATCAAGCCAAAGAAGTGGGACAAGCCCGCCAACGCCGACAAGCTGGAGGATTTCGTTCGCCAGGCCGCGGCCCAGGGCGCGGAACTGGTCGTAGCTCCCGAAGGATTTTTGGAGGGCTACGTAGTCATGGAGGTCATTGAGGACCCGGATCTCCGTGCTGACATGTGGGAGATCGCCGAGCCGCCGGACGGTCCATACATCCAGCGCTTCAGCGACCTGGCGCGCGAACTAAGCATCGTGCTCTGCTTCGGCTACGCCGAACGGCGCGACGACGGCGTCTACAACGCCGCCATCATCCTGGGACCCGATGGCGAACACTGCGGAACCTACTACAAGACGCAGCTTGCCGAGGGCGCGTGCGACGACTGGGATTTCAACCGTCTCGGCCACAGCCTTCGCGCCATCGACACCCCCGTTGGCCGCGTCGGCACCATGATCTGCAACGACCGCTGGAACCCGCTGATTGCCCGCGCCCAAGTCATGGACGGCGCCCAAGCCTTACTGATCCCTTCCTTTGGCTCGCGCAGCCGCGAGCAGAACCTGAACGTGATCGCGAGGGCGCGTGAAAACGGCGTGCCCGTGGTCGAAGCCAATGTGGGAGTGAATCTGATCGTCAGCAAGGGCGAAGTTGCCGCCTACGTCTGGGGAACCGACCGCATATCCATAGCCACCATCGAAATCCCGTTGCCGCCGTCGGAAGTCAACGCCCGCGCCGTCGCTGAGGAGTTCATGATCTGGCGTGGACCCGAAATGCAGCGCCGCTACGAACGCACCGTCGAGAAGATCTCCAGCTGACGCGCGCCTACCGGCTCTCGGACCCGCTCCGGTCGGCCAGCGCGCGCAGCATCTCCCACGGGAAAATGCCGGTGCTGTGGCTATCGCTCCAGTCGAACGTGAGCGCGTAGTTCCCCACCGGCGCGATTCGATAGGCGCGGATGTCGGGCGGAATCGCTTCGGGGTCCAGCAGGAGGGCGCCGGTCAGTTCGTCGCGGCAGACCGCGCAGCCGCAGGCCAGACGGATCTTCCGCAGCGGAATCACGGAAGCCGATCCGTCGGCCCAGTCAATACCGAGCGCAGCGTCGCCTTCACGACGGATATCAACCGCGGTGACCCGGGCCGGCGCGCCCGAGCGGGTACTCACTGGGCGGCGCTGGATACTAGGTGTTCAATCTCGTCGGCCAGCGACGCCGCCGCCACCGAGCCCTCGCCCTCCGCCATTACGCGGAACATCGGCCGGTCATCATCGGGAACGACCACCGCCCGCTCATAGCCTTCGCCGAAGACGACCCCGTCGATATCACCCTCGTCGCTGCGATCGGGGTGGGAATTCAGCACGCGCATTAACTGCGCCCGCCGCTCCCAGGCTACCGCCACTTCCCGGTGCGCCAGCGTGAACGCCGGTAGCGAACTCACCCGTGCCGATACCGACAAGTCGCTCAACGCCTGCGCGCTGATCAAATGCACCAGGGTTGCCATGGCGTCGGGTCCTGGATGCAGGTCCGGAAAGGACAGCGCATTTCGGCCGTTCGCGGCCACGACCGCCCGCTGGGCGTCACTCACCTGCATCATGTTAGCGACGTTGGCCTGCGTGCGGATGGGCGTGAATCCCAACTCGCCGGCATAGGACGTGAGGCTATTCGGCACCGTGAACGGCACGGCCAGCGGACCCGAGATTCCTCGCGCCCTCAGCCCGTCCAGGACCAGCGCGATAACGGTCAGGCTGTCAATCGGCGCTCCCTGCTCGTCCACCAGCCAGATGCGGTTGCCGTCTGGACCGACGACCGCGCCGAACGTCGCGCCCACCGCCGTAACGATCCGCCCCAGCCGGGCCAGGCGCTCCGCAATTGCCATTCCGCCGGACCCCACGTCAACAGGCGAGGCGTCCACGGCAGTGTCGCGCACGCCCAGGCGAGTCAAGACGCTGAGCAGCGTCTCGCCGCAGGTTCCGTCGCTGTAGTCCACCACCACGCCGACGTGTCGGTGCGTCACCTCGGAGTTGGCCACGACACGCAGCAACGCTTCCTGATACGCCTCCACGGCGGCCGCCACGGTAATCTCCGCAATCGACTCCGAGCCGACGCGCCGGAAGTCCTCCCGCATGAACGTGGCTTCGATCTTGCGCTGCTCGGTGGGCCGAATGTCCACGCCGCGCGGGTTCGTCAAGCGCACGTCCACGGCCGCCGCGTCGTACGGCGACGTGCGCACATGGGTCGTGCCCTCAGCCCCAAACCTTGTGCACGAAAATCGACCAACCGGAAACGGCGTGGCGCCGATATCAATCACGCGAACGCCTACCGAGGCCAAGCCCGCCATCAGCGCGCGCTTCACCATGCGGGCAGGCCGTGTCTGGTCTCGGTTCGCCACCACCGATGCTCCGACCGGCAGCGTGCTGCCCCAGGCAGCGCCCAACCGCGCCGCGAACTCGGGCGTGAGTTCGAAATTCGCCAGCCCGGCCACGCCGCCGTGCGTAAAGATCGTCCGCCGAGCCTGCGGCGCGTGGATCAGGCTTCGGTCCACAACCACGCCTTCGTCCACGAACTTGCGCGGCCAGATGCGCACGCCCGGTCGGACGGACGACCCGTCGGCCAGCGTGCTGCGGTCGCCGATCACCACGTCTTCGCGAATCGTCACGCCGCGTCCCAGGTTGGCGTGCCGGGCCACGATGCACTGCTCCAGGTTCGCGCCCACGCCGACGACTACATTGCCGCTGATCACGGCCTCGCTAATCTCGGCCCGTTCGGCAATCAGCGTGTTGTCCCCGATCACCGCGGGACCGCGAATAACCGCGTGGGCGTGAACTTCGCTCCCACGCCCTATGAAGACCGGACCCCGCAGTTGCGCGGTGGGATCAACGCGAGCCGTCGGATCCACTGCCGGCGTATCCGATCGATAGGAGGGGCCGCCGTACGTGCGCACCCGACCTGACACCAGATCAGCATTCGCCGCCCGGTAGGCGTCGAGCGTGCCGATGTCAGTCCAGTAGCCGTCGGCAATATGCCCGTAGAGCGGGCGCCCGCCGGCCAGCATGGCGGGGAATACATCCATCGAAAAGTCGACTTCGTGACCTAGCGGAATCAGGTCGAATACCGACGGATCAAGCATGTAGATCCCGGTGTTGGCGGCGTCGCTCAGCACTTCGCCCCAGGACGGTTTCTCCTGAAACCGCACAATTCGCCCGTCGTCTTCCGTCACCACCACGCCGTATTCCAACGGATTGGGAACTCGAGCCAGCAGCAATGTGGCCTGGGAATCGCCGGACTCGTGCGCCGTTGCCAGCGCCGTCAAGTCAACGTCCGTGAGCGCATCACCCGAAATCACGAGAAAGGGCTCGGTCAACTGGTCTCGGGCCAGCGCCACGCTGCCCGCGGTGCCCAGCGGCTCGTTCTCGTACGTGTAGGCGATCCGTAGACCGAAGTCCTCGCCTGACTGGAAGTAGTTCTCGATCGTGGAGCCGAGGTAGTGCAACGTCACGATCACGTCGGTGAAGCCGTGCGCGCGCAGCAGCCGAAGGATGTGTTCCATGACCGGCGCGTCGCCCAGCATCGCCATTGGTTTAGGGCGCTCAATGGTCAGCGGTCGTAGCCGGGAGCCCTCGCCACCGGCCATGACTACGGCGTGTGTGGGGATACGATCAGCCGCAACGTGGGTCGCAGTTTCAGTCTACGGTCGGTCCGTGCTCTGTCAACGACGATGCTAGGCTCGCCCGCGTCCGCCCGCTGCGGACTTCCGCACCGATTGCATGCCACCTGACAACGCGCCCACGGTTGCCGTGATTGTGCCGACCTTCAACGAGCGCGGAAACCCTGGCCCGTTGGTGGAGCAGGTGACCGTCGCGCTTGCCGGCGCGCCGTTTCGCATCGTGTTTGCCGACGACAGCACCGACGGCACAACCCATGAGATCCGGGACTTGGTCCGCGAAAATTCGAACGTGAGCCTCAACCACAGTTCAAGTCGGCGAGGCTTGGCGTGCGCAGTCGTCGAGTCCCTCAGCGATGTGACTGAGGAGATCGTCGTTGTGATGGACGGCGACCTGCAACATCCGCCCAACGTTGTGCCAGACCTCATCGCCGCCCTAGAGGCCGGCGCCGACATTGTCGTCGCCAGCCGTTACGTGCATGGTGGACGCGAACTCGGTCTCGGCGGACTCTGGCGGCGGCTTGTGAGCCGGGAATCATCCCGCGTGGCTCGCATCATGCTGCCGGTTGCGCGACGAACCACCGACCCCCTCAGCGGCTTCTTCGCGTTTCGCCGCAGCATTCTTGCCGGCGCGACCCTGCAGCCGGTCGGCTTCAAAATCCTTCTCGAAATCCTCGTCCGCAGCCAAGCCCACCGCGTGGTGGACGTGCCCTATACGTTTGACCGCCGTACGCGAGCCATCAGCAAGGCGTCCACTCTGGAAGGCCTCCGTTTCCTCCGCCACTTGCTGCGTCTGCGCGCCACCTAACCCGCGTCCAACTGCCGAATAACCGTTGCCAGGGCCGCGCCAACGAACGGCGCTGCCGTCGACGCCATGTCAACAACCGTCGAATGTCCCTCGTCACCCGACTTCCCAACTCCGGCCACGTTGGTGATCGTGGCCACCGCCCCGATCGTGGCTCCCGCGTGGCGCGCGACCACGACCTCAGGCGCCGTGGACATTCCGACCGCATCCGCCCCAAGTTGACGCAGCAAATCCGTCTCCGCCGATGTCTCATACGACGGCCCGGCGACCATGGCATAGACACCCTCGCGAACCGTGAGGCCGGCCCGAGTCAACTCCTCCGACAACACAGCTCGCAGCGTGGCGTCGTATGCGTCAGCCATCGCCGGAAAACGCTCGCCGCACGGATCGTTTGGCCCCACCAGCGGGTGGTGTCCCGCCAGACCGGGCAGGAACAAGTGGTCGGTTAACACCATCACGTCACCGGTCCGATAAGCCGGATTAAGCGCTCCCGCTGCGTTCGTTAGCAGCAGGCGGGTGACGCCCGCGGCCAGCAGCACACGAACGAATGTGGCTATCGTCGGCATGTCGCCGTGCTCGTAGAAGTGCGGACGCCCCTGGCAGACCCACACCGGCACACCATGTGCTGCCGCAAGGTGCAGGTGGCCTGGGTGTCCGACGGTCGTGGCGATCGGGAATCCCGGTACGTTGGCGTAGTCCATCGACAGGCGCAGGTCAAAGGCCTCCACAAGCCCCGAAAGCCCACTTCCACATACAACCGCCCATTGCGGCGAGGCGGCGCCGCCGGCCGCCCGCAGAACCTCGGCGCCACGAGCGGCTTCTGTCACGCCGGGCGCCCGGCTCCCGTTCCGCCTGGCGACTGCGACCGATTCTCCCGCGCCAGTTCAGCGTAGACCTGCGTGGTCGCCGGGCTGGCGTGGCCCAGCAGCTTTTGCACCTCGCGCACGCTGCTGTCCCCCTGCAGACGATGGGCAGCGAAGGAGTGCCGCAAGGTGTGCGGGGTGATTGGCGTCTCGATGTTCGAGCGCTGGGCGTAGGCCTTGACGATCAGCCAAAAGCCCTGACGGGTCAGCCGGCTGCCGCGGTGATTCAGAAACACCGCCGGCTCGTCGACACGACGAAGGAGCTTCTCACGACCGTTAGTCAGGTAGGCCAGCAGCGCCTCGGCCGACCGCTCGGTCAGGGGCACGGTGCGGGCGCTGGCGCTATCCCGCCCCAACACGATCGCCCGTTCCCAGCAGTCCACGTCTTCCACGTCCAGCCCCACAAGTTCGGACACGCGCATCCCGGTGGCGTACAAGGCTTCCAGCATCGCGCGGTCGCGCATTCGCTCGGGCGTGGAGGCGTCGGCCGCCTGTTCCAGCAGGCGCTCGACTTCAGCGGTGGTGATGATTCGGGGGCGACGCCTTGTCACGCGGGCGCCGTCCATTCCGGCCGTTGGGTCGGTGGCCACAACATCCGAAGCGAGCAGATAGCGATACAGCGCCTTTACTGCCGCCAGCTTGCGCGCACGCGACGTCTGCCGGTACTCGCGCTGAATGAGGTCGGTCATAAACGAACGAACGACCTGCGGCGGAACATTCCAGCCGCTATGGCCGGCCTGTCGCGCAAACGCCTCAAACTGCCGTAGGTCGCTCCGGTATGCCGCCAGCGTATTCTTGGACAGGCCGCGCTCGGTCTGCAGATGCTGGACGAAATCGTCCACGGTGGCGCGCATCATCGCCACGGCCGAGTAACAAGCATTTCGACGTCGTACTCCCTGGCGACGGGCGGCGTTTGCTTGGATTTGGCCACCTCCCGCCGCGCACACCGTGCGGATGGGGACCGTTATGTTAACACGAAAGCCGGTCAAAACGCGGATTCTCGTCTAGACTCAGACGCAATTTTCGAGCCCCCCGGTATGCGCGTAGATCTGGCCTACGGCGACGGCGTTTTGCCTATTGACCTTGACGTGGACGCCGATGTCATTGAACCGCGCGACCCGCCTCGCGTCGCCAATCCGGATCAGGAGCTGCGCCAGGCGCTCCGCTGCCCGATCGCCAGCCCGCCGCTGGCCGATCTGGTTCCGCCGGACAGTTCCATTGTCGTCGTGATCAGCGACAGCACCCGGCCGGCGCCGAACCGGCTGATGCTGGAAGCGCTACTGGGCGAGTTGGGCGCCAACGCGGCCAGTCGCATGCACGTGCTGGTGGCGACTGGCCTGCATCGACCCACCCGAGACGACGAACTCGACCGCATGCTCGGCCCTGACTTGCGCCGTCACCTGCGGATCTCCAATCACGACGCTCACGACGCGTCACGCTTGCGGGAAATAGGCCGGACCTCGTCGGGGCGTCCCGTGCTAATCAACCGCCGTTACCTCGACGCCGACGTTCGTATCACCCTCGGACTCATCGAACCGCACTTTTTTGCCGGTTTCAGCGGTGGGGCCAAGCTCATCCTGCCCGGTGTCGCGGGCGAAGCGAGCATCTTGCGTAACCACGATGCCGACATGATCGGTCACTCCAACGCTCGCTGGGGCACGCTGGCGGGCAATCCGATCCACCGCGAGCAGCGAGAAGCGGCACGCCTGGCGGGATGCGAGTTCAGTCTCAACGTCACGATCGCGGGCGACGGCGCGATCACCGGCATCTTTGCCGGCAACTTGGAGGCGGCTCATGACGCCGGATGCCAGGTGGCGCTTCAGGCGGCGATGCAGCCGGTCGATGAGGCTTACGACGTCGTTGTCACCACCAACGGCGGCCACCCGCTGGACCTCAACCTCTACCAGGCCGTGAAGGGCATGGATGCCGCGGCGCAGATCGTTCGTTCCGGCGGACACATCGTCATGGCCGCCGAGTGCCGCGAAGGCTCTGGACACGGCGACTTCGTTCACATCCTCCGCGAACACGAGACACCAGGCTCAATGGTCAAGGCCATCCAGGACGCTCCGCGCGTGAGAGGCGACCAGTGGCAGAACCAGATCTTCGGGCGGGTTCTTGACACCGCCACCGTGCATTTGCGCGCCGACGGGCTAACCGACGACGAGGTCCGTGCCGCGCACTGTCTTCCTTGCCGTGACGTCGCGCAGCGAACGCGAGAGCTGGTTGGCGCCGCGGGCCGCGCCTGCGTGCTGCCGCGCGGGCCCTTTACGATTCCCTACATCGCGGCCTGACCCTCGACTGACCAGTGCCGAGCGCGTGACGGCACTCTCATTGTGCCCACAGGCAGACGCAGTATCGACAACCTCAGTAGACTCTCGATTACGGCGCGACGGCCGCGGCGGAAGGGGCGATTACGTGGAGAGCGCGTCACCGAACGGCGACCACCGGCACGAGCCCGTGTTTCAGGAGGTCTACCTGAGCAACGCCGTGGCCATTTCCGAAGAGACGACCCACGGCACGATCACGCTGGAACTCTTCGAGCGCGGCTTGGTTATGCACATGGAGAAAGAAGAGGGGCTGGAGTTGGCCCGCGCCTTTACGGCGCTGGTGCGGTACCTGGAGGACTAGTTCTAAGCGTCTGAGTCGCGGGTCATTGGCTGCGACGACAGCTCGACCGGCAGTTTTTCAGAGCGCCCGAGGATCTCGGGGTCCAGCCGCACCCCCGCGCGGAATGTGTGCGAGGCCCGCAACTCGCGGTCCCAGGTTCGCTCCTCGCCTGTGCAATCCACCAGGGTGGTCGGACCCTCGTCAACCGCCAGCACCGCGATGTCGGCCTCATCGCCCACGCGCAGCGTGCCGGCGGCAAGGCCCAGTTTTCTGGCTGGCGCAATCGTGCAGCGCGCCACGATGTCCTCCAGAGGCATCCCCAGCAGCCAGAACTTGGTCATCACGTTGGGCAGGCTGAATGCCGGGCCGTGCACGCAACCGCGGTGCAGGTCTGAACTGATGTAATCCGGCGGAAAGCCCGCGTCCAGCGCGACCCGGGCCGTGTGCCAGCCGAAGCTGCTCTTGCCATGCCCGATGTCAAACTCGATGCCCTGGTCCCGCGCCGCGCGAACCGCTGGCAGCATCTGCCGAGCGCCCATGTCCACCAGCCCACCTGCCAACGGCGTGTAGCTGTGCGTGACGACGTCGCCTGGCCGTAGCCGGTCAAGCACATCGGGAATCGCTTCCGGGGTGTAGCCGATATGGACCATCAGCCAGACTCCCGCCAGTCTCGCGGCTTCCACCGCGGCGTCAAGCGCGGCCTTGGCCTGGGCGCCTTCGCCAACGATGTTCTCCGAGTACCGAATCTTCACCCCAGGCGCGATGTCTCGATTCTCATCGATTGCGCGTACGGTCCCCGCGATGTCCAGGTAACGCGGGTCGCGCAACTCGCCGAGGGTCGTGATCAGTCCGGCCGTGCAAATGTGCACGAGCGCTCGAATGCGAGTGCGGGCCGGTTCGATCACATAGCGGCGCATCCCCGCCAGCGTGATGGCCCCGGCGCTTCCTGTGTCGAGGAACGAGGTCGTCCCACCGGCTGCGCCAATCTTGTCGGCCTCAAGGCCCCAGATCGTGGCGCCCCAGTACACGTGCACGTGAAAGTCGACGAGGCCGGGGACGACATAGGCGCCGCGAGCGTCCACAATCTCGTCGGCGTCCCTGTGCAAGTCCAGGCCGACGGCCGCGATGCGGCCGCCCGTCACCCCAACGTCGGCCCTGGCGGAAGATCCCGCCTCAGGATCAATGACGGTTCCACCGCGGATCAATAAGTCAAACGGTCTCGAAGCGGCTGCGGCCTCATGAGTAGCGGTCACACCAACTCCCCGGGTGCGGGTGACACGTGAGTCGGCCGCATCCTAAGCGAACCCAGTGCGGCGGGAGTGGCGGTAGGGTACCATCGGCTGGCCGAACGTCAGCGTCCCATACGGCGCTGGCGATGGTATCGGCTATCATGTTTTGCTGCTGCCCCTGACGACTCGGCAGCTACCACCTATCCTTGACGCAGACGTTCAATCTGGCGTCGGACTGCCACGGAGGAGATTGCATGGCCACGGTTGCGACCAAGGTCAAGCCGCTGGGCGACCGCGTGCTGATTCAGCCTGAAGACCGAGAAACCACCACCGCCAGCGGACTGGTGTTGCCCGACACGGCCAAGGAAAAGCCGCAGGAAGGCACCGTGCTGGCTGTTGGGTCCGGTCGTGTGAACGACGAGGGCGCGACGATCCCGCTCGAAATCAAGGAAGGCGACAAGGTTCTCTACGCCAAGTACGCGGGAACCGAGTTGCGCCTGGACGATGAGGACTACCTGATCGTCAGCGAGCGCGACGTCCTCGCCATCATCAGCTAGCGAGCCGCCTTGCCCAATATTCCGGGCACGATTGGGGACAAGCTTCCCCCGCCCGAGAAGAAGGAAGTTCGCTTCGGTCACGAGGCCCGCGAGACGCTGCGTGCCGGCATCGATATCGTTGCCAACACCGTAGGGTCCACGCTCGGGCCTCGTGGCCGGAACGTGGCATTTGCGCGAACGCTACGCCCCCCGCAGATCACGAATGACGGCGTCACCGTCGCCAACGAGATTGAGCGGGTGAACAACGTGCTTCTCGATCTGGGCATCCAGATCATGAAGGAAGCAGCTTCCAAGACCAACGACATGACGGAGGACGGGACAACCACCGCCACCGTTCTGGCTCAGGCCATCGTGCACCGGGGCCTCTACAACATCGCCGCGGGCGCGAACGCCATGCTTCTGCGCGAGGGTCTATGGCGGGCCCAGGCAGCAGCCATTGAGCACCTGCGCGACCTGGCCCGGCCCGTGGAAAGCGCCGAAGAGATTCGCCATGTCGCCACGATCTCGGGCGACGACATCGAACTCGGCCGAATCGTCGGCGAAATCATGAGCCGAGTCGGTCGCGACGGCCTCGTCACCGTCGACTACCACCGCTGGGGCAAACGCCTCGAACCGCGCTACGTCGAGGGCATGCAGATCGACAAGGGCTGGATTTCACCCTACTTCGTCACCGATACCCACAAGATGCAGGGCTCGCTGGAGAATGCCAGGGTCCTGCTTACCGACCAGGACCTTGTAACCGCCGATCAGCTCACCAGCATTCTCGATAAGGTCGCGTCCAGCGATAACCGCAACCTGCTCCTGGTATCCAATATTCTCAGGCACGACGCCCTGACGTTTGTGCTCCAGAACAAGCTCCGCGGCAACCTGAACGTGGTGGCCATCCAGTCGCCCTCCTTTGGCGACGAGATGCGCGAGCTCTTGGAAGACATGGCCGTACTCACCGGCGCCACCGTGGTTTCGGAGAGCCTCGGTATCCGCTGGCAGGATGTCCCGCTGGAGTGGCTGGGCTTCTGTAAGCGTGTCGTCGCGAACCGCGAAGCCACCGTCGTCCTGGAAGGCGCCGGCCACGAGGCCGACATCCAGGATCGCCAAAACCAGTTGCGCGCGCAGCTGGAGGAAGAGGCCAACCCGAACTTCGTCAAGAAACTCGAGCGCCGCATTGCCCGCCTCGGCGGGGCCGTGGGCATCGTGGCGGTCGGCGGCGTCACCGAGCAGGAAATCAACCATCTGAAGGATAAGGCCGACGATGCCGTCGGGGCCGTCAAAGTGGCCCTGCGCGAAGGCATTGTCCCTGGCGGCGGCACATCGCTGCTTCGCGCGCAGACAGCGGCACAGGACGTCGCCGACGAACTCACCGGAGATGCGGCGGTCGGCGCACGGATCCTGGTTGACGCCTTGGAGGCACCGATGCGGCGCATCGCCCGCAACTCGGGCGTCAATCCTTCCGTCACAGTCAATCGCGTGCGCAAGCTGCCCGACTGGCACGGTTGGGACGCCGTCGTGGGCGACTACACGGACCTCTATGAGCGGGGCATCATCGATCCGGCCGCGATCGAAATTGCGGCCATCCGAGCCGCCGTGAGCGTAGGCATCATGACGCTGACGACCGAAGCCATCGTGTGTGAGAACCGGCCCATTCCGGTAGCCACCAAACCCGAGGAAGATTACATGGAGGGGGGCGGCATCTATTAGCCGACCCTCGCAGTCCGATGGCGCCGTGGCTAAGAACTTTGACTTTGAGTGCTGCCTGAGCGACGAGGCTCGCCAACGCGCCGCCCCGGGCACGATGGTTTCCGCCTCCGGCGCGCCCGACGACATCGTTGCGGATCTGCTGGTCGGCCAGCCCGCCAACGAGGCCCTGCCACTCAAGCAGATGGTGGAGGCCGCCCGCAACGCCCTTCCCGAGAACTATCCCGCCCTCTTGTACGGCCGACGTAAGGGCAGCCTGGAACTGGTGGATGTTGTTCGCGAAAAGCTGCGGGTCTTCGAGGGACTTGAAGTCGATCGCGACCAGATCATCATTACCAACGGGTCCGGGCAGGCCATCGACATGGTGCTGCGCACCTTTGTCAACCGGGATCAGATCATTGCCCTGGACCATGCCTCGTTCGGCGCCTTGTTTGTGCGGCGCGTCAGCGACCACGGGGCGCACGTGACCTGGGACGCTCACGGCCCCGTGCCAGATGCCCTTGACGAACTGTTCGCCACGCGGCAACCCGCCATCTTCTACACCATTCCCACCTTCCAGAATCCCATGGGGACCACGATCACGCGCGAGCGGCGCCTGGAGGTGCTGGAAGTCTGTCACCGACACGGCGTGCCCGTGTTTGAGGACGACGCGTACTACGAGTTGCACTACGACGGCGAGCGCCCGCCTTCCATGTACGAGCTTGACGGCGGCTCCGGTCTGGTGACACGCGCCGGCACGTTCTCCAAGATTCTCGGCGCGGGAATCCGGCTGGGCTGGATTCTCACCTCGGCCCCACTGACCGAGCGTGTCTTGCCGCTCAAAACCGACGGCGGCACCAGCCCCTTCGCCTCCGCCCTGGCTTCGGAATTCATGCGCGAGCATATGGAAGAACAGATCGCCCGCCTGCAGGACATCTATCGCGAGCGGCGCGACATCATGCTCGCCGCCCTGGACGAGCATGTCGGCGACCTCGCAACCTGGACTCCACCGAACGGCGGCTTTTTCTGCTGGCTCACGCTGCGTCGGCCCGAGCTCTTGGACGACGTAATTCGACGCTGTGAAACGGCCGGAGTCCTGGTCCGCAGCGGGTCGGTGTTTCGAGTGGACGGTGCGGGGCTGGGCGCAATTCGACTGGCCTTCAGCCATGCCCCGCACGAGCAGATTCGTACCGGCGTGCGAATTCTGGGAGAAGCGATCAGGGCCTCAATCGCGGCCAACCCATGAGCGCCGACTTCGCGCAGGCGGCGGTTGGCCAGCGCGTGCCGGTGGAAGGGATGCGCGCTTTTACCACCAGCGTGATGCATGCCGCCGGCGTGCCGGACGACCGGGCCGCCCTGATCGCCGACGTGCTGGTGGAAGCCGACGCGCGCGGCGTGTTTTCCCACGGCGTCACCCGGGTCACACCCTATACGGCTGAAATCCGCTCAGGGCTTGTCGTGCCCGACGCGGAAGTCAAAACACTCCAGCAACGGCCCGCAACCGCTGCGATCGACGCTGGCGGCGCACCCGGCGCTGTTTCAGCGCAGATCGGAATGCAGCGGGCGATCGATCTGGCCAGCGATGGCGCGGCAGGAATGGTCTGCGTGCACAACGGACGCCACTTCGGACCCGCCGCGCATTGGGCGCTGCAGGCTGTCGAGGCCGGCTGCGTGGCCTTCGTGACCAGCAGCGGCGGCGGCGCCTCCGGTGTCCTGGCCTTCGGCAGCCGCACACCGGCGCTCACGAACGGACCGATTGCCTGGGCACTGCCGGCCGGCACGAACTATCCGGTGGTGGCGGACATGGCCGTTGGCTTTTCGGCGCTCGGGAAAGTTCGGGTGGCCGCCGCGACCGGGCAGTCCATTCCCGCCGACGTCGGCGTGGACGCCGAGGGCAACCCGACCACGGACCCCAATCAGCTGGTCTGGTTGAATCCGTTTGCGGGACCAAAAGGCTTCGGGCTGGGCATCGTCATGGAAACGCTGTCCGGCATCCTGGCGGGCGCCACCGCCGCCGTGAATCGGACACCCGACCACCTGGGCACCGTCGGTCAGGTCTTCGTGGCGATTCGAGTTGAGGCATTCCGCCCGCTGGCCGAGTTTGTCGCGGACATGGACGAGACGATTGACGCCATCCATGCGCTGCAGCCTGCCGAGGGTTTCGACCGCGTGCTGGTTCCCGGCGAGCCCGAATGGCTCAAACGGGCCGACGCGTTTGAGCACGGTATCGGCTACCCCAGCGGGCTGCTCGACGCGGTGGCTGAAACCGGCCGCGCCTACGGCGTGGACCCGGAGTGGGACGCATGAGCGACCGGCTGCGCTACGACATCGGCCACGCCCGCATCCCAGCCGACGCGATGCGCGCCTTTGGAACCGACGCGCTGATCGCGACCGGCGTTCCCCGCGACGACGCGGCTTTTGTTGTGGAGACCCTGGTTCACTGCGACCTGCGCGGCGTGTTTTCCCACGGGACACGGCTGCTCGCCGCCTACACCGAAGCCCTGCAAGCCGGCGCGATCAACCCCACACCCGACATTCGCGTCAGTTGCTCCGGCGGCGCCGCCCGCGTGGCCGGCGACCGCTCTCTCGGACAGCTCGGGGGCCGGGCCGGCATGCAGGCCGCCATCGACATCGCGCACGAGCGCGGCGTGGGTGTCGCGGTTGTGTCGGACACCGGCCACTTTGGCGCCGCCGCCTACTGGGCGCTGATGGCCGCCGACGCCGGTCTGATCGGGCACGCCGCCAGCAACATGGCCGGTCCCTGCATGCTCGCCACCGGCAGCCGGCAGCCCGCCACCGGCAATACGCCGCTCGCCTGGGCCTTTCCGACGCACGGATCGCAGCCCGTGGTGCTGGACATGGCGTCCGGCGCGTATGCCCTCAACAAGCTCCACATGGTGGGAACGACCACCGGCGCCTTGCCAGAGGGCGTGGCGACCGATGGTGAGGGCAATCCAACCACCGACGCCTCCAAGCTCGCCTACGTCCTGCCCGCCGGCGGGCCCAAGGGGTACGGCATCGGCCTGGTACACGACCTGATGGCCGGCGTGCTCTCGGGCGACGGCGCCACGCTGATCAAGGGCGCCCTCGACCCCGAGACTCGGGTGCCTTGGGGCAGCCTGTTCTTCCTGACCATCGATGTCGGCGCCTTCCTACCGCTGGATGCCTTCCGCACGGCCATGGACGCACAGAGTTCGGCCGTCAACGCGCTGCCGCCGGCGGCCGGCTTCGACAAGGTGCAAATGCCCGGCCAGCCCGAGTGGGAGCACTTTGAGGATCGCGTCGCCAACGGCATCGCCTACCCGTCAAGCGTGATCGATCCGCTGTCCGGGATGGCTGATCGACTCGGATTGGACGCGCCGGCCGGCTTCTGACCGCGGCACCGCATCCCGGCAGACGCCGACGCATCGCAACCGTCTCTTCCTACACCTGTCCGGCACCGGCCACCAGACTTGCGCGAATGGCACGCAGTATTACTGCGTTTGTTACTTGACAGATATAGGCTCAACTCTTATGATTCAAACGTCAGCAATGGAATGAGCTATATGGAGGCTCCCAGATGACTTTCGCAATCCGACGTTGGCGGCCACAGGCTCGCCGCCAGGCGATCGCCCCCAGGTTCTTCGACGACGAGTGGTTCGCCCACCCGTTGCGGCTCGCGTTCCACGACTCCCCCGGGTGGCTCCCACCCGTTGACGTTGAGGAGACCGACGACGCCATCGTGGTCCGCGCCTCGGTGCCCGGCTTCCGGCCCGACGAGATCCAGATCACGACCGCTGACGGCGACCTGATCATTCAGGGCGCCCACGAGGCCGAGGCGAAGACCGAGGCGGCCGAGGACAGCCGCTACCACGTCCGCGAGCGGCGGGCGGACCGCTTTCACCGCCGCGTTCCCCTGCCCGTGCGCACCACGACCGCCGGCGCGGGCGCCCAGTACGAGAACGGCGTTCTGACGGTGCGCGTTCCCAAGGCCGAGGAGGCCAGGGCCGCCACCATCGCCATCGAGTCCGCGTAGAACTCGGCGACCGGGTGGGCGGGCCGCACGTGCGGCCCGCCCACCATTGCCCACACAGGCGTGTCCATGAGCGAAACGCAGATTGACGGTTGGGCCGATCGCGCAGGCGATGCATCCACGCGCGACCTGCAGGTCGCGATTCGGGACATCCTTGGCGCACTGCCAAGCGGCGTCAGCTCGGGTCAATGCCAGGACTGCGGCGGCTTGATTGAGTCGCTTCGTCTTGAGCTTCTGCCCGGCACAACCGAGTGCGCAGCCTGCGCGCGACGCCATGCACGGATTCGGACGCCCAGCCTGAACTAACCCGGGGCGTTCCCACCCGTTCCAACGCCTCGCCGGCTCCCCCCGGCGAGGCGTTGGCCACTCAAGGAGCGGTACGCTATCGCTTCCCGTCTGCCATGGACCGGACACGTGCGCTCCGAATCCGCCGCAACCAGCCTGCGCTGCGTCGACTGCCAGCAGTCCCACGCGCTCGAATACACCCTGAATTGCCAGGCCTGCGGCGGGCTGCTGGAAATCCAGTACGACCTGGAGCGGCTGACCGACGAGCCCCTGGCCCAGCCGCGGCGAACCGGCGTCTGGCGCTACGCCGCCTGGATGCCCGTGCACGACGCCGCCAACTTCGTCACCCTGGGCGAGCAGCCGTCGCCGCTGTTCCCGATCCCACGCCTCGGCGCTGAACTGGGCCTTCGCCGTCTCTGGATCAAGTTCGACGGCTCCAACCCCACCGGCACCGTCAAGGACCGCTCCAGCCAGACAGCTGTATCGTGCGCCCGCCAGTTCGGCTTCGACGCCATCGGCGTCGTCTCCACCGGCAACGCCGCCTCCTCAATCGCCACCTACGCCGCCCGCGCCGGCCTGCGCGGCCTGGTCTGCTGCTACACGCAAAGCACTGCAGCCAAGATGGCCCACATTGCGGGCGTCGCCAGCGACGTGATCTGGTACGACGGCGTCTACGACGACATGATTCGTCACTTCGACGCCGCTGTGGATCAACGCTGGTTCTTCGACGGCGGCGCCTCCCGCAACCCGTACAAGCAGGAGGGCAAGAAGTCAATCGCCCTGGAGACCTACGAGCAGCTCGGCCACGCGCCGGACTTGATGGTGTACCCGGTCGGGATGGGCGAAACGCTGATGGCGGGACAGCGCGCATGGGCGGCGCTTGCCGCCACCGGCCGCATAGAGACACCGCCACGACCGGTTTCCGCGCAGTCCACCGAGGCCAACACCATCGCTGAAGCCTGGCGGACCGGCGACGAACTAGGGGCGAAGACGATCGGCTATACGGTGGCCGAAGGCACCGCTGTCGGCGACATGGGCGCCAAGGGACGGCTCACCCTCCGCCGCATCCGCGAACAGGACGGCCTGGCCGGGGACGTCTCCGACGAGGAGACCCTCGACATGCAGCGCCGGCTGGCGCGGGTCGAAGGCCTCTGGGTCGGACCGACCGGCGCCGTTCCCCTGGCCGTAACAGCCCGACTCGCGCGGGAGGGCCAGATCGACTCCGACGACGAAATCGTTTGCATTTCCTCCGAAACCGGCCTCAAGGGCGATTGGCCTCCGCTCCACGTGCGGGGCGAAGAACCTGGCTTGGAATTGATTCGCCGGGCACTCGGCCGCCCGCCAGCCACATAACCCACCGGAACCGCACGGCTTGCGACAATGCACCAAGTGTGAGTGACAAGGAGACTCATCGTGCCAGTAGTTTCGAATGCTGACCGACCCCTCGCCGACATGATGCCCGGCGTGCGCCGGCGCACCCTGATCTGGGGCGAGACGATGCTGGTCGCCGAAATCCACCTCGAGGAAGGCGGCGTGGTGCCCCTTCACGACCACGTCTACGAACAGATTGGCTACTGCATTGAGGGCACGTTTGACCTCAAGATCGGTGACGAGGTCCACTCAATCGAACAGGGCAATTGCTGGTGCGTTCCATCCGGCGTGCCGCACGAGGCCACCGCCACCAGCCGCTGCTTCCTGATCGAGGCCTGGAGCCCGGCCCGGGACGACTACAAGGACTGAACACCAGCTTCGACACCTCCAGGGTCGACGCTTCGGCGTCGGCCCCGCGCATCGTCCAAACGATCCTGCGGGACAACGGACGGCTGGCGCCTTTTCTGCTCATGGGCAGTGCCGCCACGTCCGCTTTTCAGCTCATCATGGCCCGCGGGCTGGAGCCGCGCGCCTACGCCGAGGCCTTCGCGGTGCTCGGCGCGCTGTCGCTGCTGGTCACCCCGGCACAGGTCGTTCAGACGCTGGTTGCGCGCCAGGCCGCCGAACTGGTCGCCCTGGGCCGACTGAACGAACTGCGGACCTTAACTCGAACAATTGTCCGCTGGACCGGCCTGGTTTCCCTGATTCTCATGCTTGGAATCGTGGCGGCGTCGCCCCTCATTCAGTCCGCGCTGCAGTTGACCTCGGCGTGGCCGGTCGTGGTTGCCGGAGTTGCAGCCGGCGCCCTGACCTTCGAACCAGTGGCGCGCGGTATCACGCAGGGCGCACGTGAATTCGTTGGGCTCGGTTTCGCCCTAGCCGCGCACGGCTTCGGACGGCTCATCGTCGGCGCGGCAACCGTGCTGGCCGGCGGCGGAGCTACGGGCGCCCTGCTGGCGAGTCCTGCGTCCGCATTGGCCGGCATCATCTTCGGCTGGCTGAGTGCTCGACGCGTCTTGAACCGACCGGACGCTCCGTCTGAAACGGAAGCGGCGCCGCTGGGAATCTCGGATCACGTACGCGTGGCGCTGATTCTCTTTGCGCTCGCCGGCCTGCTGCATCTGGATGTGCTGGCCGTTAAAGCCTTCTTCAGCCCGGATGAAGCCGCCGCCTACGCGGCGCTGGCGCTCATCGGGCGCATCGTCTTCTGGAGCGGCATGATGGTGGGGATCGTGCTCTTGCCCTTCGTCGTCTGGCGGGCCGCCGTCGGCGCAGGCGTCATCCGCGCGTACCTGGCGAGCCTGGCACTGATGGCCGCGGTTTCCGGTGCCTGCGCGCTGATCATCCTGGCTTGGCCGGAAGGTGTATATGGCCTGATCTTCGGCGACCGCTATCCGCCCTACGTCGAATTGCTCCCCCTCTACGTCGCCGCCGCCGCGCTCCTAGCCATCGCCGCGGTGACCGCCAGCTTGCACATCGGCGCGGGACACCTGCGCGTTTGGATCGGTCTGGCCGTCATATTGGCCGCCACGGTCACCGGTTACGCGTTCGCGCACGACTCGCCACGCACCGTCCTCTCCGTGCTGTTGATCGCGACGGCCATTGCCGCCGTCTACCTTGTGGCGGAAGCAATCGCGCTTGCCCATTACAGGCGCGCAATGGCCGCCAGGGCCGAAAGTCAGGGCGCGGACGTGCCTTCGCGTCCGTAGTCGTCGACCAGTCGCACCACGTCGTCAGGGTGAGGCGTTGACACCTCCAGCACGCGCACATCCCCGTGCGGCGCCTCGTACCGATGTACCTTCCGGGTATGCACGCGCACGCTGGCACCTGTATCCAGGTCGCGCGTCTCCAGCGCGTCGGCCGAATCGCCGATCACTAGCCGTAGCCGCCCGTCGAGCACGTAAATCGTCTCGTCCTTCGCTTCGTGGTACTGCAGGCTCAGCCGCGCACCAGCGCTGATCTCGATGATCTTGCCGATATACAACTCAGTGGAGGCGTAGATCACCTCGCGGCCCCAAGGCTTCGCGACAATCGTGACGTCCTGATCGCTCATGCGTCAGCGACTTCCACTCCGGCGGCGCGCGCGCCGATATCCAGCAGGGTGGCCACACGCTCGGGCGACGTGGTTTCCGTGTAGACCCGCAGCAGCGGCTCGGTTCCGGAGAACCTGATCAGGAGCCAACTCTCGTCGTCCAAGTAGTATTTCAATCCATCCATCTCGTTGCGGCGCAACACGCGCGACCCATCAATGGCGTCCGGCATCCAGGCCTGCACCCGCGCCTCGATCTCGGCCCGGTCCTCTGCCGGAAACTCCAGGTCGTACCTGGCGTAGTGGTACTCGCGACCCAGCTTCTCGAATAGCAACTCCACCAGTTCGGCCGGGGTTTTGCCTTCACGAGCCATCAGGTCCAGAAAGTACAGTCCGGCGACCACGCCGTCGCGCTCCGGCATGTGCGGCTGGAACACGTACCCGCCGCTCTCTTCGCCGCCCATCACGGCGTTGAGCTCCCGCATGGCCGGGGCCACGAACTTCATGCCCACGCCGACCTCTTCCACGTGCACGTCGTACTGCTGACCCAGTCGTTCCAGCATCGAGGACGTCGTGAGCGTCTTTACGAGCGGCTGCCGCAGCCCGCCGTGTTCAAGGAAGTAGTACGCCAGCAGACCGATCGTGCGCAGTTGGTCCACGAACTCGCCGTGTTCGTCCACGATCCCCAGCCGGTCCCCATCGCCGTCCGTCACGATGCCGACGGCGGCGGACGTGTCTCGAACCACCGCCGCGGCCTGATCCGTCTGCGGGGGGATCGGCTCCGGCCGCACCAGGCCCGGAAACCGGGGGTTCCATTCGCCGTGGATCTCCGTTACGTCAAGCCGCCCGCCCTCGAGAATCCGGGGCAGCCATCCGGCCGCCGAGCCGTACATCGCGTCCACCACCACCCGCAGGTCGCGGGCGCGCAGCGCTTCCAGGTCCACCAGGTTGGCTACGTGGTTGAGGTACGCGGCATCCGGACTGAACGGGCGCAGCAATCCCGCCCGTTCGGCCGGGGCCGCATCCAGGAATCCCACCGCGTCGCCGTCGACGGCCGAAACAGCGTCCTCGATCAACGCCAGCGCATCCGGATCCACGGCCGCGCCGGTGGCCGTGCGGACTTTGAACCCGTTGTCCGCCGGCGGGTTGTGGCTGGCGGTAATCATCACCGCGCCGGCCGCCCGCAGGTCGGCGGTACTGAATGCCGCCACCGGAGTCGGACACGGCGTGTCCACAAGGTGCACGGGAATGCTGTTGCCGGCCAGGACCGAGGCGACGTGCGCCGCGAAGCGCTCCGAACCGAAACGGTGGTCGTACCCGACCACGATCCCGTTCTCCCAGCGCCAGTTGCGCCGTACGAACGTCGCGAATCCCTGCGCCACACGCCCGACATTCCTAAAGGTGTAGTCGCCGCCAATGACGGCGCGCCATCCGTCGGTTCCAAACTTGATTGGTGTTTCGGCGAGAGGCGACATGCTAGGCGTCCGATCCGGAGATGGCTGACTGACGGACTTCGACCAGCGCGTCGCGCAAGGACTGTTCCAGGGAGATTCGCGGTTGCCAGCCGGTGTCCTCGCGCAGCCGGGTCGCGTCGCCGGCCACGACAGCGCCGTGGCGGCCAGGCGGGAGTTTTCGCTCTTCCATGATTGCGGCCTCCACACCGCCAATCGCTATCAGTCGCTCAACGATCTGACGGAGCGGCCACGCCCGCCCCGTAGCGACGTTGTATGCCGCACCCGCGCGACCGTGATCAGCCGCCGCCACGATGGCGTGCGCCACATCTCGAACGTCCACGTAGTCACGGGCGCCGGCCAGGCTGAATGTCGGCACGATGGGCTCGATCCTTCCGTCCTGAATCGCCGCCACGGCATGCACCTGGCGGCCAGGGAAATACTCGGCCGAACGACCCGGCCCAACGCTGCCGAACAAGCGCAACCTCACCACGTCCAATCCATCGGACAGATGGTATTGCAGCGCCTGCAGGTCCGCCGCCGCCTTGGTGGTCGCGTATACGGACGCCGGCCGCAGTGGCGCGTCCTCGCGCACCAACTCGTCGGTCTCCATGCGGCCGTAGATTTCCGAACTGGTCATCGCCACCAGCCGCGCGCCTGGCGTATGCCGCAGCATGGCCTGGATCAGTCGCATCGGCCCCAGCACGTTGATGTCGTATGCGCGCTGAGGGTTGGCCTGGGCCTCGCCGGGATTGGCCACCGCCGCCAGGTTCACCACAACCGACGGCCGGACGAGCGCCACCACCTCCTCAATCTGGCCGGCGTCCTGCAGATCCATCGCCTCAAGTCCTCCGGCGGCATCGCCTCGATAGGATGTCCCGACGACGTCACGGCCGGCGCCGCGGAACGCCCCCACCGTGCGCGTCCCAATGAACCCTGCCGCCCCGGTGACAAGGACCGCGCCTGACACCAGTCTTGCCAGGCTCAGCCCGCGCTGCGCCCGGCCGCTATCTCGGCGTGCGCGATCTCATCCGCGACCATCTCGACGTCCGCATCCACCATGATGCGGACCAGTTCCTCGAATGTGACCGACGGTTCCCATCCCAGGTCCTCGCGGATGGCCGTGGGATCCCCGATCAGCCGATGCACCTCCGCCGGTCGCAACAGGTCCTCGCTGACGCTTATGTGGTCCTCGGCGTCAAGCCCCAGGTGGCCGAACGCCAGGTTGGCAAACTCGTTGCCCGAGTGCGTTTCACCCGTCGCCAGCACGTAGTCGCGGGGCTCGTCTTGTTGCAGCATCAACCACATCCCACGCACGAAGTCGGGCGCATAGCCCCAGTCGCGCCGCGTCGACAGGTCGCCAAACGGCACCTCGTCAACCACGCCGTGATGCACTCGCGCCGCCGAATAGCTCAGCTTGCGGGTTACGAATTC
>DAOUJT010000189.1:0-3245 GCA_034422315.1 Chloroflexota bacterium | reverse complement strand
ACGCCGAAGGCCGGTTCGCCATAGTTCGGGCACCGTGGGCGGCGGACACGCCGTTCGAGGCCTATCCTGGAAAGGACGGACCTTTCTGCACGGAGGATCGAGCATGGCCAGGGAAAGGGATACTGGTCAGAAGGACTTCAGCCATCTCGCGTGGTCGCTGGTCGGCCATATGACGGACGACGAAGGCGCGGTGACCAAGGCGCTAACGGCTGCCGAACCAGCCGCCATCGCCCGTCGGGGCGGGCAGGCTCGGTGGGCCTAGCCGCCGGTATACGTGCCAGTTCGAGTCCGTGAGGCGATTCGTCGCGTGGAACGCAAGGGTTGGAAGCACGACCGGACGAACGGAAGTCACCGGCAATTCGTGCATCCCGTGCAACCTGGCACCGTGACGATTTCCGGAAAACTGTCTGACGAACTCCATCCGAAGACATGGGCCAGCATCAAGCGTCAGGCTGGCCTCTAAGGGAACCGACATGCGCTACCGAATTGAAATTGAACAGGGGTCGCGGAATTTTTCGGCGTACTCCCCTGACGTTGATGGCTGCGTTGCCACCGGGGCTTCGGAGGATGAGTGCCGTCTCAACATGGCCGAAGCCCTGGCATTCCACTTCGACGGGATGCTGCGACAGGGTCTTCCGCTTCCGCTTCCGCAGCCGCGCCCTTCGACCGATGTGGCTGGTGATTTGGTTGAAGTCTCATTGCACGCCGTCCCGGTGCCAATCACGGCGTAAGTGAAGCAGGTCAGGCTGCGCAAACCGATCTGGAACACAGCCTTCAGGCCGATTCGACATACCGTCCTCGGCCAGCCGTGTCATAAGGACCCATACAGCTAAGCCATAGGTCCAGACATGAACCGCCTCACCCACGACCAGCGCGCACAGACTCTCAACATACAGTGGAAGACGTATCAATCCGCGCCACCTGCCGGCTCTCGGGTCGCTCCAAGGGCGCGGTCACGAAGCTGATAGTCGAGGCCGGTCAGGCGTGCGCTGAGGCGCATGCCGCAAGGACCGCCGCAGCTCGAAATGACCCACTACTGACTCGCCCGTCTGCCTGCGACCGCACGCGAGACCTTGATAGCCTCGCCGCGATTAGAATGCTGAAGAAATACCGTGACCGCCGGGCCTCGCGGCCCTGGGGCAAACCGGGAAGAAGGGCAACATGACCAACAACCAGTACTGGTGGCCGGAGCAGCTGAGCCTGAAGGCTCTCCGCCAGAATTCTTCCCTGTCCGATCCGATGGGCGACGACTTCGACTACGGCAAGGCCGTCGAGTCGCTCGATGTCGAGGCGCTGAAGCGCGACATCGAAGCGGTGATGACGACGTCGCAGGACTGGTGGCCGGCGGACTACGGCCACTACGGTCCGCTGTTCATCCGCATGACCTGGCACGCCGCCGGCACGTACCGCATCAGCGACGGCCGGGGCGGCGGGGGTTCGGGTCACCAGCGGTTTGCGCCGCTGAACAGTTGGCCCGACAACGCGAACCTGGACAAGGCGCGGCGCCTGCTGTGGCCGATCAAGCAGAAGTACGGCCGCAACCTCTCCTGGGCCGACCTGCTCATCTTCACCGGCAACTGCGCCCTGGAATCCATGGGCTTCAAGACCTTCGGATTCGGCTTCGGGCGGCCGGACGTCTGGGAAGCCGACGACACCGATTGGGGCGCCGAAGGCGAGTGGCTGGGCGACGAGCGTCACGACGCCGAGGGTGAGATCGAGGGACCGTACGGCGCCGACCACATGGGCCTGATCTACGTGAATCCAGAGGGGCCGAACGGCAACCCGGACCCGGCCCTGGCGGCCCGCTACATCCGCCAGACCTTCAAACGCATGGCCATGAACGACGAGGAGACCGTCGCGCTGATCGCCGGCGGCCACACCTTCGGCAAGGCGCACGGCGCCGCGGCCGAGTCGCACGTCGGCCCCGACCCCGAGGGCGCCGACATCGAGGAGCAGGGCCTGGGCTGGACCAGCGACTACGCCAGCGGCAAGGCAAACGACACCATCACCAGCGGTCTCGAAGGCGCCTGGACCGACAACCCGGTCAAGTGGGACAACAACTTCCTGGAGAACCTCTACGAGCACGAATGGGAGCTGACCAAGAGCCCCGCCGGCAAGTCGCAGTACCAGCCGGAAAACGCGGCCGCCGCGGCCACCGTGATCGATGCGCACGATCCGTCCAAGAAGCACGCCCCGATGATGCTGACGACGGACCTCTCGCTGCGGATGGACCCGGCCTACGCCGAGATTTCGACGCGCTTCCTCAATGACCCCGCTGAGCTGGAAGACGCCTTCGCCAGGGCCTGGTTCAAGCTGCTCCACCGCGACCTTGGACCGCGCAGCCGCTACCGCGGCTCGCTCGTGCCCGACGAGGCGTTGCTCTGGCAAGACCCCGTCCCGGCCGTCGACCACGAGTTGGTCGGCGAGGCGGACATCGCCGACCTCAAGGCGAGAGTCCTAGCCTCCGGCCTGTCCGCTTCCCAGCTGGTTTCGACCGCCTGGGCTTCGGCCGCCTCGTTCCGCGGCACCGACAAGCGCGGCGGCGCCAATGGGGCGCGCGTGCGACTGGCGCCGCAGAAGGACTGGGAGGCCAACGACCCGGCCCAGCTAGCCACCGTGCTGGAGACCCTGGAGGGAATCCAGGCGGACTTCAACGGCTCGCAGTCCAACGGCACGCGCGTCTCCCTCGCCGATCTGATCGTGCTGGCCGGATGCGCCGGGGTCGAACAGGCCGCCAGCGACGCCGGCCACGACGTGCAGGTGCCGTTTGCCCCTGGGCGCACCGATGCCACCGAGGATTGGACCGACGCCGAGTCGTTCGCCGTCCTCGAACCCAGCGCCGACGGCTTCCGCAACTACCTGCAAGCCGATCAGGAGGGCAACCCCGAAGAGCTGCTGGTGGAGCGGGCCTACATGCTGACGCTCACGGCTCCGGAGATGACGGCGCTGGTGGGCGGCCTGCGCGCCCTCAACGCCAACAGCGGGCAGTCCGCGCACGGCGTGTTCACTGACAGGCCCGGGTCACTTACGAACGACTTCTTCGTGAACCTGCTCGACCCGAGCACCGTCTGGCAGGCGTCGGGCGACGTGTTCGAAGGCCGCGATCAGGCGACCGGCGACGTCAAGTGGACGGGCACGCGCGTGGACCTGGTCTTCGGTTCCAACTCCGAACTCCGCGCCCTTGCGGAGGTCTATGGTTCGGACGACGGGCAGGAAGCGTTCGTGGGCGACTTCGTGGCCGCCTG
>DAOUJT010000188.1:0-5681 GCA_034422315.1 Chloroflexota bacterium | reverse complement strand
CGGCGGCCGCATGATTGAGGTCAGCGATCTCTACGCCTGAGTCGTCGGACCCGCCCTCAACCGCCGCCGGCGAACTAACGGTTGCGCCCCAGGCCGCCCTCGCGCTGCATACGGCGCTTCAGGACGACAACGGAAGCGAGAATCAGACCCGCGCCATCCGAATATCACTCGACACGTCCAACCGAATGCGCCTGTCCGTGAGCGACATCTGGGAGGGCGACCGGAAAGTCGTCTTCGACGGCCGAATAATCCTGGTGGCCGAGCCCGAGGTGGCCGACGCTCTGGCCGGACGCACGCTGGCCATTCAGACGACGGGTGGACGATCCGGCTTCACGCTCCGACCGACGCGCGACGCGGACGCCTAGGCCGGAACGGCGGCCAGGACCGGAGCGAGCAGTTCATCAAGGTCTTCGTCGGTCAGCGGACCCACCCAGCGGCGCAACAGCACACCCTGGCGGTCAACTACAAAGGTCTCGGGTAAGCCGGTCACGCCAAACTCGACGGGAATCAACCGTGTGGCGTCTTCGGCGTTCGGATAGGTCACGCCCACCTCGCGTAGAAACTCGATGGCCGCTGCCGGCTCGTCCCAGACGTCGATGCCCAGGATGGTCACGCCGGCGGACTCCAGCCGCTCGGCCGCTCGCTGCAGCACCGGCGCTTCCACGCGGCAGGGCGGGCACCACGTGGCCCAGAAGTTCAATACGACGATCCGCCCGCGAAAGTCCGATAGTTGAATCCGCTGGCCGTCAAACGAGGTCAGCACAAAGTCGGGCGCCGGGCGCGGACGGACGTCGGTGGCACGGCCGATCGAGATGATCCCCAGGCCACTCCTCTCGTTTCCGCCTCGCATAACCAGCCCAATTACCACGATCAACGCCACCAGCGCCGCCACGCCGGCGATCGCCGCCACGAGCTGCGGCGCCGTAAGCCGCTGAGGCTGAGTCGGTTCCACCGGCTGGCTGCTCCTGAATCGTGATCCGTGCCGACAGTCGGCGAATTCGAGCATAGCCGCGACGCAATCTGTCCGCTTGTGTAGGCGATCTCACCACCGCCGGCTCGCCTTGCCACGCAGAATGTTTGGATAATTGCCAACGGGCAGCACTCGGGGCGGACTGCATGCGCGCACGCCGGAGCGAAGTCGGGCGACGTCGGGTATTGGCCGGTATCGGCGTGGGAGTGATTCTCACGGCCTGCGGCGAGACCGCTGTTTCCGAATCCACACCTGCGCCGACCAGCGCGGCATCCACCGACGTTTCCGGCTTTCCCGCGGGCGAGGCGCGCCCCGCACCCGACTTCAGCTTCGAGGCCTACCAGGGGGCGGACCTGGTTGGCGGCGCAACCGTCCAGTTCAGCCAGATCATTGCGGCCGGCAAGCCGGTAGTCCTCAACTTCTGGGCGGCGCAATGCCCGCCGTGCCGGGTGGAAATGCCGGAGTTCGATCACGCCTGGCAGGCCGCCAGGGACCGCGTGCTGCTGGTGGGTTTGGACGTTGGACCGCTCATCAACCTCGGCACGCGCGCCGAAGGGGAGGCGCTGGCCGAGGAGTTGGGCGTAACCTACCCCGTGGGAACCACGTCGGACGCCACCGTCATGCAGCGATACCAGGTCTTGGGCATGCCCTCCACCCTCTTCATCACGACGCAGTCCCAGATCGTTCGCCAGTGGACGGGCAGCCTGGACGAGGCGGCGCTGAGCAACCTGATCGACGAGCTGCTTCAGGCGTCCGGAGGCTGAGGTGACCGTGCCGTGAGCGTTGGATCGGCGCGTAGCCCGTGGGTAGGAACGGCGCTGGGGTACGGCGTGCCGGCCCTGCTGGTCGCCGTTCTGATTGGCGCACTGATTTCCGTCCAGGCAAACGCCGAGGCCGCGGTGTCCGACTTCGCGGGGGCCTTGCCGATCGGTTTCGCCGCCGCCGCCGGCGTCGTGGCCAGCGTGAACCCCTGCGGCTTCTTCATGCTGCCGGGCTACGTGGCGTACCAGCTCGGAACCCAAGAAGCCGGCTACGACCAGCTCTCCGGCTTCCGACGCGTTGGACGGGCTCTGGCCGTGGGGTTGATGGCCACGCTCGGTTTCGTCCTGATCTTCGCCGCGGTCGGGGCGGTCATTGCCGCGGGCGGAAACTTCCTCGGCCGCGTCTTCCCGTTCCTGGGACTCACCGTCGGCGTTTTGATGGTGATCTTTGGCGCCTACCTGCTCATCACCCACCGCTACATTGGCGTGCTGGCCGCCAGCCGCATCCAGGTCACGCCGCGGCGCAACCTAAGCAACGCATTTGTCTTTGGCCTCGGGTACGCGGTCGGCTCGCTCAGCTGCACCCTGCCGATTTTCCTGGTCGTGGTCGGCGGCGCGCTGGGCGCCGCAGGGTTCCTGGCTTCCTTCAGCCAATTCCTCGCCTTCGCCTTGGGCATGGGCGTAGTCGTCATCGCCGTCACCATCGGCGCCGCTATCTTCCGCGACGCCGTGGCCCGCTTCCTGCGCGGAGCCCTGCCGCACGTCCACCGTGCCAGTTCGCTGTTCCTGGTCGGCGCCGGCGGCTACCTGATCTACTACTGGGTCTTCTTCGCCGGGCTGAACTTCTAGACCACGTCGGCAAGGCCGCCAGGAGCCCTCGAGCGGATCTCCTCCCACTCCTCCCGCAGGACTGCGTGGATGACACCGGCTTCGCGGGATTCGAGATCTTCTCCCCTGGGCGCGTGCGGAATCGTCCCTTCGCAGGTCATGCCGAGTCTCTCCATGACGCGAATCGAGGCCGTGTTCCGGGCATTCGCCCCCGCTTGCACCCGTGCCAGATCGGGCAACGACGCGAACGCCACATCGATCACAGCGCTCGCTGCCTCCGTCATATACCCGCGTCCCCAGTGACGCCGCGCCAGCGCGTAGCCCATCTCGGCGTTCCGGTGCTGGTGGTTGATCCGCAGATTGATCCCGCCCGATGCTCGGCCCGCAATCTCGATCGCCCAGATCGGATGGGGCGACCAGTCCTCCAAGACCCACCGCGCCACCGCCTCTTCGGCATGGCGCCGCTCATACGGTTTGGGAACCGGCAGAAACCGCGACCACTGCGGATCGGCGGCATAGGCCAGCACGTCGTCCGCATCCGCCAGCGACCACCGGCGCAGCACCAGCCGCTCTGTCTCGATTCGTTCCGGCAACAGCGGCACGCCGCTCATAAGTCCAACGCCCGCGGCATCCAGTCCGTCCGCAGCATTCCGTAGACCGCCAGGTCGATCAGCTCGCCCTGGCGCACAAAGGCGCGGCGCATCACCGCCTCGCGTTGCATCCCGACCTTTTCCAGCACCCGAACCGACGCGACGTTGGGCGGATCGACGCGACCCCAGACCCGTCCAAGCTGCGTGTCCAGGAACACGCGGTCCACCACCGCGCGGACGGCCTCAGTCGCCAGGCCCTGGCTACGAAGATCAGGCCGCATGGCGTAGCTCAGTTCCGCTTGCGCGTGCTCCGGCTCGATGTTCAGCCCAACCCATCCCACCATCCGGCCATCGATCTCAATGGCCCACGTCGGCTCGGTTCGCCAGTCCGCCAGGAAGCGCCGGGCGACCCACCGCTCCGCGTCTCGTCGCTGGTACGGCTGCCGCGCGTCCGGCAGCAGCCGCATCCAGATGTCCTCGCAGGCGAAACTGAAGACATCGTCCGCATCCTCCAGGCGCACCCGGCGCAGCGTCAGGCGGCGCGTCCGGATGGCGGCCGGCAACTTTGCGACTTGGACTTCGTCAGCAACGCCCATCGTGTCGCCCCGAGTGCGGGAATGCTGCGAGCACCCGCAAGTCTGACGGATCGGCGCCCGGTCGGGCCGCTGCTAGCATCGCGTCATGCTCCGTCGAGTTCTCGAACTCCCCGATCCCGTGCTCCGTGAAATCGCGGAACCGATACCCCGGGTTACGTCTGAAATCGAGGCGCTGGTCGACGACATGTTCGCCACCATGCACGCCAACCTGGGCATTGGGCTGGCCGCGCCGCAGGTTGGAGAACTCCTGCGGCTGGTCGTCATTGAACTCCCCCCTGACAAGAATGATCCGCAGGCGGGCGTGCCGTATGTCCTGGTCAACCCCGAAGTGCGCCGGCTGGGCGAGCGCGAGGAAATGACCGAGGGCTGCCTCTCGCTGCCGGGCTTCCGCGCCCCCGTAGAGCGGGCGCGTACCGCTACGGTGACGTACACCGGAATCGACGGTCGGCCGGCCCGCCTGGACGCTCGAGGCCTGCTGGCCCAGGCCCTCCAGCACGAAATCGACCATCTGAACGGCGTCCTGTTCATCGACCACCTGGACTCCCTCGCCGAACTCGAACAGATTCCACCCGACGGCCTCAATTGGGTTCCCGCCGAGGACGACGAGGTCGAGTCGTAGAGGGTGTGGACTAGCGCGAGACTTCGCGGATGAGGTGCCGCAATTCCGGCACCAGCAGATCGCCCAGCGCCAGTTCCACCGCCGCCGTTGAGCCCGGCGAGCACACCACCAGCCCTCGCCGGTACTTGCCGGCCACCGCTCGCGACAGGATCGACGCCGCACCAATCTGGTCCCAACTGGCCCGCCGGAACCACTCCCCGTAGCCGTCCAGCACTTTCTCCAGCATTGGTGTCACCGTGTCGACCGTGATGTCCCGGTCGCCCAACCCGGTGCCGCCCGTGCAGAAGACGAAGCGGCACCCGGCCTCGATGGCGGCGTCGACCGCCGCGCGAATGTCGTCGGCCTCATTGCGGATCAGGGCCTCGTGGATGACCTCGTGCCCGCCGGCCTCGATGAGGGCGGCCGCCGTTCGCCCGGAGCGGTCCGTCCGCTCGGTGCGGCTGTCGCTGATTACGATGACGGCGCAGGGCACCGCGCCAATCCCCTCGGCTTCGTGCCGGTGTTCGCGCGTCGATGCCGATGCGTCATGCTTTTGGTCGTCACTCACGCGGCTCTCGCCTTGGCTACAGGTTCGGACCGGAAATCATACCCAGCGGATTAGCCGCCGCTGGTAGGCTCGAACAATGGCCAGAACCAAGCCCCCACCGTCCGCATCGCCCGCCGTGGCGCCCGCCGCGATCAGCGTGCGTGTCCTGTTTTTCGCCTCGCTGGCCGACCTGATGGGCGAACGGCGACGCAGTCTGAACCTACCGGCCGGCGCCACGATTGCCGACGCCCTGCGCGAGATGGCGATTGATGCGCCCGACCTGGCAGCCCGTGCCCCGCACGTGTCGTTCGCCGTCAACGAAGCCTTCGTAACCGCGGATACTCCCTTGGCGGACGGCGACGAATTGGCCCTCATCCCCCCGGTATCCGGCGGATGATCGTCGAACTCACGTCCGACCCCATCGACGTGCCGCGGCTGATCGCCCACGTCAACCACCCGTCCAACGGCGGCATCTGCACATTCCTGGGCGTCGTCCGCGACAACGCCGAGGGCCGCCCGGTCGTCAAGCTCGGCTACGAGGCTTACGAATCGATGGCCGTCGCCCAAATGCGCACGATCGTGGAAGAAGCCATGCAGCGCTGGGACCTTGACGCCGTGGCCTTGTCCCACCGCACAGGCGAACTGCAAATCGGCGAGGCCAGCGTGGCCATCGCCGTCGGCGCACCTCACCGCGCCGAGGCCTTCGAAGCCTGCCGCTACATCATCGACACCCTCAAGACCCGCGTCCCAATCTGGAAAAAAGAGTTCTTCCAGGACGGCGCCGTCTGGGT
>DAOUJT010000187.1:0-13575 GCA_034422315.1 Chloroflexota bacterium | reverse complement strand
CTGACGGCGGTGGGCGGCTGCGTGCCGCAATCGGTGCGACAGGACGGACGGGCGGAGCAGTCGTCGATGGGTGAAAGAAATGCTGGCGGTCCTGCGGTGGCCCGCGGGACCCCTGAGTCGCGCTGCAACGAACACGTGGTCCTAGTGCGCGGAACCTCCGTCCAGTGGAGTCGCGACGGCTCGTCCATTGTATTCGGCGGACCGTCATTCGGCAGACCGTACGGGCTGCACCAGGCGGCGGCGGACGGGTCCGCCGTGCGACTGATCGACACCGAGCCGTCCCACGGCATCGTCAAGTGGTACCCGTTCGACCTGTCCCCGGACGGCCGGCAAATCGTGTACGCCAGTTGCCCTGGCCGATTCTTCTCCCTGCACCGCGCCAGCATCGACGGGACGTGGTCCGAGCGACTGGAAGAAGAGCACTCTCCCAGCGTGATCTACGCGTCCTGGTCGCCGGATGGCACGCGGATCGCGTCCACGGTCGGTGGCCTGACGCTGATGGCCGTCGACGGGTCGACGGCGCGGCCGGTCGAGACCGACCTCTGGACGGCAGGCGCGCCGCAGTGGTCGCCGGACGGGCAGTGGCTGGCCGTGACCGGGGGAATTCGGGGCGAGGACCCGGGAGGGCGCCGCTTCCTGGATTACACAGAGGCCCTTTACACGGTGAGGGCGGACGGGTCTGAACCGCAGCGCCTCGTCCGCCGCGTGGCCAGCGCGCCCACCTGGTCGCCGGACGGGCAGTGGCTGGCGTACGCGCGGGTCTATCGCAACGCCGTGATCCTGACCGCGATCCGGGCGGACGGGACGGACGAGCGCTGGATTACGACAATCCGGGAGGGTGCGCAGTCGCGGTCCCCGAACACTCTTAGCTACTGGATTTCGACCGTGGCCTGGTCGCCGGACGGCGGCCACTTGCTGTATTCGTGCCGCGCGGGCCTCTGCGTGGTGACGACGGATGGGCGGCTCGTGGGACGGACGCCCCTGATCAACGGCTCGGGCGCCTGGTCGCCGGATGGGGCGCGCATTGCGGTGAAGGGGCCGGGCAGAGCGAGGACGACCATTCACCCTTTCGGGTTGGGCGACGTGGTGCCCTTTCACGGGTTGGGCGACGTGAGGCTCTACACCATGGCGCCCGATGGCACCGGCCTGTGTGCCGTGGTCGTCGCGCGGTACGACGCGGACTCTCGCAACCCGATTGAGCGGCTTTGGCGGCTGATCTTTGGCCTGGAAGCGGAGTACCCGTTGGTGGCGGTCCGCGACTGTGGAGCGGCGGCGTGAGGCGGGGTAGGCGCCGGCTTGGGCAGGCCGCGAAGCGCGCGGCTGTGGATGCTCAGGCTGGTGGTGTTGGGGCTTTTTGTAACGAGCATCGGCTGCACCCGTCCTGAACAGTTCGATCTCGATCCAGCCTCGGCCTACCGGGCCGAGCCCATCGCGGCGGAATTCCTAATCTGCCGCAGCATCGGCGGCCTAGACAGGATCAATCCCGTCCGCGCCCGTCGCCGCTGGGTCGCAGGTGGGCAACGCCGACGTCCCAGCAGGTCGGTCGGCCGGCGCGGCGTCGGTCGCGATTGGCGACGCACCCACGGTGGAGGAGCTGTTGCAGCCAGGGTTGCGCCTCGCCGGCGCGTCGCCGGCGCACCTAGCGACCCGGCGTACGCCGGCGACCAGTTCCGTGCGCTGCACCTTGCGCGGGATCGCGCGGACGGCCCAACAGCGCGAGAGCGCCGTCCGCTATTGGCTCCAGATCTTGCCTGCGGACCCCATTTCTGACATCGCCATCGTCGAGGCGCTGTTCGCCGTAGTGTCGGATACGCTCGACCCCGACTACGCGAGACGGCCAAGGCCAACTTCCTGGCGATCGCGCGGGGCGGGGAGTTCATGGACTACCTGTTCCTGGTGGAGATGCAGGCCGTGCAGTGGTTCGAGCGGGCGACGGTGCAGCGGGCATTGGCCGGCGAGGACGGTGAACTTCGGGTGCCGGCGTCGTTTGCGATCGCGCACCACCTGATCAGGGCGTGGGCCGAAGGCTCGGCGTGACCGACGCGCTTCCCTCCTACTTTCCAGCACGCGATTCCGCCGACGAGCAGCGCGTTGGTCACGGGTTGACCGCGACGCGGAAGCCGTGGCTGGCCAGGCGGCGGGTTGGGTCGCCGCGGTAACGACGCGACGACAGCAACTGATCCGGGCGCAGCTTGCCGAACGACCCGCCGCGCAGGATGCGTCGGTCGGATGACGCGAACCGGTCCTGGCACCACTCGTTGACGTTGCCGCCCAAGTCGTAGAACCCGTACGCGTTCGGCGTGAATGACCCAACAGGCGACGTGAACAGATGACCGTCGTTGAAGCCCGCAATGCACGGCAGCGGGTCGTCGATCTGTTCGATCTCGGCCGCCGTGCGGTCGGGGTAGTAGTGCCGATATTCGTGTCGAAGCGCGCGAAGCGCGGCCGCATTGCCGCGCCACTCTTCACCCTGATAGTTGCCCGCGCCGCTCGGTGGCGGCCACGACTCGCCCCACGGGTAGACGCCAGTTAGCCGGCAGTCTTTGCTCGCGGGTTCGGCCGCTGGATTCTCCAGATGTCCGATCCTGACCGCGCAACTCCACTCGTGGTCGGTCGGAAGGCGGTGGAGTCGGCCCTCGCGTTCGCTGAGCCAGGCGCAAAACGCCTGCGCGTCGTACCAGCTGATGTTGCCCACCGGGTGGTCCGGGCTCTCATGACGGAAGGACTGTGGCCCGTGGTACTGGCGACCCGTGGCAATCCAATCTCTAATCCGCACGGGCCATACGCCAAGCAGCACGTCCGTACCTGGAACCGGCAGAAACTCCACGCCTCGGAACCTCCCCGCAAGCCGGTCGTGCGCCTTCAAGCGTGAGTCTGTCTTCCGGCGCTGGCGTCCCGCAACGAACCCCCAGCATCCCGCGCCGCGCCCGTGGATCGATTGCTTGCTTGCACGGATGACCTGGCACGTTCATGACCGTCGCGAATCAACCGACCGGTGCTGACGGATGACCTGCGGCCTGGCGGCGCGAAGCGGCAGGCCCTGCGGTGGTGTGAGCGGGCGACGGTGCGTCGGTCACCGGCCCGTGAGGATACCGAACTACGGGTGCCGGCTTGGTTTGCGATCGCGCACCATCTAATCAGGGCATGGGCGGAGGGACTCGCCTAGGACAACAGCGCTTGGCTGAGGCGAGTAGTCGGACGAAGTGTCGGGGACGCCTGCCGACGCGCTGCCGGGCGAAATCGAACGGTCGTCGCCTGGTGAGGTGACAGTCTTTGTTCCCTGCGGCGCCACGACGACGGGCAGCACTGCCGAGCCCGGGGATATGAACGTTGCTCCGGTGCCGCGGCGACCACCCCTGCTACACCATCACCCTCGACAAAATCATGGTCCTCGCTGGGGGAGCAACAACTAGACAAGTCGACCATGACATTTATCAGTTTCGCGTCACGGCCAGCGATGCCATGAACGAGCGGATGCATAGCGACACGGAAACGATCATCGGCACGCCGATTACTCAGGCCATCCGCAACGACCGGTCACGAGATTGGCCATGCGCTCGGGGTCACGCAACACGCGCTCACGGACAATTCAGCCTGGCGTCGGCCGAGACATCGGGTAAATGAAATTGTTGATAGCATCATGTCCTACAACGCGCAGCCCCGTTGTGCGCCCTATCCACTAGATCTCATGGCGATCCATGCCTTGTACCAGACTGTGGACTAGCCTGTGAGTCGGCGTACTAGGGACTGGACGCGTCCTGTCTACAGCGTTACTCATGTATTTGGTTTGCGATTGTGCATCTCCGTGTTGGTTTGCTCACTTGCACTTGGATGCGGTGAAACGCAGTGGACATCAGTAGATCCTGATCACATGCATCCGCCTTATGTGGACAGATTGGCCTGCCGCGACGATGTGCCCAGCGGCCTGCTCGGGACGCGACACAGAGTGCAATGGACTCCGGATGGATCGGTGATCTACTTCAGCAGGTCAGACTTCGGCAATCTCGACGGTTCGGAACCGCTCTACAGCCTCTTCCTAGTGAACGCGGACGAGCCGGGTGGAGTTCTAAGGACCCCCGAGCCAGCATTAGTGGGATACCGATCCCCTCAGGCCCACCTGACGAGTTTCGATGTTGGCCCCGATGACACGGGGATCGTCACACTTGTCTATGCCGCATGTTTCGATCAATTCCGTGGTCGACGGAATGACTTAGCTCAAAACCACGGTTTCGAGTTGGTCGTCCAACGGCCTGAAGGCTCGGTGTCCAAAGGCTCGATGTCCAGCCGAATAACGACAGACGACCACTTTGACAGCTATCCCGTCTGGTCGCCGGACGGCAGGCTGATCGCGTTCCTTGCCAGTCGCGACACGGTGCCGCCCAATGACCTGCACACTCCGACGTACCTTCGACTTGAGGTCATCCAGTCCAATGGCGGGGGGCGCCGCTTGGTGGACACGGGGCCCGTTGATGGCCGCTCGGTGGGGCACGAATTCTCGAAACGTAATCTCGGGGGTGTGGCCCATATTCCGCCTCGATGGTCGCCGGACGGGAAACGCCTAGCGTTCGTCGTGATCGAGGGCGACGTGAGCCCTGAAGGCGACGGTAGCTACGCCATCGTCGTGATCGGCGTTTTCGACAAGGAGCGGCAGCGCCTCACGCGTACGGTGAGTGCGCCGACCTGGTCGCCGGACGGCTTGAGGGTTGCTTTCGCGCGGGCCACACAGGACGGCATCGGTCTGTATACGATTCGGCCGGACGGTACGGATGTGCGAATCCTGACCCGGATCCATCGTTGGGAAGCGCCGCGGTCGGATGGCCACTTGGCTCGCGTCTGGGTACGCAATCTGGCCTGGTCACCGGATGGCGAGCGTCTGCTGTACACGTGGGAAAACTGGATTCACGTCGTCGATTTGGACGGCAGCGCGCGGAGTTGGCGGCTCGGCGGTTCTGGCGGGCAGCCCGCAGCGGCCTGGTCGCCGGACGGGTCGCGCATCGCCGTTGCGCTTCTTTACGGCGAACCATCACGAGCATCCCACGCGTCGAAGGGGCGGGTCGTCCTTTACACCGTGGCCGCCGATGGCAGTGACCGGCGGGACCTGGTCCACAAAGCCCCCCGTGGAGGCCTCGTGGCGGCTGGCACGCGGGATGGGGCGGTTCGATGAGGGCCCGAATCCGCGCGGCGACACAGGCGGAGATTCGGCCGCGGACACGCAAGAGCGGCGCCGTCGGTGCAGTGGCTCCGGCAGCCGCAGGGCCAATGCGATGTGGCGTGCCGGCGAGGACGCCGAACTACGGGTACCGGCGTCGTCTGCGATCGTGCACCAGCTGATTCGGCCTGGGAGGAAGGCTCCGCTTAGCTATGTCCGGGATCGCTGAAGGCTCAGAACACAGGGACAGCATGTAGATTTACGAGTGATTGCGAGTCCAGGGGCGGAGTTGTGGTCGTGATCAAATCCCTGAGTAAGCGCGCGGTGATGCTGGTTGTCGGTTTTGCGATGGCCATGGCGGCGATGGATTGCGGGGCCGAGGCGCCGGCGCCGACGGAGCGGATTGTGACCGTGCCGGTCGAAGTCGAGAAGATCGTCGAAGTCGAGCGCGTAGTCACCGTGCCGGTCGAAGTCGAGAAGATCGTTGAAGTCGAGCGGGTGGTGGAAGTGACGCCGGAGGCGACGGAAGCGCCCGCCGCGACGCCGGCGGCTCCCGCCGGACCGGCCATCTACAAGATGGGGCTGTTCGAGGATCCCATCTCGCGAAACATCTGGAACTACCTGGGCGGACCGGCCGGGTCGGTGTGGACCGGGTACGTGATCGGCGGTTATCACACCTCGCTATACGGCTACTCCCCGCAGCGGTTTGACTGGGTGCCGGCGGTGGCGGACGGGCTACCGACGCCGCTGGCCAAGGAGACGGTTGACGGAACCGAGTTCTGGACGACCGAGGTTTCGATCAAGCAGGGCGTGGAATGGAGCGACGGAGAGCCACTGACGGCCGATGACTTCGTGTTCACGGTGAGCACGGTCCGGGAGTTGAATCTCGGTTCCAACTGGTCGTCGCTGGTGCATCCGGCCTTTGTGGATCGAGCGGAAGCGCTGGACGACCACCGGTTGAAGATCTACTTCAAGTCAACCGACGCCGACGGAAACGCCCAGACACCGGGATTGAGCATCTGGCAGTTCGGGCTGGCCTTCATGCCGATCCTGCCGGAGCACTACTGGGCGCCGGTGGTGGAGGAGGCCAGGACGGCCGGCGAGGTTCCGCAGCAGATCGAAGCGCTGTTCGCGCACGTGCCGGACGGCGAGCCGACGGCCAACGGCCTGGAATACAGCCAATGGGAGCCGGGCGCGTTCTTTGAGAACGAGACGGTGCCGGACTACTACGGCCAGGGCACGCAGGTCACCGAGTACGCCAACGGCGCGTACGAGGCGACGAACGAGCGGACGGGCTACACCGAGACCTACTACGGGGAGCCGACCGGCGACAAGGTGCTGGAGCTTGAGATCGGCCCGCACTTCGAGTCGGAGATCTTCAGCATCTACGGCAACCAGGACTCGGCGATCCTGGCCCTGACCAAGGGCGACATCGACTTCCTGTTCAACCCGCTGGGCCTGGAAAAGGGATTCCTGGATCGGGTGCGCCAGACGTCGGACCTGCAGGTCGTGGAGAACCTGGACAACGGGGTGTTCTACCTGGGGTTCAACACCCGCAAGCCGCCGATGGACAACAAGGCGTTCCGGCAGGCGGTGGCCACGGTGATCGACAAGGAATTCGTGACCCAGACCATCCTGCAGGACACGGCGATCCCCATGTACGCGATGGTCCCGGAGGGGAACGCGTTCTGGTACAACGACGCGACTTCGAAGATCGGTCAGGGCCTGGGGCGCGGCGAACGGATTGCCGCGGCCGTTGAGCTCCTGAAGGGCGCGGGTTTCACCTACGAGAAGGAGCCGGAGGTCAGCGAGGACGGCGCGTTCGTGGTCAACGGCGGCGAGGGCCTGCGCATGCCCGACGGCACCGAGGTGCCCGAACTGGAGCTGATCGCGCCCAGCGCCGGTTACGACCCGCTGCGGTCGACCTTCGCCATCTGGATCGAGCGCTGGCTGAACGACCTGGGCATCCCCACCAAGGCGCGCCTGATCGGGTTCAACCTGATCGTGGAGAAGCTGTTCAGCGAGACCGTGGACAAGGACCTGGACATGTGGATCCTGGGCTGGGGTTTCACGATCTTCCCCAACTACCTGGAGAACATCTTCCACAGCCGCCACTCGCCCGAACTGGAGGACGGCGGCGTGAACTGGGGCGGCTACGCGAACCCCGAGTTCGACGACCTGGCCTTTGGCTTGCTTTCCGAGACGACGATCGAGGGCGCGCGCGAGAAGGCCTACCAGATGCAGGCGCTGCTGGCGGACGACCTGCCGTACGTGACGCTATTCACCACGCCGAAGATCGACGTGTTCAGGCCAGCGAAGGTCGAGTACCCGTACACCTCGGTGCTGGGAGGCATGGCGCAGGCCCAAGGGCTGCAACACGTCGTGCTGGTCAAGTAAGACCAAGCCGTGCTTCACCGCCGGGTCTGAATCCACGACCCGGCGGTGAGTACGCCATAGGAGCTCGCAGGTAACAGGGATGGCTGCGTACATCGTCAAGCGCGTCCTGCAGATCGTGCTGACGCTGTTCGTGTTCCTGACGATCGTCTTCTTCCTGGTGAACGCGCAGCCCGGCGACATCAGCCGCCTGTACGCCCTGGACCCCAACCTGCCGCCGGAGACGCGGGCGCAGATGCAGGAGCTGTTCGGGGTCAACGAGCCGCTGTGGAAGCAGTACCTCGTGCACCTGAAGAACACGCTGACGGGGGACCTGGGCGTCTCGTTCAGCCTTTATCCGCGGACGGTGGCGGACGTGATCAAGGAGCGACTGCCGCGGACGCTGGTGCTGTTCCTGACGGCGACCGTGGTGTCGTTCTATCTCGGCTTCGGGCTGGGCAAGATCATTGCCTGGCGGCGGGGCGGATGGGTTGAGTACACCTCGACGCTGGGCGGGGTGACGCTGTACACGGTGTTCACGCCCTGGTTCGGCCTGATGATGATCTGGCTGTTCGCCTTCAAGGCCGGCTGGTTCCCGATCGGGAAGTTCCTGGACCCGGTGGTGTGGCAGGACGCGCCGTCGGACGCGAACTCCATCTTCAACCTGATGCTGGCGACCGCCGTGATCCTGTCGGTGGTCGCGTTTGGCGTTTTCCTGGTGACCAGCAAGAAGCGGCTCGGCATGGCGCGGGTGTTACAGGTCGGAGTTATTGCGGTGTCCGTCCTGATCGTGGTGGGCGTCTGGCTTTCGTCGGGTGTCGGGTACCTAGCCTGGGACATTGTGAAACACATGGTTTTGCCGATTGCCACGCTGACGCTGATCAGCTTTGCCGGGACCATGCTGCTGACGCGCAACAGCATGCTGGAAGTGATTCGCGAGGATTACGTGCTGGCGGCGCGGGCCAAGGGGTTGCCCGAGAAGGCGGTGCGAGACCGGCACGTGGCGCGGAACGCGCTGCTACCGGTGGTGACGAGCTTTGTGTTCAGCCTGGCCTTCGCCATTGACGGCGGGGTGATTATCGAGTCGATCTTCTCGTGGCCCGGCATGGGGCAGACGCTGGTGGCGGCGACGGTGAGCGAGGACCTGCCGCTGGCGGTGGGCACCTTTGTGTTCGTGGGGCTGTTCGTGCTGCTGGCGCACCTGGCGGCGGACATCCTGTACGCCTACCTGGATCCGCGGGTTCGGTACTGATGGTTGTCGACTCCGCGCCCGTTGCCGATGCGCGCTCGCTGTGGCGGGTGCGGCTGGGGCTGGCGGCCCGCAGCCTGAAGCAGAACTGGTCGCTGTTCCTTCAGACGCGGATCGGGATCCTGGGGCTGGTGATCATTTGCTTCTACATGCTGCTGGCGCTGGCGCATCCGATCCTCATGAACACGGTCTGGGACGAACGGGTCTACGACCCGGTCATTGGCTTTGCGTTTGACGAAACCGAGCAGCCGGCGCCGCCCAGCCTGAGCCACCCGCTGGGGACCGATCCGTTGGGCCGCGACATCTTGAGCCAGCTGATGTTCAGCGCGCGGTCGGAGTTCCTGCTGGGGCTGCTGGCGGCGGTGGTGACGGTGTGCATTGGAACGATGGTGGGGGCAACGGCGGCGTACTTTGGCGGGCTGGTCGACATGCTGCTGATGCGGCTGGCGGACATCATGATCATGATGCCGGGGATCAGCATTTTGATCGTGCTGAGCGCGCTGATGGAAGTGGGGCACCTGCAGCTGGCGCTGCTGATCGGGATCCTGTCGGGGTTCGGCGGGACGGGCGTGGTGCTGAAGTCGCAGGCGCTGTCCGTCGTGGTCAAGCCGTATATCGAGGCGGCCAGGACCTCGGGGGGCGGAACGCTGCACATCATCCTGGTGCACGTGGTGCCGAACCTGTTGCCGCTGTCGTTCCTCTACATGATGTTCACCGTAACCAGCGCCATCTTTTCGGAGGCCGTGCTGAGCTTCCTGGGACTGCTGGACGTGCGGATGAGCTGGGGGCTGATGATCCACACGACGGAGTCGGCCGGCTACCTGCTGCAAGTGGGCGAGTACTGGTGGCTGATCTTCCCGGCCAGCCTGTCGATCACGCTGTTGTGTTCGTCGTTCTACTTACTCGGCCGTTCGCTGGACGAGGTTGTGAATCCAAGGTTGCGACGCACATGAACCGGTCTCCCCAAGTCGCGCGGCTCTGGGGCCTGGCGCGGCAGCACGGGCTGGACCGGCGGCGGTTCTTTCAGGCGCTGACGGCTGGCGGGGCGGCGGCGGTGCTGGCGGCGTGCGGCGAGGCCGTGCCGTGGCACGCGCCAGCCTGGTTCAAAGACACATCTCCGTTCATCGTGCACGACGACGGCAAGAGCCTGGAAGCTCGGCTGGAAGACATGCACCCGGGGTCGCTCACCCCGATTGGTCAATTTTTCGTGCGCAATAACTCGGTGAGCCTGGACGTGGACGTGGAGAGCTGGCGGCTATCGATCGAGGGCGACGCGGTTTCGAACCCCGTACAGCTGACTTACGACGACATACGCAAGATGCCGAGCCGAACGTTCGTCTCGTACCTGGAATGCGCCGGGAATCAGCGGGCGATGTTCGACCTGGTAAAAGGGCAGAAAGCCAAGGGCACGCAGTGGAAGACAGGCGGCGTGGGGTGCGCGGAATGGACCGGGGTGTCGCTGCGCGACGTGCTGCAACTGGCGGGAATCAGCGACGACGCGGCGAACGTGCTGCTGATCGGCCTGGACACGAAGTCGCCGGAGGAGGGCTTTCGACGGGTCCTGCCAGCCGAGAAGGCGCTGCACCCGGATACGTTGCTGGCCTACCGGATGAATAACGAGTTGCTGCCCCGTGATCACGGCTTCCCGCTGCGCGCGCTGGTTCCGGGATGGGTGGGCAGCACGAACGTGAAGTGGCTGGGGCGAATCGTGGTGTCGAGGTATCCGATCTGGACGCGGAATAACACGACCTCGTACGTGATGATCGGCGACGCCTACCCGCCGGAGGGCGAGGCCTCGGGGAAGGTAACGACCCGGCAGGTGATCAAGAGCGCGTTGGCGCTGCCCTGGCCGGCGGAAGTCGAGGCCGCGTCGCAGCGTATTCACTGCACTGCGTATTCGCCGGACTCCAGAGGCTTCGTCAGCAGCTCCGTTTGCGTGTCCGAGCCGCCGCTGACTATCAGGGGCATCGCACATTCGCCGGACAGTCCTATTGCGAAAGTCGAGTGGAGCACCGATTTAGGCCGGACGTGGCGCGATGCGAGCGTGGCGTGGCCTTGGCAGTATTCGTGGTCGTGGTTCTCGTTCAGATGGAACCCGCCGCCCGGCAATTACATCATCATGACGCGGGCCACCGACGAGGCGGGCAATACCCAGCCGGATGAGATTCCCTTCAATGAGAAGGGTTATTTGTTCAACCAGCCGCTGCCGCATCCGGTCCGTGTGAGACCGAGAGACCTAGAGACCTAGAGCAGATGCACGAACAGTCCTCCGCGGCGCCTGTCTTGAGCGTCGAAGACCTGGGGATGTATTACGGGACGCGCTCCGGCGACGTGAAGGCGGTGGACGGCGTTTCATTTGCGGTCGGGCGCGGGGAGTCGGTGGGGCTGGTGGGGGAGTCGGGCTGCGGGAAGTCGTCGATCGCGATGACGCTGCTGAAGCTGCTGCCGGAGAACGGGCGGATCGTCGGGGGACGGATCCTGCTGGACGGAACGGACCTGGCGCCGCTGTCGGAAGACCAGATGCGGACGCATCGCTGGAACCGGATTGCGATGGTGTTCCAGGCGGCGATGAACTCGTTCAATCCGGTCTATACGGTGGGCGACCAGATCATCGAGGCGCTGGAGACGCACATCGAGACGAGTCCGGACGTGTCGATGGCGCGGGTGCGGGAGCTGTTTGAGCTGGTGAGCCTGGATTCGGGGTTCATTGGGCGCTATCCGCACGAGTACAGCGGGGGGATGAAGCAGCGGGCGGGGATTGCGATGGCGCTGGCTTGCGAGCCGGACCTGCTGATCGCCGACGAGCCGACGACGGCGCTGGACGTGATCGTGCAGGACCGCATCCTGAAGGAACTGCGGGACGTGCAGCAGGCGCTGAACATGAGCCTGATCTACATCTCGCACGACATGGCGGTGATCGCCGAGGTGAGCCACACGGTGGGGGTGATGTACGCGGGGCGGATCGTGGAGTGGGGCGGGACGGTGGACATCTTCCGGAACCCCATGCACCCATATACGCAGACGCTGATGTCGGCATTTCCGAGCGTGACCGGGCCGAAGCATGAACTGGCAATGCTGGGGGGCGAGCCGCCGAATCTGCTGAATCCGCCGGCGGGGTGCCGGTTCCATCCGAGATGTCCTTACGCGACGGACGTTTGCCGCACTGACGAGCCGCCGAAGGTCGAGGGGTCGGACTCGCACTGGGCGGCCTGCTGGCACCCGTTGGAGGCGTAGGCGGGATGGCAAGCGCGACCGCGGTGGGGACGAAGCCGCTGATCAAGGTGGAGGGGCTGGAGAAGCGGTTTCCGGTGGCCTCGCACTGGTTCCGGCGCAGTCATAGCTCGGTGCACGCGGTGGATGGAATCTCGTTCGAGCTGGCGCGCGGCGAGAGCTTTGGGCTGGTGGGCGAGTCGGGCTGCGGAAAGACGACGACGGGGCGGCTGCTGGTGCGCCTGGCCGAGCCGACGGGCGGGCACGTGCTGTTTGACGACGGCGAGGGCGCCGCGACCGATATCACGACGCTGCGCGGCGAGGAATTGAAGTCGTTTCGACGCAAGGCGCAGATGATCTTCCAGGACCCGTACGAGTCGCTGAACCCGCGGCGGACGATCTTCGACACCGTGGCCGAGCCGCTGAAGGTCCAGGACGCCTGCCCGCCGCTGGAACGGCTGGACCGGGTATCGCGCATGCTGGAAATGGTGGGGCTGTCGCCGCCGTCGACCTACCTGTTCCGGTACCCGCACGAGCTGTCGGGCGGACAGCGGCAGCGGGTGGCGATCGCGCGGGCGCTGATTATCGAGCCGATCTTCGTGGTGGCCGACGAGCCGACCTCGATGCTGGACGTCTCGATCCGCACCGGGGTGATGAACCTGATGGAAGGCCTGGCCGAGCGCCTGGGAATCAGCTACCTGTACATCACGCACGACCTGGCGGTGGCGCGCTACATGTGCTCGCGGATCGCGGTGATGTACCTGGGCAAGATCGTGGAGATGGGCGATACGGAGGCGGTGTTGCAGCAGCCCAAGCACCCGTACACGCAGGCGCTGCTGTCGGCGGTGCCGATTCCGGATCCGACCGCTACGCGGGCGCCGGTGCGGATCTCAGGCGGCGTGGCTACACCGCTGGACCCACCACCCCGCTGTCGCTTCTACAGCCGGTGTCCGATTGCGGATGAGTTCTGCCGGGACAATCCGCATCCGGCGTTGGAGGAGAAGGGGGAGGGGCAGCGGGTGGCTTGTTACAAGGCGTAGAGCACTGCCCCAGCGGCGGTAGGCCTTGCGCCTGGGTCGCGAGTGCTCACGATAGACTGAATTCAGCGGCAAGAGGGTTCCGGCCGGCCTCTACAAACGACGGCTGCCCGGCAAGGGCTGACGATGCAGCTTGACGACGCGACGCTGGAAGAACTCATGCGCGAGGGCGAGAGCTTCCGGGTCGAACTCAAGGAATCGCTGGCCGGAAGCGCTCCAACAGCTATCCGAGAAGCTGTCTGCGCCTTTGCCAATGACCTGCCCGGCTCAGGTGAGCCTGGCGTCGTGTTCGTGGGCGTTCGAGATAACGGTGAGCCGGCGGGAATCGACGTCACCGACCGGATGCTGCAACAACTCAGCGACATCAAAACCGACGGTCACATCGTCCCGCCGCCTTCGTTGTTCGAGGAAAAGCGCACGCTGCGCGGTGCGGAGATGGCCGTTGTGACCGTGCTGCCGTCGGACTCGCCGCCAGTCCGATACCGAGGCGACATCCACATACGTATCGGCCCACGCCGCGGCATCGCTACGGCGCAGGACGAACGCATCCTCAATGA
>DAOUJT010000186.1:0-20443 GCA_034422315.1 Chloroflexota bacterium | reverse complement strand
CACCTCCCACTCTTCGGCTGGGAGTCGCGACGCCCCCTGCGCGACTTCCACGTCCTCGGCTTCTCCATGAGCTACGAGAGCGGCAACACCAACGTCCTCGAAATGCTGGATCTGGCCGGTATTCCGATCGAGCGCATCGACCGAACGGACGATGATCCGCTGGTCCTCGGCGGCGGCTCCGCCGTATCCAATCCCGAGCCCATGGCCGACTTCTTCGACCTCATCGCCGTCGGCGAAGGCGAAGATCTCCTCCAACAGGTCCTTAACCTGCACGCCGAGTTCGACCGCACTCAGCCCGGCTGGCGCCACGAATTCATCGCCGCCGCCGGCCGCACCATCCCCGGCATCTACGCCCCCGGCCTCTACGAGCCCAAGTACGCCGACGACGGCGCCTTCCTCGGCCACCGGCGCTTGCGGGACGACCTCCCCGAGAAAATCGCCCGCCAATACGTCGATATCGACGAATACAGCGGCCCTCGCCTCCCCGTCGTCCCCAACACCGGCGTCGTCCACGACCGCATCGCTGTGGAACTCGATCGCGGCTGCGCTCGCGCCTGCCGCTTCTGCCAGGCCGGTTACCTCTACCGCCCGGTCCGCCACCGTCGCAAGGACCTCGTCGAGCAAGCCGTCGACCGCTGCCTTACCGCCACCGGCCAGAGCGAGGTCTCCCTCCTCTCGCTCAACGCTGTCGACTACGAGGGGCTCGACGGCTTGATCAACGACGTCTACGACTCGGCCGAGGACTACGTGCGCGTCTCCATCCCCTCAACCCGCGTTGAGACCTTCAACGTCGACGTCGCCGACGCCTTGCAGCGCGGCGGTAAGCGCGGCGGCAGCCTCACTTTCGCCCCCGAAGCCGCCACCGCCCGCATGCGCCGCGTCATCAACAAGGAAATCTCCGACGAGGACCTGCTGGAAACCTGCGACATGGCCTTCCAGCGCGGCTTCCGCACCATCAAGCTCTACTTCATGATCGGCCAGCCCACCGAGACCATTGAGGACGCCCAGGCCATCGCCCGCCTCGCCAACCGCGTCATGGCCCTCGGCCGCCGCCACCACGGCAAGCGCGCCAAGGTCAACGTCACCGTCTCCACCTTCATCCCCAAGCCCTTCACCCCGTTCCAGTGGCACCCGCAGGACCGCAGCGACGCCATTCGAGCCAAGCAGCAGGCCTGTTTCGACATCGCCCGCGACCGCAACATCCACCTCATGTGGCATGACCCCCAGGAAAGCCACATCGAGGCCCTCCTCGCCCTCGGCGACCGCCGCGTCGGCCGCGCTATCAAGGGCGCTTGGGAACGCGGCTGCCGCTTCGACGGCTGGATGGAACACCTGGAACCCGACCGCTGGTACGAAGCCATCGACGCCGCCGGCCTCGACCTCGACTGGTACATCCACCGCCAGCGCGACCCCGACGAACCCCTCCCCTGGGACCTCGTCGACATCTTCGTCAGCAAGCGCCTCCTCCAGCGCGAATACCAACGCGCCCTTGCCGACGCCGCCACCGAACCGGCCCCCACCGCCTAGCCCGACCACGGGCGAGCCGCGGCGCTGCTCGGACCCACGGGCACGTACAATCTGGTAGGCACGGGCGGTTGCCGATTCACCGGTCCCCCTTCGCCTGAACCGAGCGAAACGGGGAACTCTCGCGAACCGAGGAATCCCCTATGTCCCCCGAATTGATCGGAATCCTTGCTGTCGGTGCCGCGATCATTGCCGTCGTCGTGGCCGTTTGGCGCGACGTACGAACAGACGTTCGACACCTCACCAACCGTGTCGACAACCTCACCGAGCGCGTCGCCCGCATCGAAGGTGTCATCGAAGGCGTCCTCACCAGCCGCACCCAACCGCCGTCGTAGATCGGCACCGGCCGGCCGATCGGCAGGCCGGCCATTGAGTTACGTCATCCGGATTGAGCGGCGTCGCAGCGGAACGCTACCCTCGCGCCGGCTCGCCCATCTCCTCCCGCGCCTTCGCTACCAACCCCGGCAGATGGCCGTCATTCGCCATTCGCTGCTCCAGGTGCACCATTCGCTCCGGCCCGGCTGTTTTGACCATCGCCTCGCCGTAGGCGCTCTCCGCCCAGAAACGCACCAGTGAGGCAACGTCGTTCCGCAGCGTGTCCAGGTCCTCGTCGGCAAAGCGCTCCGACACGTTGATTGTGAACATTCGCCGTCGCGTGCCGCCCCCGTACGACGCGTGCTTCAGGTCCTGGTTGAACATGATCAGGTCGCCCGGTTGCGTCTCCAGCGCCACCGCCGGCACCTCGGGACCGGAGACGCCGAATGCCTCCTCCGTCTGGTCCACCCTGCTGGTGCTCATCAAGTCGTGCAGCGCGTTCGCATACCCGTCGCGCCGATGGTGGCTGCCCGGAATCACCCGCAGGCATCCCGATTCCGCCGTCACCGGATCCAGGTAGAACGCAAACTTCAGAAACCGGTACTTCGTGCGCGCAAACCCGTCCGAGTGCCAGCGCGTGTCCCCCACGTAGAAGTTCCCGTCGCTGGTCTCATAGTTGTAGTCGTCCCCTAGCAGCGCCGACGCCACCCCATCGATCCGCGGATCGTCGATCAGCGCGCTCAGGTACTCGCTCTGGTCGATAAACGGCACGAACGCCGACCGCTGCTTGTGATCGTGCTCCCGCCCCTCGTGGCCGCCCCCGCGCTCCGCCCAGACCCGCTCAAACTCCTCGCTAATCGCCTCCGCCTCGTCCGCAAACGCCCCCGGAAAACTCAGATACCCAAACGTCTCGAAAAACCGCACCTGCTGTTCCGAAATCTGCATCCCACCGACCTCCCGCGCCTGGAGTGGTGCCGCGTCCAGTCTAGGCCGCCCATAGCCTCGTGCTGCCTGAGACTCCAAACTAGCGGTCGCAATCCTCGGGATCACCACCCAGCCGAGTCCGCTATTTGATCACGCCGCGCCTACTGAAATCCGACTCGATCGAGTCGCAGATCAGGTGCGCTTCTGCGGCCGCCTGTGCGGCATCGGTACCTGTAGGCTCGGGCCATTCGCCTGGGTAGCGTGACTCAACGCCCCACTCAGTCAGTTCGGCCAGATCGGCATGCACGGTCCGTATGGCCCAGTCAGGCGAAAGAAGATTCCGCAATGCGTCGAGATCGTGGGTGAACGGGAATCGGACTTCATCCAGCGTCAGCGCCGCCTTCAGCGACTTCTCCGCAGCTTGTTGCGAAAGCCAGCAGACGTGTCGAACTGCCACCCGGTCGTCGCGCAGCAGACGTCGGGCAACTTCGAGATCTTCACGGGCGAAGCGCAGCCAGCGCAGAGCCTCCTGGACCTGCGGGTCAGCCTCGCTCATAGAGAACCGTGCCTTCGCGAAGCGCAGCGTGAATCACGGTTCCCACCACCTGCCCGCGACGCTCGACCTCCTCCGGCGTGGCCACGATGATGTCCTTGCTAACCGGCATGTCGGCCAGTAAACGCCGAATATCAATAGCGGCCTTTCGCTTGTCCGCGACATTCGGCATTACGACTAGCAGGTCCACATCGCTCCACTCGCTCGCGCTCCCCCGTGCGCGCGAACCAAACAGCACGACACGCGCCGGCTGAAATCGTCCAACGATGCGGTCAACCATCGTCCCTGTAACTTCGTCGGCATTCATGTCCCCGTCGTGCTCCTCCGACCTCATCCCACCGGCGGCAGCTTGTACTCGATCAGCGTCGGACACCGCCGCGCCAACCCGCGTTCCACCGCCGTCCCCAGCGCCTCCGGCGTATCCACGCCCTCGGCCGCTGCCCCGAACGACTTCCCGAACGCCACGAAATCGGGATTGTGCAACCGCACGTCCACCGTACGCCCGCCAAAGTTCCCGCGGAAGTTCCCATCGATGGCCGCGTACGACGAGTCGTTGAACACCACCGCTACCACCGGCAGCTGCTCCCGCACCGCCGTGGCCAATTCTTCGGCTGTGAACAGAAAGCCGCCGTCCCCGCTCAGCGACAGCACCGGCCGTTCCGGGCACGCCACCTGCGCCCCGATCGCCGCCGGCAGGCTGAATCCCAGCGTCCCGAAATAGATCGGAAACATGTACGAGCGCGGTTGATCCACCGGAAACAGCCCGGCCGACCGGTAGCTGGTCATCGTCATGTCGTTCACCAGCACGCCGTCCTCGGGCAACACCCGCCGCAGTTCCGCCAGGATGTCTGCCGATCTCGGGTCGTCCGCGGCGTCCTGCGGATGGCGTCGACGAACGCGCATTCCCTCCGCAATGTCCGGCGCCTCCGGCGGCGGCTCGTCCGGCAGCGCCTCCAGCAGTTCGCTCACCGCCGCGGCGGCATCGGCCTGGATCGACACCGCGTTCTCCCGGTGCCGTCCCAGCTCGGCCGCCGACCGATCGATCTGGATCAACATCTCCGGCAACGGCATCCGGTCGTCATCGGTCACCCGTGCCCCCAGGCGGCAGCCCACCACCAGCGCCACGTCGCGCGTCCGAAGCAACTCGTACAGGCTCTCGTCCAGCCGGTGCTTGCAGCCCAACGACAGCGGATGCGACTCCGGGAACGCCCCTTTGCCCGTCTGAGCCGTCAGCACCGGCGCCTGCAGCCGTTCCGCCAGCGCCTCCACCTCCGACCCCGCGTCCATCGCCCCGCTGCCCAGGAAAATCAACGGAGCATCAGCCGCCGCTAACAACTCGGCCGCCCGATCCACGGCGTCCGAATCCGGCGGGGACACCATCGCCGCATCCATGCCCGCCAACTCCACGTCCGCCGTAGCCGTCAACAGGTCCAGCGGGATCTCGACGCTGGCCGGACCCGGCCGATCCGTCGTAATCACGTCCATGGCTCGCGTCACCGCGCCTGGGATATCCGGCACCCTCTCCACTAGTTCGTGGTGACCCACCAGCGCCCGCAGAACGCCCGACTGGTCGCGCAACTCATGCAATTCACCCGCTTCCGGGTTCCGTGAAGCCGGCCCCAGCGCCGTCGCGATGTGCAACACGGGCGACGACTCCGCATACGCCTCGCCCAACCCGGTCGCCGCGTTGGTAATCCCCGGCCCCGTAATCGTGGCCACGCAAGCCACCCGACCCGAAGCCCGCGCGTAGCCGTCCGCCATGAACGCCGCGCCCTGCTCGTGACGCGTGATCACCACCCGCATCTCCGGCGCGTCCAGCAGGGCGTCGTACAACCCGCCGTTATGCACGCCGGGAATCCCGAACAACGTCGTCACGCCCGCCTGGCGCATCCCGGCCACCAGGGCCTGCCCACCTGTCATCTGCGGCATCGGCGCCAGCTCCCGCGTCTGCTGTCGGAGCGCTGCGGCAGCGCTCCCGGCCAGCCTAGCGAACCCACCCCGGTCGCTCAGGCCGCCCGTAGAATCCAACGCTTGGGCCTAGGCCCGCCAATCCTCGATGAACCCCGGCGCCACCACCACCGACACCATTGCCGCCATCGCCACCCCCGTGGGCGCCGGCGGCATCGGCGTTGTGCGCATCAGCGGACCGGAATCCCTTTGGATTGCCCGTCGCCTCACCCGCCGCACTCGCGACCCGAAACCTCGCTACGCCCACCTCGTGCGGATCTACGACGGCAACAACGAACTGATCGACCAGGCCCTCCTGCTCTTTATGCCCGGCCCCCGCTCCTACACCGGCGAAGATGTCGCTGAACTCAGCTGCCACGGCAGTCCCGTGGCCCTTCGCCGCGTCTTGGACAGCACGCTGGCCGCCGGTGCGCGTCCCGCCGGCCCCGGCGAATTCACCCTCCGCGCCTTCCTCAACGGCCGCCTCGACCTCGCCCAGGCCGAGGCTGTCGCCGACCTCGTCGCCGCCCCCACCCCCGCCGCCCTGGCCGTCGCCGCCAACCAACTCGCGGGCCGCCTCTCCGACGCCGTCAGCGAGATGCGCTCGGCCTGTCTCGACCTGCTGGCCCAGATGGAAGCCGAAGTCGATTTCGACGAGGATGAAGTCCCGCCCATGGACCGCGCCCTGCTGGCCTCCACGCTGGACTCGCTGTACCAGCGCCTTGAGGACGCCCTCGCCACCGCCGGACGCGGAATCATGCAGCGTCACGGCGTCCGCGTTGCTTTGGTTGGCAGCCCCAACGTCGGCAAGTCATCGCTCATGAACGCGCTGCTCAGCACCGACCGCGCCATCGTCACCGAGATCCCCGGCACCACCCGCGACGTCCTTGAGGAGTCCTTCGACCTCGACGGCGTCCCCATCGTCCTCAACGACACCGCAGGCCTGCGAGAGACCCGTGATCCCGTCGAAACCCTGGGTGTCGAACGCAGTTCCCGTGCACTCGAAGGCGCCGACGCCGTCGTCCTCGTGCTCGACGCCAGCCGCCCCCTCCTCGGCAACGACGAGACTGCCGCCGCCCGCGTTCGCACGGCCGCCAAACCCACCATCGTCGCCCTCAACAAGCGCGACCTGCCCCACGCGGTCCGGGCTGCTGACGTCCGCGACTTCGCTCCCAACGCCCCCGTCGTCCACACCGCCGCCATCCGCGAGGATGTCAACGAACTACGCGAAGCCCTTCGCCACGTCATCGGCTTGGCAGGCGCCGACGGCGGCCTCGCCCTTGTGGCCAGCGTCCGCCATCAGGAAGCCCTCACCCGCGCACGCGACGAACTCGCTGCCGCCCATCGCGCCGTGTCCGACGATCAGCCGTCCGACCTCGTCAGCATCGGCGTCCGCGGCGCCGTCAACGCCCTCGGCGAAATCACCGGCGAATCCGCCACCGAAGACCTGCTCGACGTCATCTTTTCCAAATTCTGCATCGGAAAGTGAGCCTCGGCCGCTCGGGCTAGTCAATGTTCAGCGTCACCGAGCCGGTTGGCCCGTCATACGTCAGCCGTGCATGCCGCAAAAAGTGCCGGCCGATCAGCGCGTGGAACGGCATGCCCTCAGAGGCCAGTTGAACACCCGCAAACTGCCCGGCGATCACCCAGTGCAAGCTCGGAATATATAGCTGGGCGTGATACGAGGTGACCTCGTGGCTCCCGTGGACACCGGCCACGCGCTGACTTCCGGCGACCGGGAGGTTGAGCGCGCGGGCCAGACCAGCGTCGATAGAAGTCTCTTGGGCGCCTGTATCCACCAGCGCGGCGTGGCGAAACGCTGGGATCGTGGGGACGGGATCCCCGGGATCGTAGGAATGGTCGAAACCGACTCGGACCTGTAGCGTCGGTCCGTGGCGAACCAGGCCCGCCGGGAAGTTCGCAAACCCGCACTCAACCGTCGGCAACGGGGATGACGAACTGCGGCGGAACCCACGAAGGCGATGACATGTCGACGCCAACCTCGCGGATCAGGCACGGACCCCGCTCAAATCGCGGAGCGGCAACAGCGTGGGCGTCCCAATAGCCCTCGTACGCCCCGATCAGCTGCTCGTCTTGCACAACCACCCACTTCCCCATGTGCTCGCGCTCCAGGTCGCTCTGCATACGTTCGTACGCGGCGATCTCTACCTTGATGTCAGCCATAGTCGTCCCAGGCGGTGCCGTCACAACAGTTATACCCCACGCCGCCAACCAGGCGCACAAGACCGACTGCCAGGGCCGTCGAACAACTCGGCCCGGGCGCTAGAGCCGAATTCAGCGGTAGGAACCGGCCTTTTGGAAGATGGCCGGAGTCCACGGATTCAACGGCTTCGCGCCAACCTGGCGAAGCAGAAATGGTCCACGCCCAAAACGCTGGACCCCAAGCTGAGCGGCGTCCTCAAAGTCGTCATAGGCCCCGATCAACTGCTCGTCGTGCACGACCACCCACTTCCCCATGTGCTCGCGCTCCAGGTCGCTCTGCATACGCTCGTACGCCGCGACCTCTACCTTGATGTCAGCCATAGTCGTCCCAGGCGGTGCCGTCACAACATTTATACCCCGCACCACTAACTGGGCGCATGAAAGTGCTGGCTGAGGCCACCGAAGCTAAGACGGCGCCCCGCCCGCATTCCTGGCACCGCCTGCCTTCAACGGTCTGTGGCCACTGACTACCACCAGCGCCGCAACCGCCCCCGCCAGCACCCAAAACGTCGTCGCCAGCTCCGGCAGAAAGTACGCGTGATCCACCAGCCCGTGGACAAGCGCCGCCGCCATCGCCCCCGCCAGCCCGAACGCCAGCGGATCCAACCCGCCAGCGCTTTCCCGTCGAATCCGCCACCAATCCCGCCAGAACAACACCAGCACCCCCATCAGCGCCACCAGCCCAATGACGCCCATCGAGACCCAGGCGTCCAGGACCAGGCTGTGCGGGTGCGAGATGTTCGGCTCCCGCCACGCCTCCGGCCGCATGAATTCGCGGTAGTGCGTCAGGAAGTTGTCCGGACCCACCCCAAACAGCCAATTCTCGAGTCCCATCCGCCAGGCGCTGTCCCAAATGGCCAGCCGTGACACCGCCCCGCTATCCCCGATGCGCAGGAGCTGACCGATCCGCTCAACGCCCGTGACCAGCACGATCCCCGCCAGCGCCGCAATCGAGAACCCCATCGCCGCCACCCGCCGTCTGACTCCGACCTGCGCCCACAGCGGACGCGCCGCCACCGCCAGTCCCACCAGTGCCCCCAGCCACGCGCCTCGGCTCCACGTCAGGATCAGCACCGCCAGCAACACAGCCAGCGCCAGCAGCCAGAACCCGCGCGTGCTCGCCACCCGTCCCCAGCCCCAACAACACCGCCCACTAACCAGGGTGCTCGCGCCCGCGCCCGCGGCCAGAGCCAGCGCCAGCGCCACCGGCGCCGCCCGTTCCAGCACCAGCGCCAGGTTGTTCGGCGACCCGAACGTGCCCCGCACCCGCGGCGGAAATACCTCCGTGACCACCGCGCCAAACGGAATCAAGACAAGCGCAACCAGGGCCGCCAGCACCGCGCCCGCCACCAGCGCCGCCGCCAGCCGGCGCACGTCATCCCGGTCACGCAGTACCGAGACCAGCACCACGAAGAATGCCGCCGGCTCCAGGATCACCGTCCGCAGGTCCCGTAGCGCGAACTTGGGGTAATCGGCCAGTACCGCCGCCACAATCCCGGCTGCGGCAAAGACGACCACCGCCGCCAGCCAGCGCACCGGCGGCAGGCGCGGCGGTCCGCCCCACAGCGGCCGCACGATCCATGCGGCTCCCACCGCCAGGATCAGGACTTCCCCGACCGGCCGGTCAAACACCCCCGTCCGCCCGATCACCCCCACAAACGGAATCGCCGTCACCGCCACCAATGCCGCGTCCCGCAGCCGCGCCAGGGCCAGCACGCCTATGCCGAGCGCCAGTAGCACCCGAACCAGCGTCCACGTGGAAACCGGCCCGCCCGCCGGCAGCACCGCATACAGCACCGCCGCTACCCCCAGCACCGCTTCGCCCAAGCGCAACGGGCCAACCCGCCGGTCCATCCACTTCCACGACAGAGCCGTCAACGCACGCCGAGCCCAGAGCCACGATCGCGCCGTCCACAACGCCAGCGCTCCCACCGCCGCCCACAGCCCGCCCAGCGCCAGCCACGGCCACGTGGACCGCGCATTCCCCACGAGCAGCCCGTCAACAATCACCAGGCCCCCGCTTGAGGCCGGGTTTGACTCGGCTAGCACCGTCAGTTCCAGCGTGTGCGTCCCCGCCGGCAGCCGGGTCGCAATTGGGATCCGCGCCAGCGGCTCCACGCTCGGCGCGTACAGGTCCAGGATCGCCTCGCCGGCCGGATTTCGCGGCAGCGCATCCGCCAGCGCGTCCTGCCCGTCAATCCGCGCCAGCGCCCGCCCCATGTCGGGCCCCCGCCGCGTCAGCAATCCCACGTCAGTGCCGTCAAACCGGAAATTCACCGTCGCGCCCGCGACCCCGGTCTGCCGCTGAAGGGTCAGCGATGCCAGGTCGCTCGGCACTCGCGGCCACGGCCCCTCATAGCTCACCGCCGCGTGCGTCTCCTGGTGCAAGCCGGCCCCCGCCGCCACCGGCCCGCCAAAAGCCGCTCGCACCGCCTCGAGATTCGGCCTCGGCGTGAAGTCCTTGTCCATCAGCCGGAAATACGGCGTCGGATCGCGCGCATCCAGGTCCTCCGGCCAGCGCGACGCCCAGATCACGATTGTCGGCATCCACGGCCACTGCTCGCGCGCCCGCTGGATGCCGGCCACCGTCCAGGCCGCCTGCACCTCGATCGGGTGGTTGCCCCAGATCCCCGGATCGCCCGACCAGCCGGCCGGCAGCGACATCCATCCGTACTCGGTTGCCCACACCGGCGTCCGCGCGTCGCCAAACTCCACCATTACGTCGCGCCACAGCACCGCCCGTGGATAGTTGACGCGCTGATCGTCGATCCGGATGTCCCGCGGTCCCGTCCACAGCCCGTACGACATGCTGGCCGCCACGTCGAAATCACCCTTCGCGCCCAGCAGGTACAACTGGCGCAGAAAGAGCAGGTCGCTCAGGTTCTCGGGACCCGTCTCGATCGTCGGCGCCAGCCCGGCCAGCACGATCCGCGCCTCCGGGTCGGCCTCGCGAATCGTCCCGCCCACCGCCCGCAACATCGCCAAGTACTCGGCCGCATCTGGCGGCTGTCCGCCCCACTCCCCGAACAGGTTGGGCTCGTTCCAGACCTGGTAGTACCGGACCTTGCCCCGATACCGCGCCGCCAACTGCCCGGCAAAGCGCGCAAACTCCGCATTGTCGGCTGGCGGCGCCTGCATCCACGGGTTCTCCCGTGGATCGAAGCCCGGCGTGGCCCAGCTCGGCGCCCGGTCCAGCCGCGCCAGGATCTCGATGCCTGCGTCCTGCGCGGCCTCCACGATGTGGTCATATTTCACCCACGCGTCCTGGCCGAGCTCCGGGCGCTCGTCTGGGTCCAGCGGCTCGAACTCCGCCCAGTTGAACTCCTGCCGGATCAACCCCACCCCGGCCGCGCGCAGCACCGCAAGCTCCTGCCGCACTTTCCCGGCATCCGGCTCACGGTGCAGAAAGGTGTTGGCCCCGATGGCCGGGGCATCCGCATCCCGAATCTCGCCCAGCGCCGCCATGCCATAGGTCACGCCGCGATCCAGCAACGCCATCAGCCCCACCGCGCCAACCGTAACCACGGCCGCCACCGCAACGGCCGCCGGCAGCAGCCAGCCGCGCCGCGGTCGTAATAGGTGTCTCAGGTTCGTCCTATGGGAAGGCGGCGCCGGTCGCGGCGCGCTGCACGGCCCGATAGACCAGCCGTGGCGTGAAGTCCGGTTCCACCATGCGGAAGTAGTACTCGCTCTCGTCCGGTTGCAGCGCCGTCAGCGGTTTGCGGAAGAACCACAAATTGAACACACCCGCCCACGGCCAGTGGGTCAGCGCGTACCGCACGCCCTCCACCGTCCATTCGGCCTGCGTCTCCTCCGACACCCGCCGCCAGACCAGCTTGGCCGGGTTCATGTCCGCCGGCGAGGCGTTCCAGCCGTACTCGTTAAACCAGATTGGCCGGTTCCGCAAACCAAACTCCAGCATCAACTCGCGCACAAACTCCACCCGCCTGAAATTCAGCACATTCGGATCGGGCGGGGCGTCCGGCGGGTGCTCCAGGCCAAAGGCGTTGGCCGCCTGCACGTCCAGGTAGTCGCCGGCCCCCGCCTCGTAGAGCTGCCGCAGATACCGCACCTCGTCAATCGCCCGCGGACTGTTTTCCAGCGTGGCTGCCATGGGCGCGGCGATCACCACGTTGTCCTCGTCCACGCTCTTGATGGCCAGGCTGGCTACCCGCAAGAGCCGGGCATAGGCTTCCGGCTGCGGCGGCGAACCGCCCCATTCGTGCGCCAGGTTCGGCTCGTTCCAGATCTGGTAGTGACGTACCCGCCCCTGGTAACGCGTCGCAAAGGTCGTCAGGAACCGCCCGTAATCCACGAAATTGGTCGGGGGCGTCGTCGGATGCGCTTTGTTCACCCGCGCCCACGCCGGCGCGCGGTCGATCCTCGCAATGATGTTCACGCCCGCTTCTTCCGCCAGGTCCACGATCTCGTCGTACTTGTCCCAGGTCGAGCGGCGCGCCGTCGCGTCAAAATACTGTTCCCGTTCGGGAATCTCGATGTCCGCCCACGGCGCGTGCTGCTTGATCCAGCGAATGCCGGCGCCGCGCACCATCTCCAGCGTCTGCCGCCGCTTCCACGTCTCGACCTCAAGATCCAGGAACGTGTTGGTGCCCCACGGCCATACGTTGGCCAGGTCAATCGGACTGGGCTGCCGGCGCCGGATCTCCGAATCGCCGCAGGCCGTCAGCGCCGCCAGCGCGGCCGCCGCGGCGCCGCCTGATAGCACAGCGCGGCGCCCGACGCCCCGCGTCATGCTAGGTCCGCTTCCAGTTCAAACCCCAGGCCCACCATGTAGTCCCGTGAAATCTGGACGCTGGCCGACGGATCCCGCCCCGGTTGATCGTGCCCAACCGCCAGCCAGCCCTCGAACCCGCGCTCCCGCAGCACGTCCACCACGCCCTCCACGTCCACGTCCCCCTGCCCCAGCTCCAGGAACCCGCCGGCCTCCCAGAATTCCTCCAGCGAACCCTTCGCCCAGAGGTGCTGTTCGTGCAAATCCGCATCCAGGTCCTTCAGGGTCACGTAGGCAATCCGCTCAAAATTCCTTCGCACGAATTCCAGCGGATCCACCCCGGCGTAGGCCAGGTAGCCAACGTCCGGCGCCAGCCGCAGGTTGTCCGGGTCCGTCATGCTGATCAGCCGGTCCATCTCGTCCCCGGTCTCCACGTAGGAACCCAGCTGATTCCGAAACAACAACGGCAACTCAAAGTCGCGCTGCGTGATGTAGGCCGCCTGTATCAGAGAGTCCGCCAACTGCGTCCACTGGTAATCCAATAACCCGTCCTGGCGCTGACTTGTGACGTGACCCGCGGTCAGCATCCGCTCCGGCACCGGCCGCGACGACGTAATCAGGAACTCCGCGCCGATGTCGGCAAAGAACTCCGCCGCCCGCTGCAACTGGTCGAACTCGATCTCCTGGTACATCTCCGCGAACCAGTTGGCGAAAAAGCGCCCGGCCGTCACCTCCAGGCCTTCGTCGGCCAGCACCCGGCGCGCCAGCGCCACGTCTCCGGCCACGTCGCCCACGCCCTCGATCCCCGCGTACCCCGCGTCGCGCGCCTCCTCCGCAACTCGCTGAAACGGAGTACCGCCCCAGATGGTGGCGGTTACGGCAACGCGCATCTACCCCTCGTCAGACGCCGCCCGCACGGACCGCCCGGACAGCTTCTCCTGCGGCAGCACTTTCACCGACGGCCTGGCTGGCGCCGCCTCAGTCGACTTCGCCGGCTGCTCCGGCTTGGCGTCACTGCTCGGCTCCTTGGGCGGCGGCTGCGTGTCAGCGGGGGCTTCCGCGGCATCCGTGGCCGCAACAGCCGTCGCGGCCTCCGGCTCAGGCTTGCCCGACGACCGTCGACGCGACCGTCGTCGCGGCGGCGGGTCCAACCGCGGCCGCGCGTTGCCCCGCTCCGTTGGAAGGTCTCGACGGCCTGGGCCTTCGCTCCTCACCGCTTCCAGTAGGCTCGCAAACTCCACCACCTCGTCGGCCGCCTCCATCAGCGCCGGCGGCGCCAGTTCGCGGCTCGTCACCACCTCCACGCGCACGCCCCGCCGCTGCACCGCCTCCACCAGCACCGCCAGGTCGGCATCCGTGGTCAGCAGGCTCAGCGCATCCAGGTGCGGGGCAAGCTCCATCGCATCCACGGCGATATCCACACCCAGGCTCGCCCGCCGCACCCCGTCCGCCCGCCGCCGCAGCGGCTTCGCAATCACCTTGAACCCCTCATTCGCCAAACTGGCCAGGCGCTGCTCCGAATCCGGTCGGTCGTCATCGCGCACCCCATACGCCGCCGCCCGCACCAGCCGCCGGTTCTCCGTCAGCCGCTCGCGCAACCGCCCGGGCGCCACCCGCACGCCGTGATGGCCCACGATCACGTCCAGCGAGGCCAAATCCAGAAACAACGCGGCCCGCGGCAGACTCTCCATTGGCCGAACTCCTGGGCGCGGTGACTGACTGACCAAAATGATAGTGGACGGACGCGGACCGGTGGCCGGGTTGAGCTACTGCTTCCTCGCCCGCAGCGTATTCACCACGTCCACCGCGTCCACCGTACCCAGCACACGTCCCTCCTCGACCACGAAAAAGAACCGCCGGTCGGTCTCATACGCCTTATCGATCACCACGCTCAGTTGATCGTCCGGCGCCACCACCGCCATCAGGTCAACTGGCCGCGCGATATCCCGCAGCACCGTGAACACCCGCTCCTCCAGCGGCACGTCCCGCACGTCGTCCCCCTCCAGCATCCCGATCAGCTTGCCCGCCGCGTCCACCACCGGCCGCAGCCCAAACCTGTCTTGGTACAACCCCCGCTCGATGAACTCCTGCACCGTCCCGTCCGACGGCACCGCCCCCGACTCCGGCTTGAGCAGATCACGGATGCGATACCGATGCAGCTGTTGCCTGAGAACCGCGTGCCGGTACCCGCTCCGGGCCGCCGACCAGAGAAACCACCCAATCACCACGATCCACAGCGATTGCAGGGCCGAGCCCAGCAGCAGGAACTGGATCAGCCCAAAAGCCATGATCGCCACCCCCAGCGCCGACCCCACAAAGCTCGCCACCCGCGTCCCGCGCACCACGTCCCCCGTCACCGCCCACACGATCGACCGCAAAATCCGCCCGCCGTCCAGCGGGAACCCCGGCAGCAGGTTGAAGACCGCCAGCGCCAGGTTCATCTCGCCCAGCCAGTTGGCCGTAATGCTGGGCAGTGACGTCGCCTCCAGCTGAGCCCCCAGCGCCAGGAACAGCCCGCCCAGCGCCGCGCTCGTCAGCGGACCCACGACAGTGATAAAGAGTTCCTGCCTCGGGTAATCCGGCTCCCGATCCATCTCCGCCAGCCCGCCGAAGACGAACAGCCGGATACTCCGCACCGGGATCCCCGTGCGCACCGCCACCACCGTATGCGCCGCCTCGTGCGCCACGATCGACCCGAAAAACAGCAAACTCGTCACCACGCCCGCCGCCCAGATCATCGGCCACGTCGCGTCCGGTTGAACGCCCGCCGCCACGCTGGTATCGATCAGCCGCCGCGGGATCAACGACGTCGCCGTCGTCCACGTCACCACCGCGAAAATGATCAGCCACGTGGCGTCGATGTTGAACGCGGTCCCGCCCACGCTGAACAGTCGCCATTCGCCCAATGGCGCGCGCCACCGACCGCCCTGCCCCGTCTCGCCCCCGCCTGGGTCCTGCAGCGGCCTAGCCTCCGACCCCCGTACCCAGCGCGGGCGCGATCAGCGACACAATCAACATCAGCACCGCCAACAGCGCCAGGATCGACCAGATACCTGACAGCGTAATCCACCGGCGCGGGTTAAACCGCCGCGTTTTGCGCTCCTCCTCCGGCCGAACCCGTCGCCGCCGCCGTCCCCGCCGTCGCCGCGCGCTCATTGCCGCCCGTCCGTAAGGCTCACGCCCTGGCCGCCACGCGACGCGAACTCCGCGACCCGTTCTTCGAACCCACGTGCAAACTCGTCGCCGACGACAGATCGAACCAGTCATTCGCCGCCACCCGCAAGTCCTCCGACATCGCGTCCGCGAACGAATACGCCTCTACTCGCAGCCCGTGCTCCCGCAGGTAATCCACCATCGGCACGTAATCCCCGTCGCCTGAGACCAGCGCCACCACGTCCATCGTCGGCAGCCGCCGGATCACATCCATCACCAGCACGATATCCAGGTCCGCCTTCCGCGTCCCGTCCGCGAACACCTTGATCGACTTCGTGACGATGTCGTACCCCTTCTCCCACACCGGCGACACCGACCGCTGATGCTCCAGCCGCCCGGCAAAGTCCGCATAGATCGGGCAATACGCCCGTGCGTGGATCAGCCGACGGTCCGCCGTCACCTCGTCCAGCAACTTCTTGAAATCGATTCGAATCGGATCGTCCGGATCCCGGTCACTCACATTCGCCGTGTCCACGAACACGCCCAGCCGCAGTTGCGGCCCCGAATTCGTGCTGGACGACTGATTCCTTAGCGCCCCCGCCATCCGCGTCAGCTCGCGCGCCGAATTCGCCAGCGCCCGCTCGCCCGGCCGCTCCTTCGAGATCACATCCTTCAGTTCGTCCACCAGCATCCGCAGGTCCTGGCCGTCGGACGACACCTCGTCGCCCATGTCCAGTTCGATGTCTTCGGGAATCGCCGATATGCGCCGCATTACGTTTCGCTCTTTCGCTTGGAACCCGAGGCCGCCGCCTTGCGCGGCGTTCGCTTGCCCGTGCCGTTCTTGCCCTGGTGCTCATCCGCCAGGTCCTGCAACCGGCGATCTATCTCGACCTGCCGCGCTTCCTCGCGCTGCTCGCACTCTTCGCGCCGCCGCTTGATATCCGCCGCGTCCGGCGCAAACGACTCCAGCGCCTCCCAGATCGCGTTGATCCGGTCCGTATTCCCTTTGATCTCCAGGTTCGAGTTGAACGCCACCTCCGTCATCTCTTCAATGAACCCGACCAGCCGCTTCTCCAGCGCCTCCACCTGGTTCCGCGTCTGGAACAGCGAGGTATCCAGCGACTTGTCGCCGCGCTTGTACTGCCGCTCCGTGTCCACCACCTGCTTGCGCAACTCGCCGAAATTCTCGCGCAGCGCGTTCAGATTGCGCGCGATCATCCGGTGATGCGTCAGGTGCGAGACCGTCTTATCCGAACTTCCCTTCGCCGCCGCCTCGGTCCCATTGGCCGAGGTGGCTGCGGTATCTGTTGACGCGCGCCGGCTACGCCGTGCACGCGAGCTCCTTGAAGCCATGAGTTACTGCTGTCTCCATTTCGTTGGTGTTCAGGTTTCGTCCAATCACGTCGATGTACAGCGGCGCCGGCCCGAACCGTCGGACCTCCCAGGCGCCCAGCACCACATCGACCAGCGCGCAGCCCTCCGCGGCGGGCACAAACCCCTTCGCGCGAACCACCTCGCCATACACGCCCGCGGCCAGGTCGCCCACAAACGTGTCGACCCGCTCGGCGGGCAAATCGCCGGTGTCCAGCACCAGCCGTTCCAAACCACTCGCAACCAAATCGTCATGCGGGACCGTCGAGTCAAAATCAACGTCGTGCGCCCCCGGCTCCGAGTGCGCGTGGTGATGACCTTCAGGATGCCGCCCCTCTTTCCCCTCTCTGTGGGAAGAGGACTGGTGTGACGGCTCCGCTCCTTCACCCTCTCCTGGGGGAGAGGGTCGGGGTGAGGGGTCTTCGCTTCGTCCCTCTCCTGGGGCAGAGTGCTGGAGCGATGGCTCCGCTCTTCCTCCCTCTCCTGGGGGAGAGGGTTGGGGTGAGGGGTCTTCTCTTCCTCCCTCTCCCCGTGGGAGAGGGTTGGGGTGAGGGTCTTCCGGGCAACCACGCCGGGTTACACCAAAGTCACCGTTCGGGGCTAGAACTGGAGCAAGCGGTCCCCTCTCACTCCTCTGCCCTCTCCCCTCTCCCCTTCCGGATGAGGGTCTTCCGGGCAACCACTCCCCACCCTGCCGAATAGTCGCTAGCAAAAGGTCCGGATCGACCTTGCAATACACACTGTCCACAATCGCCGCCTCGGCATTCAACGCGCGAGCCCACGCCCGCGCATCCAGCCGCTGCGCCTCACTCGCCGCGTCCGCCTTATTCACCAGCACCAGGTCCGCATGCCGCACCTGGTTCGGGAAAAAATCACCCAGGTGATCCCGCACCAGCGCATACCGCGTCGCATCCAGCACCGTAATCACCGAATCCACGTCCACAATCGACCGCACCGAGGGACTCGCGAACACGTGCGCCAACGTATCCGGCGAGGCCAGGCCCGTCGGTTCGATCACCAGCCGCTCGGGACTGATGGAGCGGTCAAGCTGTTCCAATGCCGTCAGCAAATCGCCCCGCACCTCACAGCACACGCACCCGCCCACCAGTTGACGCACCGTCAGGTCATCCGAGGCCAGCACCACTTGATCCACGCCCTCGACCCCGAACTCATTCACCAGCAGCGCCGTCGACTCCAGGGCGGCCAATTGAGGCACCAGCGAACGCAACAGCGTCGTCTTGCCCGCCCCCAGGAACCCATACACGATCGTCGCCCTCATCGCGTATCGGCTCCTTCGCCGTCGGCAGCCCATCCAGGGCGTTCTGTCCACCCGGCGCGCGGCACACAAGCGCCCGGCAGACCGTCAAAACCTAAAAAGGATCATCGCCCCCAAAAACCCCACACCCCCAAGTATCGCACGCCCCCGCACGCCATCCCCTCTGTCATCCCGACGGTCCCCCGAGGGATCCCGCCCCCTCTTCTCCCTCTTGTCATTCCGAGGTCCCCCGAGGAATCCCGACCCCTCTTCTCCCTCCGAATCCCGGCGTCCCCTCTGTCATCCCGAGGTCCCCCGAGGGATCTCGACTTCACTCTTCTCCCCTTCCCCTCCCCTCTCACTCCTCTCCCCTCTACCCTCTCCCCTTCCCCACCCCGCCATCCCGGCGTCCCCGGCCGGGATCCAGCACCGTGGTCACCTCGACCGCACCCAAGCCACCCCTAGCAACCCACCTTGACCGAAACCTCCCAACCTCCCCCTCCGCATCCCCATCCTCGACTTTCGTAGGGGCGGCGTCTGCGACCCGCCCGTCTTCTCTTCATCTTCTCCCTCTTGTCATCCGCCGCTCTTAATCCCTCTCCTCGGGGAGAAGGTCAGAGCCTGCCGCGGACTCGATCCGGGGGTGAGGGGTCTTCCGGTCGAGGCGCCTGGGAATCACCACCCGCCCTGCAAGGTCCTGCGCTACGAGCCGAAAAGCCTGCGCCGCACCTCGTCTTGCGTTGCGCCCAGGTGTGCGGCGACGTCCGCCACGATCCCGCCCAGAGTGCCCACGCGCAGAGCCCGATGGCGCGGAACCGTCACGCTATGCGACTCCTCGCCGCCGCTTCTGGTCAGCGTCATATGGCTGCCGCGCTGCCGGACCAGTTCATACCCATAGCGACGACGCAACACACGTGCCAGGTCTTCGCCCGACATGTCGCGGGGAAGCCTCATACGGCGATGGCTTCGTCCTTAACGAAATGCAGCCGGACCACCTTCACCTCGCCCGTGTCGCCAAAGTGGCAGGCCACGGCATCCTTCACCATCGCCTTCAGGTTCGCCCAATCGTCCCCCTGCGCGAAAATGCTGTAGCCAAGCGCCCGCGCGTCAAACCCGCCCTCCACGGCCTCCGTCACCTCAAAAATGATCTCCGCGGGCGCCTTCACGTCAACTCCAGTACTCGCCGGCCCAGGAACTGCCGCATCCCTGGCCCCGGAACATCGCCTGCCAAAGTGTAGAAACACCCCACGGGGCACACAACAACGCCACAAGCACCGAAACCTCCCAACCTCCCCCTCCGCGTCCGCATCCTTGTCTTGCGTACCGGCCGGTTTCTAACCGGCCTCTTCCGGTCAAGGCCACCCCCCAACCGCTCGTGGTGAGCCGACCCGGAGTCAACGGAGGCCCGTCTTCTTCCCCCTCCGCCATCCCGGCGTCCCCGGCCGGGACCCAGCACCATGGTCAACCCCAGCACTCCCAAGCCACCCCTGGCAACCCACCCCGACCGAAACCTTCCAACCTCCTACCTCCCCCTCTCACTCCTCACTTCTCTCCCCTCACTCCTCGCTTCGCCCCGCCCCCTCGTGCGTACCGGCCGGTTTCTAACCGGCCTCCTCCGGGCAACCAACCCCGAACCCACCCAACCGTTCCTGGTGAGCCTGCCGAAGGGGATCTCGACTTTCCCTTCCTACCCTCCCTCCGCTCTCCGCACACAACCCAACCCCGGCACCCGTGTCTGCACTCCGAACCCGCAAGGACCCGACAACGAGACTCGTTCAGTCCCTCAACATCGCCCGGACTTGACTCAGCGAGTACATCGGCGATCCCATGTGGACTACCGCGTGACAGTTCGGACAGATCGGTCGCAAGTCCTTGATTGGATCGACTCTGTAGTTCGTCCCAATCTCCGATATCGGACTTATGTGGTGGACATGGATATACCCTCGACCAACACTCCCGTAGCGATCTCCAAAATCTACGTCGCAGACTCCGCACCTCGTACCGTAGTGCTCGATGCAGGCTCGCCGGGCTGCGCGGTCTCGCTCATACCTGTTGACGGTCACCCGTTGCACGGCACCTTCTGTATAGATCCCGGAAGGCACATCATCCGGCCCTTCGAATGACCCCGCATCCGTGACGACCCCGGGAAACGACCACACGACATTCACGGGCGGACCGTCATGTGCACGAATAGCCTGAGCACACCCGGCGTACTTGAATTGTGCCGAATTCGAATCACGCCAAAATACGTGGACAACCCTCTCCGGCTCGAGCAATTCCTTTACGCTTCGCCACGACAGTTTCGAACGTGTCTGATGACACCAAAAAAGCAGATCGCCTTCCCAGCGATTGGGATAGTCGTGACCAGTCCGTCCCTCGATTCCTATGTTGGCAAAAATCACGAACTCATCACCATGTTTCACGATCCCAGTATCCCATGGACCAC
>DAOUJT010000185.1:0-17329 GCA_034422315.1 Chloroflexota bacterium | reverse complement strand
GCGTGAATCGAAGACTCGGAAGGCCATGCTCAACTCCCGCCGGTGAACGACGCGCGCACGATGTCGCGCACGAGCGTCAGGTGGTCGATCAACTCGGTGCCGGGCGTGTCGGGACTGCGACATGAGCGAATCGAGTCGTGAAAGTGCTCGAGTTCGCGCTTGAAGGGATTTTCGTGCCACGAGAGTTCGCGACGCGAGGGGGCGCCGTCGGCGTCGGGTTCCTGAATGATCGCCGTCGTCGGCAGCCCGCGGCTGAAGCCGGTGGGGAACGAGACAATCACACGCTCCGAGCGTCCGTAGACGGCGAAGGTCTCCTCGAAGGTCCACAGATCGGGCAGGTCGATCCACGTGAGAACGGCGCGTAAGTCGTTGGGGTAGCGCAGCGTGGTCGTCAGGCCGGCCCCGTCGCGCCAGATCTCCGTGTTCAGCACGGACTCGGGCGGGCCGATCATGCCGTGCAGCACGCTGATGTCGTGGATCAGGCTGCCGTTGCATAGCTGGTAGGCGCGAACCAGATGATCGGCCGGAGCATCCAGACCCAGCGCCTCCGCGATCAGCGCGGTGTCCCCTGCCCGCAGCCGAGCAACCACGTCGTCCGGCAGGTTGGCCCGGTGGAATGAGAATTCGGCCATGTGCAGGTCGTTGGACGGATGCAGGTGGTTGATCTGAATGAGCCGCACATCGTCCATGTCCCGCACGCGGCTCGCGGCGTAGGCGTAGCTCGGTTCGTAGCGCTTGGGATAGGCCACCATCAGGACAACGCCGGCTGCATCGCATGCGTCAATCATGGATTGGGCCTCGGCAAGCGTGACGCACGCTGGCTTCTCGACCAGCACATGCTTGCCCGCCGCGGCGGCAGCCAGCACCTGGGGCGCGTGGGATCCGGACGAACAGATCAGCACCGCGTCGATGTCGGAGGCCACAAGGTCGTGGACGTCGGTGAAGCGCGCGTGCTCGGGCACGTGAAAGTCGTCGCCGACCTTTCGCAGCAGGTCCGGTGCGATGTCGCAGATGCCGCCGATCTCAAAGCGGTCGCGCCCGTCGCGGAGGTGCGGCAGGTGTTGAATCTGAGCGATCGCCCCGCAACCGACGACGCCCACCCTAAGACGGGACATCAGCTATCTCCTAGCCCGCCGAGTGCGTTCAGCGTAGAACGGTTGAGGCACATCGTCGAAACCGCGCGCGCTGCACTGCCACAGAGGGCAGCAGGGTACGACCGCCCGGAATCTCTTGTTGTCTCCGCCCTACGCGAGGTCTCGCGCTGACACGTGGGCTCGGTCGTCAGTCGCCGGTGCGGTTTTGCGCAATGAGCGCGTCGCGCAGACCCTCCAGCAGACCTTCGGTTCGTGCCTGCTGCCGGGCCAGCTCCGTCAATTCGCGCCTCATGTCCCGCAAGTCGGCGCGCATGGCAGCCAATCCAGCCACGATCAGCGCACCGAGTGCTACACCCACCGACAAGACACCGATCAACTCGGCAGTCATAGCCCGAGTATCTCACGAGACCCGATCCTGTCGGAATGTCCTGGAAGCGTTGACATCCCAGTGCCCGTCCGCTGACGATTACGAGGCTTGGCTTAGGGGGAGCGGTGGCATGCAACGCGTAGGGCTGCTGGTTCCGTCGGTCAATACGGTGGTGGAGCCCGAGTTCTGGCGACTGACCCCGCCGACCGCGAGCGTGCATTCGGCGCGGATGCGTAACTCGGTCTGCGGCGTGGACGACGCACGGCAGATGCTGGCGCACGCCGAGCGGGCGGCGGACGAAGTGGGGAGTGCGCTGGTGGACGTTGTGGCGTTCGCCTGTACGGCCAGCAGCTTTGTGGACGGACGCGATGGTGAGACGGCGCTGCGCGAGTCCATAGCGGCGGCCGCGAACGCGCCTGCGATTACGACATCCGGCGCCGTTGCCGAGGCTCTGAAGTCGTTGGGGAGCCGTCGGGTTGCGCTGTATACGCCGTATCCGGCCGAGCTGAACGATCACGAGGAGGAGTTCCTGGCCACTGATGGCGTTGACACGTTGTGCGCGTATGGACTGGGAATCACCGCGGCCGTGGAGATTGCCGACGTGACCTCGGGCGAACTTCGGGACTTCGTCGACGCGCAACCGCCGCCGGCCGACGCCGACACGATCTTCCTCTCGTGCACCAACATGGCGACCTTCGAGGTCATCCAGCCGCTGGAAGCGGCGTACGGGGTGCCGGTGGTCAGCAGCAACAGCGCTACCTTCGCGGCTATTGCGCGGCGGCTTGGCTGGGAGGTTCCGGCCACGCTGGGAGCGCTGGCCGGACGAGCGGCGGCGGCCGCTCTTACGTAGCGACGCAGCTTGAAGGTCGCTAGTCCGAGCCCCGGCGGCGTGCGTGCGGCTGCGGACGTTGGGGGGACGTTTACCGACCTGGTGGCGGTGGATGCCGAAGGCATCGTGACGCGGCATAAGACGCTGTCCACGCCGCCCGAGTTCGACAGCGGAGTGCTCACGGGCCTCCGGGCGTGTAGCGGAGACTCCATCGCGTCCCTGGCCAGCCTGCTGCACGCCAGCACGGTGGCAACCAACGCCATCCTGGAGCGGCGGGGGCCGCGTACCGGGTTGATCACGACCGAGGGATTCCGGGATGTGCTGGAGATCGGGCGGCTGCGGTATCCGCGGCTGTATGACCTGAGCTGGTCGCGGCCGGAGCCGCTGGTGGAGCGCCGGTTGCGAGTGGGCGTGCGCGAGCGCATGGACGCGGACGGGTCGGTGGTCAGGCCGCTGGACGAAGGGAGCGTGGCCGGGGCGCTGGACGTGCTTGAGCAGGCCGACGTGGAAGCGGTGGCGATCTGCCTGTTGAACTCGTACGTCAACGGCGAGCACGAGATCGAGGTCGAGCGAATGGTGCGGGAGCGGCTGCCAAGGGCGGCGGTTTCCCGAAGCTCGGCGGTGCTGCCGCTGATCCGCGAGTACGACCGCACCAGTACGACGGTCATCAACGCCTACTTGCAGCCGGTGATGGGTGACTACCTGGGACGGCTGGCGGAGGCGTTGCACGATGCGGGCTCGCGGGCGCCGATCCTGATGCTGCAGTCGAGCGGTGGCGTGATGCCGGCGGCGGAGGCGGCGCAGTTGCCGGCGTTCTGCCTGGAGTCGGGGCCGACGGCCGGGGTGCTGGCCGCCGCCCAACTGGCCCGACAGCGCGGCCTGGACCGGGTGCTGGCCTTCGACATGGGCGGAACGACCGCCAAGGCGGCGGTGGTGCTGGACGGAGCTCCCGCGATTGCGCCGGAGCTGGAACTGGGCGGCGGCATCAGCTCAGGGACGCGGCTGACGCGCGGCTCGGGCTACCTGCTGCGGACGCCGACCATCGACCTGGCCGAGATCGGGGCCGGCGGCGGCAGCATTGCGCGGGTGGACCAGGCGGGCGGGCTGTCGGTGGGACCGGACAGCGCGGGCGCGGACCCGGGGCCGGCCTGCTATGGGCGCGGCGGACGGGAAGCGACATTGACGGATGTCAATGTCGTGCTGGGCCACGTTAGCCCCACCGGGTTGCTCGGCGGCGACATGGCGATCGATGCAGCGCGGGCCGAGCGGGCGGTGGCGGAACACCTCGCCGGACCGCTGGGGACGGACGTTGCGCGGGCGGCGGATGCGGCGCGGCAGGTGGCGGCGGCTGAGCTGGCGCGTGCCTTGCGGGCGGTTACGAGCGAGCGCGGCGTGGACCCGGCCGCCTTCACGCTGGTGGCCTTTGGGGGCGGCGGGCCGGGCATGGCCGCGGCGGTGGCCGACCTGCTGGGGATTCGGCGGGTGCTGGCGCCCGCCGGGCCAGGGGTGTTCAGCGCTACGGGGTTGCTGGGCGCCGACTTGAGGTGGATGGCCACGCACTCGCCGCTGATTGACCTGGGTGCGTCCGAGGCCGCGAGCCGCCTGAATGAAGCGTTGGGTTCGCTGCGTGCGCGCTGCGTGGCGCTGGCGGCGGCGGGCGGATATCGGGCGGCTGAGCTTGAGATCGAGTCGGTGGCCGAGTGCCGGTACCGGGGGCAGTCGTTCGAGATTCCGGCGACGGTTCCGGGCGGGCGGGTGACGAAGCGGACGCTTGACACGATTCGAGACCGGTTCGAGGCCCTGCACGAGGCCACCTATGGGCACCGCGATCCGACGAGTCCGGTGATCGCGGCGGTGCTGCGGGTGAGCGCGGTGCGGGCGAACGAGCCCGTCCAGCTGCGCGAGGCGCTGGATCGAAGTCGGCAGCGGGCGCAGCGGCGGGCCTGGTTTGAGGGGCGGTGGCGGAGCGTGCCGGTGGTGCGTCGCGGGGACCTGGGGCGCAGGCCGGAATCGGGTCCGTTGATCGTGGAGGACTATGACGCCACCACCGTAGTTCCGCCGGGCTGGCGATGCGCGCGTGAGGCGGACGGTGCATTGCTGCTGGAGGCGGGCCGATGAGCGCTCGGCGGCGCGCAGTGGACCCGGTGCGGCGGGAGCTGTTTCGGCATGCGGTGGCGGCGCTGGTGGATGAGATGGCGGTGGCAATGGTGCGGACGGCGCGGTCGACGCACCTGAAGAACTCGATGGACCTGTCGGCGGCGCTGTGTGACCCGGCGGGGCGGCTGATTGCACAGGGGCTCACGCTGCCGCTGCACCTGGGGTCGGTGCCGGACGCGATGCGGGCATTCCTGGCGCGGTTTGGCGGCGAGATGCGGCCGGGGGACGTGTACGCGCTGAATGACCCGTACGCGGGCGGCACGCATTTGCCGGACATCTACACGGCCCAGCCGGTGTTCCGCAATGGGCGGGTGATCGGGCACGTGGTGACGATTGCGCATCACGCCGACGTTGGCGGCAAGACGGCGGGCGGCAACGGGTGCGACGCGACGGAGCTGTTTCAGGAAGGCATCTGCCTGCCGCCGGTGAGGCTGATGGCGGAGGGGCAGCCGGTGGAGCACGTGTGGCGGTTGCTGGAGCGCAACGTGCGGGTCCCCAACCAGGTGCTGGGCGATCTGCGGGCGCAGCTGGCTGCGGGGCACGTGGGGGAACGCGGGCTGCTGGCACTGGCTGACGAACACGGGCCGCGGCGGCTGGGCGAGTTGGGCGCGGCGGTGCTGGATTACGCGGCCGAGCGGGCGCGGCTGGCGATTCGGGAGATTCCGGATGGGGTCTACCAATTCACCGACTACCTGGACGACGACGGTATTGATCCCGGTCCGATTCCCATCCAGGTGACGCTGCACGTGGAAGGGGACCGGATCACGGTGGACTTCACGGGGTCGGGTGGGCAGGTGCGGGGGGCGATCAACTGCCCGATGCCGTTTACGAAGTCGGCGGCGTATGCCTGCGTTCGCTGCGTCATGCCTACCGACATTCCGAACAACGAAGGGCATTTCAGGCCGATCGAGGTGACGGCGCCGGAGGGGACGATCGTGAATCCGCGGCCGCCGGCGCCGGTGGCGGCGCGGGGGTTGACGGGGTTCCGGATTGCCAATGCAGTGCTGGGGGCGCTGGCGCAGGCGGTGCCGGAGCGGGTGCCGGCGGCGGAGGCGGGGGGCGATACGGGGGTGAGCCTGGCGGGGTACGACGCGCGGGGCGAGCCGTTCGTGATGCTGGAGTTCCTGTTCGGGTCGTGGGGCGGGCGGCCGTTCGCGGACGGGCCGGACGGGGTGTCGAGCGTGGTGGTGAACTTCGCGAACAACCCGTCGGAGGTGATCGAGGCGGAGCATCCGATTGCGATCGACCGGTACGAGTTCGTGCCGGACAGCGGGGGCGACGGGGAGTTCCGCGGGGGGCTGGCGGTGGAGCGGCATTACCGGATGCTGGCGGAGCAGACGACGCTGAACCTGCGCTCGGACCGGCGGATGCGGGGGCCGTACGGCTTGCAGGGCGGGGAGCCGGGGGCGACCTCGAGCAGCGTGCTGGTGCGGGGCGGCAAGCGCATGGAGCTGGCGGGGAAAGGGACGACGGCGCTGCGGCGGGGGGACGTGTTCGAGCACCGGACGGCGGGGGGCGGCGGGTGGGGTGAGCCGGAGCGGCGGGAGGCGGCGGCGCGGGAGCGGGATCGAAGGGCGGGGAAGGTTACGGGCTGAGCGCAGCAGGGGGCCGGAAAGGCGCTCTCGTGCGCACATAAGAGTTTTTTCCAAAAAACTCTTGAGGCGCCGCGGGGCCGGAATTCGCCCGAGCCGGGGCGTGCTGGGATGGCCTCGGCGGGGGCCTGGGATTCGGGCTGGCGGGGTGGGCACGTAAGGGTCTCCGGGAGCGGTTGTGTGAACGTCTGCGGAGAGTGTACACTATCCGGGAACGGACGGCAATGAATGCCCTGGGCGCGGATGGCGCCGGTTCGCTGGGGACCGGTGGATTCGCCGAAAGGCCGACAGGTCGCGGCGCTGGCGGGCGTGGGGCGGCCGCCCCTCAGGCGAGCGGCACGCCTCCGCGGTCAATACAGGCGATTCCCGCGTGAGGCCAGCGCCGCGGGAGGCGAACGCGACGACTCACCCGGGTGGACGCCGAAGGTGGGGTTCTCAAGCCTACCGGCGGTACGCGGACGAGACGCACGAGACGACGCGCAGGCATTGGCATTTCGTGCCCGATCGACGATGAAGAATTCGTTTGGCCAACGGGCTTTACTTTCGCATTGCCGTCCATCTCATGCGCAGAATGAAACACAGATGTAAATGGCGGAGATTACGACAGCCGCCGCTCGTGAGGTGAAGTACTCAGACACGGCCAGTGTCTGACGAACTGTCAAGCGTCCAGCGTGGGGTGCGCCTGCCATCCATGAGTCAGATACGGAGAGATAAGACACAGGCACACCGAAACTTAGCCGAGGCTCAACTGTCTACAATTCATACCAATCCGACAATTCGAGTCTTGGATATTCGATATATCCGGCCGGCAGAACATTGGTTGATTACCTTAATCCATCTTTCGTTCCAAGCGGCAGGTAATCGGCGCACTTAGTTTCCTCCGAGCGTTCATTCGATTCCCGAAGAGGAATCCGTGATATCATGAGTGCCTGCCGGCGCACCATCAGGCGAGATCGTCCGTGCAGATTCGCCGACTTGCCTTGCCTCTGATTCCGGTTGCCGTGTTTCTGAGCCTGCTGGCACTGACGCCGTTTGCGCAGGCCAGAGACGAGCCCAGTTCCCAGTCGAACATCGAAGCACCCAGGTTGTCCCTAAGCGCCTATTACAGCGTGCTGGGCGATTGCCATCCAACCTGGGACGCCGAGGACACCGGTGTTATCGCCATTGACGGCCAGCAACTCGGCCATCAGCCGGATGACGTGCAATTGGCGTTTCTCGAAGCATGGCAGGATCTCGCATGGCAGCGCTGGCGTTGGGAATACAACTGCCTGCTGGATTACTTCATGACACCCACGCCAACCGCGACTGTCGAAGTCGGTCAAACAGAAACACCCACAGTCAACCCAATGTCCTATGAGGGCTGGCAGCGCGTCCACGATGCTGCTATTGCCAGGGGCGCCAGCGAAGACCTGGCTCGGCAGATCGCTAATTTCGTTGTTGTCAAGGATTCAGTTGAGCGTGGTGCGACCGAGGACTTCCTGAACGGTATATCCTTGGATGTTGTATACGGGGAACACCATTGCGCGCAGCGCAGCGCCGCCTGCCCGCTGGCGCCTGAAAAGAAGGAGGAGAGGTAAGAAACCAAGTAACCAAGTCGTTCAAGCAGCAGCGGCAGAGTCGACGTCGTGGTATCGCAGCCCACAACGGAGCCCTCGGAGACGCCCACCGAAGAACCGAGAGAACTCACATGGACGACCTGGGACAGCAGTCATCAAGGCCTTAGTCACGAAGCAGATGGCCTGTATCCGCGTCTCGGACATACATGCCTGGCCGGTGACGGCAAGCATCAACTACTTCTGAGCCACCGACATCGTTAGCCCAAGCGGCGATAGCGTGGCTACAACCTCTCTTGGTGCATCAGACTGGGAAATCCCCTTCAATCAGTGCGCTGAGAAGCGGTTCAATCACGGCGGCGTCGACCAATAGCCGTGTAAGAGATAAGACAACCTTCCAGTTTTGCGCTGGCCCGTATATTTTAGCCTGCGACGACCAGGTGACTATCAAGAAGGATTTCAAAGGCGATGGAAACGATAAGAAGTCGAAGTGATGAAGCGTTCGTGACCGCAGTTCTAATCCTGACGGAACTCGAACTGCGGGACTGGATCAGGAGCAAGTATCATAAACGCAAATAGCATCTTCGAGGTTCTCGGATCCCTTTAGCGGACCCGAGGTTCTCTATCGCGCACGAGGGAGGTTAGACGATGCCCATCGAGTTGTGGGTCTTCCTCAACATCGTGATGCTCGCGGTGATTGGGGTGGCGATCATCCGCATCGCATTCCGCCGGTGAGCATCCGCAATGTCGACACCATGCCTAATAGGACCTAGACCGAAAGTCGATTAGGCATGTTGGCCTGGGACCCACTACTTCCGCTGATCCTTACGGCGCTCGCGTTGCTGGGCAGCGGAGTCATCATCTGGCGTACGCCAGATCAAACGGGCGCGTGGAAGGCCAAGGTCGTGGCCCGTGCCCTTGCGCTGGTTGTGGCCGTGGTGCTGATCTTGACCGTCTTGGACCTGGTGATCCCCGGTCCTCCCTTCGTCCTGCTGTCGTAAGCCGCTCAGGTCGATAGGAGCCGGTCTTCCCCCAGCCCTGGCCTTCGGGTCAGGGCCGGGGCTTTGGCGTGATCCGATGGGGAAACCTGCCCAGAGCTCTTTATTCAGAAACTGGTAAGCGTAGTGTCCATGACGCCGCTAACCGGCCAGACGATCAACGCCAGCAGGCCAACAACCAGCAGGCCGATCAGCACCCCGCACAGCCCGCCGCCAAGTCATGACTCGACATGCTCATCGGATGGCATGTCGTCAGGTTTTGGCGGCGGCCAATCGTGAAAGCTCATCTGACACCAAAGGACAGATCCTGAAGTAAGCTCAGCCCGGATTGGCCCAGGTAACTCAAACGATGGCCTTTCGAACTTTCATTTTGATCGCACTCCCAGGACTTCGATGTAGGCCACTTGCTCGCCGAGGCCGTCCCGCAGGCCATGCGGCGCCGAGTACGTGTATTGGCCGTTGGCCGGCACGGTGAACTCGTCAGCGTAGTTGTAGCGAGCCAGAGCAAAGCCTTCAGAATCAAAGAACCAAATGCGCAGGTCAAACACGCGAACTTCGATATCCTCGCTGGTCGGATTGCGTAACATGAACTTGAAAGAAACGCGCGCTTGATTCCCATAGTCGTCGGATTGCGATATCAGCTTCCATTCAATGGAGTCCTCAACGACCACAATGTTTTCGTTTATTTCTTCGTCGTCCGGCAACGCGCTGTAGCGAGTGATCGAGCTTAAGCCGAGCGCCCAAGCCGCCAGCGCGATTATGACGGCTGACACGATGAAGAACCATGCCCCGATGCCCAGCAGGATGCCTTTGCACATTAGTCCGGCCAATCAATCCGCATGTCAGCGATCTGGTTGGCGAAGACTCCGATGTTCACCGCGGCGGCCGTGGACACTTTAGCCGCGCACGTTACTAGCACGATGTTGGGCTTTCTCAGATTTCAGTCCTTTCTTGTTCACCTGCCTAGTTCACATACGGATTCTGCCTGTCGAGGGCGAGTCAGGCAGGGCATTCGATGACTCGTCGGCTCATCCCATCCCCCTAGACGCTTCAGATTCGGTCCAATCATCGGCAAGTGCCGGCTCATGAATATATATCCCCGAATAGATCCGAGTTCGAAGACTTGCGGATATAGATTCACCAGCCGCTCCGGTCACTGTCGGCAGTCTGGCTTTGCGCTTCGTGGAGCAGACAGCCCAGCAGCCCCCGGAGGCAGCTCGGAAACACTTGCGAGACGGCGGCCTGCGGAACGTGGGAGAGCACGCGGCGCGGGACATCCACGCCGTCTAGCGCGCAGGCAACGTCCGAACGCTCGTCGGCGGGTTCCGGCGGGCTGGGCGGCCAGGGCGCAACCGGGGACTTTCGGCCGGTTAGCTGTCTTCGAGGTCCCAGTGGAGGAGGACGCCGAGGGTTTGGTGGGGGTGGTCGTGGAGGAGGTGGAAGGCTTGGGGGGCGCGGGTGTAGGGAAAGCGGTGGGTGGTCATGCGGTCGGGGGTGATGGCGCCGGATTCGATGAGGGCGAGGGCGCGGCGGGCTGAGCCGATGTGCCACTGGCCGCCGAAGTAGCCGCCCACGATGCGGCGGCTCTGGATGATCTCAGAGCTGAGGGGCAGGTATTGCTGCTCGTATTTGCCGATGAGGTGGAGGGCGCCGCCCTCGGCGAGCATTTCCATGCCCTGCCGGAAGGCCCTGGGGCCGGCGGGTCCGCCGACGGCGTAGACGACCAGGTCGGCGCCGACGCCTTCGGAGAAACGCCTGACGGCGGCGACGGGGTCTTCGTCGGCCGCGTTGACGACGTGGTCGGCGCCGAGTTTGGCGGCAAGCTCGCAGCGGAGCGGGGCGGCGTCTATGGCGATGAGGCGTCCGGCGTCAATGGCGCGCATGACCTGGAGGATGAGGCTGCCGACGAGGCCCTGGCCGAGGACGACGATGACGTTGCCGGGTTGGAAGGGGGCGATGTCGGTCCAGCGCACGGCGGAAGCGCTGAGCATCCAGTAGGGGGCCTGGTCCCAGGTGACGCTGGGAGAGAGCGGGAGGATTTCGGGCAGCTTGGCCTGGCGCTCGGGGATGGCGGCGCCGACGACGTATTGGGCGTGGGGCGCGACGGCGCCGACGCGATCGCCTACGGCGAGGTGGTTCACGCCCTCGCCCAGGGCATCGACCACGCCAGCCATGGAGTAGCCCATGATCTGGGGATCGACGGCTTCTTCGAGGACGTAGCGCCGGCCGATTTCGGAGCCGCGGCTGATGAGGCTGCGGACGGCTTTGACGCGGACTTCGCCGTAGCCGGGTTCGGGGATGGGGGCGTCTTCGAGGACCACGTTACCCCGGCCTTCGGGCTTGGCCATTCGTTTCATGCCTGGGCTCCTTGCGACGTCGCGCATACATCATGCCGGTAAGCACTCAGGTGAGGCGAAAGGCATTTCGGCAGCGGCCGCGGCCAGGCCAGGCGCTCGCTGTACCTCTCATGAGCGTGGTTCGCATACGGGAGCCTCTGCACTCGGACAGGGGAGGTGCGAAACTCGGTCCTTCGCCTCACCACGAGGCTGCTCGTTGCGCACGCCCAGGTGCGTCTCAATCGCGGCAATCCAGATTCACTCCAGAATTTGCAAGCTTGGAATACCCTCTATAATCAGTTGCGTCCCGATCCACGATATGAATGAGGTGTGATATGCGACGATGGAGGCAATTTCAGCGGCTTTCGTTACTTTCATGCGTCGTTCCTCTGGCCATCACGACAATTCTATTTGGAAATGCAGTTCTAACACTAATATCAGCTGGCATATCACCTGGAATGGCACTTGACAGGAGCGCCGGAGCACTCCTTAACAATATCGGATCGATGCTGTTGTTATGTCTCGCAGGCATTGGATGGATTGCATTTCTCATTTGCAGATTGGCCATTGATTTGTTGGAAAGCAAGATACGGTTATAGCTTGATACTCATAGTTGGGGACACGTAGGGCAACTCTTCACTGAGACGGGATTCGGAAGTTTCAGGGGAGTTGAGTTTACCGCCTCGACTGACCTGCGTTGGGCGTATAGCTCATCAGCGTTGGCACGGCCGCTTTGGCCACATATAAATAGAGCTTGTACTTTTCGATTCCTATGCTTTCGAATCTCACGGCCTCAACGGCTCCTAGAAAGACTTTCGGCCACCTTATGCGCGTTGCTTCTCCTATGATACCAATCAGATGTACCATTACAGTCTTGGGATTCATTTGTGAGAATATAGTCAATCTTACAGTATAACCTCCAGAGCTTTTGTAACGATTTCTACAGTAATTGGTGTCTGAGCGAGGCGTTCGCCGTCGGCCCAGATCCATAGGGGGCGTTCGGTATCGATTCGAAGTTGGCGGGTTTGTTTGATGCGAACGGCCGGGTGTGTGACGTGGTTGCCGCTGAAGGTTCTCGGCAGGACGCGCAGGACTTCAAGCTTGGATACTTGCCGAACAATACAGACGTCGAGGAGGCCGTCGTCCGGCTGCGCCGCCGGGGTGATTCGTATGCGGGCGCCGTAGCGATCCGTGTTGCCGATCGCGGCCAGGAGGAGCGGGCCGCTGAATGTCTCGAAGTCGCCGTGCAGGGTCACGCGGGGAAACCTGTAGGCGAAAAGACTCATGACTGCCGCGTACAGGTAAGCCGCTGAAGCTCGCAGAAACGACGGGCAACGGCCGGCGTCGACGAATTCGCTGACTTCACTATCAAAGCCAAGCGTGGCAATGGTGGCGAAGTACTTGTAATTATTCCCGCCCAGGTCGACCCGGCCCAGGTCGATGCTCTGTACGTTCAGTTCAAGAATCCTGGGAATTGCTTCGGTGGGATTGCCGGGGAGACCCAGGGCATAGGCCAGATCATTGCAGGTGCCGCCGGCGAGAATGCCCAGCGTAGACCTCGAGCCTGAAGCCATGATGCCGTTGATGGCTTCATGAATGGTGCCGTCGCCACCGCACGCGACGATTATGTCTGCGCCAGATTCACTCGCCTGCCGGGCAAGTTGCACCGCATGTCTCGGACCGCTTGTCAGTAAGAGGTCAGCTCTTGCTTCTCGTTCTTCCAGGGCCGCCATCAGAAGTTCCGCAGCCCTGGCAGCTTTGCCTCGACCGGCTGTCGGATTGACGATGACAGCCCACGTGTCCTCCACTTCAGGCCTCACGTGAGTCTGTGATGTGGTCATGTTCGTTATGGAACGCAGGGCACTGAGTATCAGGCAGATGAACAGCGAAACTGAAGATAAACCAGTTGCGGAAGCGCAGTTTATTGTCCGTCTTGATGAGCTTACAGGAGCAGTTCACTATAGCTGCACTTATGATTATGGCGGCCCCGCGAATGCTACAGGCAGCATATCCCACGGTTCCCGGATGGTCGAAAGGCAGTGCAATCGCCGCACCCTGCGGAACGGTTGGAACACTCAGAGCGAGCGTCACGTCGAAATGGATTCTGAAGATTCACGAGCGTCGGGTCTACCGGCTGGATTGACCGTCGTTGGGCGTATAGGCCGTTAGCTTTGGAATGGCTTTTTTGGCTATCGCGAAATAGCGTTCGTCCTGTTCGATGCCGATGCTGTGGTAGCCCACGGCTTCGGCGGCGGCGAGGGTGGAGCCGGCGCCGGCGAAGGGGTCGAGGACAACGCCTTGGCCGAGGGGCAAGACGGCACGAACGAGCGTGCGCAGGAAGGCCTGGGGCTTGAGGCTGGGATGCGGCGCCAGGTCGCGCTCGGCCTTTCGGGTCGGGGCCGAGGCGATAACGTCGCCGAACGGCTTGTCGGGAACCGGTCGGCGGAACCCGCCCGTTCCCCACGTTCGCAGGTTGTCCTGGACGCGTCCCTCGATGGGTTTCCGGTAGACGACCCAGGGTTCCCACATGGAGCGTGGCATCACGCTGATTTCCGAAAACTCCTTGTGCGCGGCCTTTGGCCGGTCGCCCCCACGCATGGTCATGGTCAGGCGGGCAATCTCACCGCGGCGCTCCAGTCCCGCATCCGCCAGCGCCCCTGAAACGAGGTATGACAACAGGGGGTTGGAGGCCACGACCACTTGCGCGCCCGGCACGAGCTTGGGGAGCAGCAGGCGGGCCCAGACGAAGAAGAACGTCCGGATGTCGTTGAGCTGCTCGGGCGTAAGCGTTGTGAACCGCGGCAACGGGGAGCGTCGATGGCCGTCGAACGACGGTGGGATCCGCCACACGCCACCCCGGCCTCGACGCAGCTTGGCCTGCTGTTCGTGGGTGTATTCGTGCAGGCCATAGGGCGGATCGGTGACGACGGCGTGAATGCTGGTGTCGTCTTGCTCTCGCAGCCAGTCAAAACAGTCAGCGTGGTAGAGCGTCGCCCGACCGAACGAGACCGGGGCTTCCCACTCGCGCACGGCCGGCAATTCGCGCTGGACGCCGGATTCGGCCGATGACCGAAGCCTGTAGACACCGCGTCGTTCGCGTGCGAACACGGTTGGGGTGTTGAGCCGCAGGTAGGAACGAATCGAGGAACCTCGCGCAGGTCCCGCGACCTGGGATACGCGCTCCTCGATCTCCTTGACCGAGAGCGGCTGGGAGGTGTGCGACAGCACCTGCACGATGCCGTCGCGTACTCGTCCGGGGGCTTGCCGTGTGTGCTCGTCGGTCATCTCGGGCTGGACTTTAGACGTCGGGACGTCTTTGGTCAAGGTCGTCCGCAATTGGACGATGGGAACCTTTGACGTGCGAGGCGATGCCGCGAACGGTGGATGGCGGCTAGGGCGCAGCAAGCGTCGCTCGCCGTGAAACTCCGGTCTGCTGGCGTGGATGGCATCAAACTGTTGCCCGAAGACCAGAGCTAGAAAAAGGCTGGCAGACCGACTCTCAGTACGGCGACGCCGATCAGGGTCAGCAGCGCCAAGATGAGGTATCCGAGCACCAGTCCGAGGCCGATGCCGAGTCCGGCACGGACCCAGTAACCGAATGGCGGATCGTGTCGCACGAGTTGCGCGCGTTGCCTGGGTGGTTCCCCCGGCGGTGTTGTGGTCGGCGTCGTTTGCTGTGCCATTGGCGTGGTCTCCGTGGCAACGAATGCGAATGCTACCTAGCGCAGGGACGGCGGCCGGTACACCGAACAGGACGCGAGGACTCGGCGTCGGCGGCTCCCCACTGTCCATGGCTGTGCAGACCGGGGACATCCTTTACACGTGTTCGGAGACATGGTTTACACATCCAGCGCTGATGGCTATGTGCTGATCGGGCTAAGCTCATGGCATGGTCAATTTGCATGTGCGGAATATCCCGGACGATCTGTACGAGCGTCTTCGGCGGTATGCCCGCGAGAACGACCGCACGATGAGTTCGATTGTCATTAGTGCCCTGGAGCGGGAGTTGGCGCGGTTGGAGTGGCCGGAGCGGCTGGCTCGGCTCCCTAAGACTGACCTTGGCGTTGACGCGGCGACGTTGATTGCCGAGGAACGGAGGCGGCGCGACCGAGAGCTCAGTCAACCCGAGAGGTCGAAACGGACACGGTGAATGCGCACCCGGTGCGGATGCCAGCCGGGCCATCGGTGGCGGAGCCTTGCGACGGGCAGGGTCACGTAGCCTGACTGGTTGCGACGCTTGCAGGGTAAGGCGACGGAGTGATGGAGGGACGGAAGGTCGCAGGGGATGGCCGGGAGATTCTTTCGTATTACGAGGGGATTGATGAGGCGGGGCGGCTGGTGCGGGGTGCGGGGCCGCTTGAGTTTGCGCGGATGCGGGAGCTGATTGGGCGGTTTCTGCCGGTGCCGCCGGGGGTGGTGCTGGATGTGGGCGACGGTCCGGGGCGGTATGCGTGCTGGCTGGCCGGGCTTGGGTATGAGGTTCACCTGATCGACCCGGTGGAGAAGCACGTGGGGCAGGCGCGGGAGGCTAGTGGGTCGCAGGCGCGGCATCCGTTGGCAAGCGTGATGCTGGGCGACGCGCGATCGCTTGATCAGGCTGACGGAAGCGCGGACGGCGTGCTGCTGATGGGGCCGCTGTACCACCTGACGGACAGAAACGACCGGCTGGCGGCGCTGCGCGAGGCTCACCGCGTGTTGAGGCCCGGGGGCGCGGTGATCGCGAAGGCGATCAATCGATTCGCTTCGCTGCTGAGCGCGCTCAGCAGGGGCCACATCGACGACCCGGAGTTCGCGCCCATCCTGCGTCGCGATTTGGAGGACGGGCAGCATCGTGGTCTTTCCGATGACTTCGGCTACTTCACCACGGCGTTCTTTCACCGGCCGGAGGAGCTGGAGGCCGAGGTCGTTGAGGCGGGATTCGTCCAGCCAGATCTCTACGCGGTGCAAGGGCCCGGACTTGCCGCCACCGATCTTGACGAGCGGATGTCCGACCCCGTGAAAGGCGCGCGGTTGCTGGACTGGATTCGTTGCGTCGAACAGGAGCCAACGCTGCTTGGAATGTCCAAGCACTTCGTGGTGGCTGCCAGGAAGTGAAGGCCAGACGCCGTGGCCGAGCGTCAGGCCGTGGGGTTGATGCTGGCGCGGGTTTCGGTGAGGACGAGGTCGACGACCTGGCGGAGGGCTTGTTGGTGGGAGTCGCCTTCGAGGCGGCGGAGGCGGTAGAGGTCGACCTGGCGATCGGCGCCGGCGCCTTCGGCGATGATGGTGAGGGCGTGGCGCAGTTCGGGTTCGCAGTCGAGGGCGCGGGCGTCGTCGGTGAGCGTGTCCACGAGTTCTTGGGTGACGTCGATGATGTCCTTGCGGCCGCCGCCCTGCTCGTCGCCGAAGAAGGCGAGGACGCCGTAGCGCTGGGCGAGCCAGCGGTTCTCGGCGATGATCTCGGTGGGCGGCTCGGGCGGGAGCTTGCCGTCCCGGTCCTGGCGGAGCAGGTAGCGGATGAGGGAGGCGTAGAGGGCGACGATGCACATGGCGTCGTCGACGCGGGTGCAGACGTCGCCGATGCGCATTTCGATGGTGGGGAACTTGCCGGAGGGGCGGATGTCCCACCAGAGTTCGCTGGCGTCGCCGATGAAGTCCATGCGCTGGTAGTCGGCGACGAGGCGGTCGAAGTCGGCGCGAGATTGGAGGGGGCCCGGCAGGCCGGTGCGGGGAAGGTTGGTCATGAGATTGAGGCGGAAGGATTTGAAGCCGGTCTCGCGGCCTTCGACGAAGGGCGAGGAGGCGGAGAGCGCGTGGAGGATGGGCAGGTAGCGCCGGATGGCGGTCATGACGCGGATGCGTGAATCGGGATCGCCGAAGCCGGCGTGGATGTGCATGCCGCTGATCAGGAATTGACGGACGCTGTCCTGAAAGGTCACGACGAAGCGCTCGTAGCGTTCGCGGGGCGTGGGGGCCTGTTCCTTCCAGTCGGCGAAGGGGTGGGTTGAGGCGGCCATGACGGCGGCGCCGTAGGTTTCCGCGGCCTGGATGACGACGCGGCGCGTTTCCAGCAGCGCGGTTCGGATTTCGGCCACCGAGTCGCAGACGCGGGAGTTGGACTCGATCTGGGTGCGCAGGAACTCCCTGACGAACTTGTGCGGGCTGCCGTGGGCCTCGCACGCCTGGAAGATGCGGATATCGGGGTCGGCCAGGAGGTCGCGGGACTCGGGGTCGACGAGGAAGAACTCTTCTTCGATGCCCAGCTTGATCATCGCGTGGCCCAACCGCTCAAGCTTCGAACGCACTGCGTATACATCGGCGTGGCGGCTAGTTTGGGTGAAAGTGCGTGCGGATGACGTGGTTGAGCAGGTCGGCGGTGCATTCGGCGCAGAAGATGGTGCGGGTTTCGTGTTCTTCTTCGGCG
>DAOUJT010000184.1:0-2688 GCA_034422315.1 Chloroflexota bacterium | reverse complement strand
GCGCCATCACGCTGATCGCGGCGCCGCCCGCCAGGAAGTTCAGCACCATCTGCGCGGTTACGGTCTGCGGATATCCCGTGACGCCCTGCGCCACCACCCCGTGGTCGGCGGCGGCCACGATCAGTGTGGTCTTGCGAGCAATCGGGCGTTCGGTTCCAAAGATGCCGGCTAGCTGAATCGAGACGTCCTCCAGCCGGCCCAAACTGCCCGGCGGCTTGGTTAGCCGCCGATGACGCTGCCTCGCCGCGTGCATCGCCTGGCTGTCGGCCGGGCGGATCCTGGCGACGACCTCGTCGAGCGTCACCCCTAGAACTCGATCCCCCGTTGCGCCCGGATGCCCTGCTCGCGATACGGGTGCTTGATCATCTTCATTTCCGTCACCAGGTCCGCGCAGTCGATCAGTTCCTCTGGCGCATAGCGGCCGGTGATGATCACGTGCAGCGGGGCCGGCCGTGCCTTGAGCGTCTCCACCACGTCTTCAACCGGAACCCAGCCGTAGTGCATGGCGTAAGTGAATTCGTCCAGCACGATGATGTCTTCCTCGCCCTTGAGAATCGCGTCCCTGCAGTGACCCCACTGCTCCACCGCCAGTGCCGCCGTTCGATCCATGTCCTTCGACAGCCAGGTGAAACCGTCGCCCAGCGCCTCGATGGGGATCTCCAGCCGCATCGCCGCCCGGTGCTCCCCAAACGTTGCGGTGGTGTGCTTGATGAACTGGAACATCCGGATCTTGAAGTCCCGGCCCCAGGCCCGAAAGATCACCCCAAGCGCGGCCGTGGTCTTCCCTTTTCCCTCGCCGGTATTGACGATGATCAGACCGTGTCGGCCGCGCGGGCGCTTAGGCGGTGCCTCGGGCCGTGACTGTGGATCTCGAACGGTCATGGCTCAACTCCCGGTTGACTCTGTGGCAAGCGCCTCGGCCGGCGTCGGATCGACGCTGCGGCCGTTGGCGCTGGTCGATCGTGTCGCGTCGTCAGCCGGGGCAATCAGGCTCACCACCAGCGATCCGGTGACGGGATCGCGATAGACGGCCGATCGAACTCCAAACGCCGCTTCGATGATGTCCGGCGCGAGCACGTCCTCGGGCGATCCTTCGGCCAGCACGCGACCTTCATTGAGCAGAACCAGCCGGTCGCAGTAGCGCGCCGCCATTCCCAGATCGTGAATGGCGGCCACGGCCGTCAGTCCCTCGTCCACCAGGCGCCGAACCAGGTCGAGCACACGCAGTTTGTGCAGCACGTCCAGGTTGGCGGTTGGCTCATCCAACAACAGCACGCGCGGCTGCTGGGCCAGTGCCCGCGACACGAACACACGCTGACGCTCGCCCCCGGACAGTGTGTCCAGCGTTCGCTCGGCAAACTCCTCCGTCTCCGTGAGCTCCATGGCCTCGCGGGCAATCGCCTCGTCGGCTGCGCCTTCAATCTGAAAGCGACCGAGGTGCGGATACCTCCCCATCAGCACCAGTTCACGAGCGGTGAACCCGTGCGTATAGGGCGCGATCTGCGGCACCAGGGCCATCCGGGCCGCGACGTCCCGGGCCGGCATGGAGTCCAGTTCCTCACCCTCCAGCCAGACCGCGCCCTCCTGCGGTCGCAGCACGCCGGCGATGGCGCGGAGAAGCGTGGACTTCCCCGCGCCATTCGGACCGATCAGACCGACCAGTTGTCCCCGGTCCGCGTGCAGCCGCACGCGCTCGAGCAACGCCTTCGCCTCGACCCGGAAGCCGAGTTCGTCCGCCCGGATAGACGCTGTTCGTTCGGTCTGCATCGTTGCCTACTCCGCCAGGCTGAAGGCCGGGCTCTCGGAATCGCCCAGCTCATCCGGCCAGAGAATGCGAGCCAAGTCTTCGGCTCCACGGATGTTCCAGTAGGACAGCGTGGTGAAGTGCTTGCCTTCGACCAGGTAAATGGCCTCGTTCTTGACGGCGGGTAGCTCAGCGAGCGCCTCATTCTCCAACAGGCTCTGTCGAAACTCCGCCGCGCCGAACTCCAGAGGCTGCGCGATCACGATGACCTCGGGGTTCATCGCAATCACGCCTTCCAGGCTGGTGGTCTGGTTACCTTCGATTCCCGCCTCCGCCGCCACGTTCAGGCCGCCGGCCGCGGTGATCACGCCGCCCTCGGTGGAGTCCTTGCCGGCCGTCCAGATCTTGTCGCCGTACTGGGTGAGGGCCAGCACGCGCGGCTGAGTCTCAACCTCGCCGGTCACCGCGATCAGGGATTCGTAGCGCTCGCGAACTTCCGTTGCGAATTCGATCGCGCGCTCTTCTTCCCCGTAGATGTATCCCATCAGCAGGATGTTGTTGATCCGGGCTTCGGGACCTTGCTTGAGCTCGGTCTGAATCACCGGAATCCCGGCCTTGGACAACGCGGCGACGCCGTCCGCCGAGAAGAACGGGCTGGTCACGATGACGTCCGGTTCCTGGGCAATGATCGTCTCGGGATCACGGGAGATCTCGGTCTTGTCCTGCAGCAGGTCGGCCACGTTCGAGTACGTCGCATTCTTCGACGAACCGCCGACGGCGACCAGTCGCTCGATCGGAACGATCGCCAGCGTCATTTCGTCGTGGCCCACGGACGCCGTGATGATGCTCAGCGGCTTCGCTGGAATGCTCACCACGCCGTTCAGGCCTTCGACCTCGCGCGGCCAGCCGAAGTTGGATGGATCTACGATCCCGCGCACGCCCTG
>DAOUJT010000183.1:0-3538 GCA_034422315.1 Chloroflexota bacterium | reverse complement strand
CCTGCGGTTTACATCTTCGCGCGTACGGGCTTGCAGATGTCCGAGCGACCGTCGGGACTGGCGGCGACCCTCTACTCCCTGCACGGCCTGCCCCTCTGGTTCGCCGGCATGGGTTTCGGACCCCACACCGTCGCCTTCGCCCTCTTCCCGCTGGCGGCCGCAACGGGCATCGTGGCGCTGCGGAGCAGCGGCGCGCGGGCTTTGGCCTTGGCGGCGCTGATCAGCGCCGCCCTGCTGGTGTCCTACTTCTGGGCCATCTCCGCCGTCTACCTGGCCGTGGCGGTCACGCTGGTCGCGGCGCTGATCGTCACCGCTGGCCGGCGGCTCGCCACCCTGCGTCGCGCCCTGGCCCTGGGCGCTGGAACGGCCGTCCTGGGCGCCCCCGGAATCGTCTGGCTCCTCGTCTGGGCCCTGCCGCAGCTGGTCGACATCGCCGGCGACCTCAACGGCCAGTTCGGCAACGCCTGGGGCGACCGCCAATTCGCCAACGTGGAACTCGCCTTCGGCTTGGAGGCCTACCGCCTCATCCCGCGCAACGGCCCCCTCGAACTGCTCCTCGGCGCGGGCGGCACTGACGTCCTTGAAACCATCCTGAGCGCCCTCTTCTGGCCAGCCCTGGCCCTCGCTCTGCTCGGCACGCTGACCATCCGCGGCGACCAGCGCGTCACCCTTGCCCTGGCCGCCGGATTCGCCGGTTTCATGCTCTGGGTCGCGGCCGGCGCCGGCTACCACTACGGCCACTTCAAAAACCTCTCCTACGTAACCTTCCTCGTCGCGGTCCTCCTGGCCTCAGGAATCGCCAACATCTACCACGGCGAGTTCAAGCTCTGGAGCGAAACCGCCACCCGCCGCCTCGAGACCCGCCTCGCGCCCGTCGAGCCCGTCCTCGGCCGCGTCGCCGTCGCCATCCTGGTCATCCTCTCGCTCGCCCTCATCTACAACACCTACCTCAGCGTCTGGTGGAACTGGCAGGGCGTCGGCTGGAACGCCGAGCGCCGCATCGCCCACGACGCCCGCGCCGTCGCCGACCGCGTGCCGCCCGGCAGCCGCGTCTTCTTCGCGCCCACCCTCACCTACCCCGTGCCCGAAGCCCGCCGCCGCATCGGCGACCACGTGCTGGCCTTCCACTATCCCCGGCATCAATCCGAATCCTGGGCCCGGCGCGCCGCCAGCGTGTGGGCCGGGCTCTTGGTCGGGCGCCAGCTTGGCGGGCTCGCCAGCACCCCCGCCTATCCCTACGAAAACCTGGCCGGCCCGGCCTCCGACTACCTCATCCTCAACACCGCCGACGATCCCCGCACCTACGGCCTGCTCCATTCCGACGCGGTCCACGCCACCCCCTACTGGACGATCTACCGCGACGCGCCCGGACAGCGACTCACCGCCAACGACCTGGGACAAGCCCTCGGCGCCCTCGACATCCCCGCCAACGGCGGCGTACGGCTTGGTCTGCGTGACGGGCGCCTGGCCGCCGGCTCAAATCTGCAACCGGCCAACCAGCCCATCCTCTTCGGCGTCGTCGCCCCGGTTCGCGGCGTGATCCAGGCGGGCCCGGCCGAAATCCCCGTCAATCCCGGTCTCACCTGGATCACCGTCCCGCCGGATCCCGGTTCCGTGCTCCAGGTCAGCTCGGGCGGAGACGCCATCCGCCCCCAGATCGTCGCCGCCCGCCTGGCGCCCACCGGCGCCACGCCAACCGCCACCGTCGAACACATCCCCCGCCACGTCATCTCCGTCGATGTCAGCGCGCGCGACGGCACAATCACCGGCGCCATCATCACCGCCAACCCCACCGGCACCGGCGGTAGCGTCGGCATGGCCTACGCCGAAAGCCCGCGCAACGCGGCCCGCCCCTCCCACGGCTTCTGGTCAAGCGCCGCCCACATCACCGCACCCGCCCAACGGATCGACTTTCGCTATGACCCCGCCACCCGCACCCTCACCGAAACCGTTGACGCCCAGCCCCGCCCGTCCCGGGTCGCCCGCGACACCCAACTCTCCGGCGACTACCGCCTGCGCCTCCTGCTATCCCGCGGCCTCATCCACGACCTCGCAATCCTGCTGATGGACTACCGCCTGCACGACGGCGTCCTGAACTCCCCCCAACCCTTCCGCCAGGCCTACGTCTTCGACATGCCAATCCGCCCCTTGCCGGACTGGTCGTAGGCTCGAGTCCCGTCCCGCACGCGGATCGCCACGTGGCCCTCAAGTTCCCCCGCTACGTACTCTCCGGCGCCGCCTTTCCGGGGCATTCACCCGCCGACCTCGTCGCCGAAGCCCGCGCCCTCGAGTTGGACGCCATCGACCTCGTCATCGCTCCCAACGGGCAGGTCGAACCATCCGAGGCCATCGACCTCATCGAAGTCACCGTCGACTGCGCCGACGCCGGCGTCCGCGTCGCAATGGTCACCACCGACCTCACCTCACCCTTCGACGACCACGCCGAGGATATCCACCGCGGCTGCCAGGAAGCCCGCGTCCCCTACATCCGGTACGGCGCTTGGTCCCGGCTCGACGGCGCGCCCTACCTCGACTCGCTGCAAGCCGCCCGCGCCGGCCTCCGCGGCCTGGAAACCCTCTGCCGCCGCCACGACCTGCGCGCCCTCGTCCGCCAGTTCCCCGGCTCCTTGCAGGAACAACCCGGCCATGCCGTCGCCCTGCTGCACGGCCGCCTGCCCGGCTACGTCGGCATCTGCCTCGCCCCCGGCCAGCTTGGCCCCATCGATCCCGAATCCTGGCGCCTGGACCTCGACGCGCTCGACGACCACGTCCAGGCCCTCAGCATCACCAACACCGCCATCGTGCCCGGGTCCGACGGCTGGTCGCGCACACCCGCCACCCTCACCCACGGCCTAGCCGACTGGCCCCGACTACTCGGCGAGATAACCCAACGCAAACTCGACGTCTTCGCAATCCTCGAAAGCCCCTACCACGCCGGCGCCGTCTGGAGCCACGACCCGGACACGTCGCCCGCCCCACGCGACTTGCTACGGGACGACCTACGCCTCGTCCGCCGGCATCTCGGCCCCAAACCCGTCCGCCGTCAGTCCAACAAACCGCGCCGCTGGTACCGGCCCCTCTAGCCGCACGCCCCCCAGCCACACGCCGGACAGCTCAGGCACCGACCCAGCGGCCGCAGCGGAACCCCGCAGTCCGGGCACGCCTGCCTGGCCCCAGCCCGTCCCTCGGCGCGCCACCGCGGCGGCGGACACTCCGCCGTCGCCACCCGTGACGACGGCCTCCCCGAGTACCCCACCGACCGTACGGCAAACGTTCGTTCGGCATTCATACGGCAGCCTACCACGCCGTTCGCTTTTCGTCAGGCATGTGTTCGGGGTCACAGCCGCCCATGCTGACCGCCGCATCGGGACCAACCCGCCATCCCCCGCTACGATCAAGTCGACCCGTCCCACTCGGTCGATCTCTGCAAGGGATACCGCGTCATGAGTGCCGACCTGCATAGCGCCGACGTCGCCGTCGTCGGCGGCGGCATCATCGGCTGCGCCATCGCCCTCGCCGCCCGCCGCGCCGGCCTCTC
>DAOUJT010000182.1:0-19648 GCA_034422315.1 Chloroflexota bacterium | reverse complement strand
TGCGTCTTCTTTGGCCGGACACCGGCCAGCCAGGGGAACGAGGTTCGGGCGGCCAGCCCGGTGAACGTGGTGGGTCGTGTCTGCGATCCGCCGGTCGACGCGTTGCGGCGGGTTCGCACGGGGACGGCGATTCGGATCGACGCGGCCTGAGCGAGGCGAGCTTTCTCGAGCACGAAGCACTCCGACTTGACCGTTCGTTTATTGTCCGGTATCTTCTGATCGCTGCCCGAAAATCCAGGTGCGACTCGCTGCACGGGCCACGCGGGAGTCGGCACCGCAGAAGCGTGTAAGGACGGCTTGCGATGGGCGATCCGCTGACGAAGCGCCAGCACCGTGTGTTGCAGACCATTGAGCGGTTCGTGCAGGACGAGGGCTATACGCCCAGCGTGCGCGAGATTGGCGCGGTCCTGGGGCTGGCGCCGGCCACGGTGCAACAGCACCTGGAAGTGCTGGAGCGCAAGGGCTACATCCGGCGCTCCGGGCAGTCACACGGCATTGAAGTTCTGAGCGGCGGGATGCCCGGCGGGGTCGTGAACGTGCCGATCGTGGGCGAGATTGCCGCGGGCGCCCCGATCGATGCCTACGAGGAGCGCCTGGACACCATCGCGGTGGCCGCCGACATGTCGCCCGACAGCCGCGCCTATGCCCTGCGCGTACGCGGGGACAGCATGATCGACGACCACATCTGCGACGGCGACATCGTGATCGTGGAACCCGTAGAGACGGTCCGAGACGGTGAGATCGGCGTGGCGATGCTGGACGACGGCGCGGTGACGCTGAAGCGAATCTTCCGCGAGGCTGATCGCGTCCGCCTGCAACCAGCCAACGCCGACATGGCGCCGATCTACGCCAACGATGTTCGTGTCCAAGGGCGGGTGACCTCAATCATGCGGCGGCTCTAGCGCGGCTGCGACCGTGGCGGACATCCAGGATCGCCGCGAGGACATTGCGGACTTGCTGGCGGCAGGCGCCATTGACGCGGCCGCGCAGTGCGCCCTGCTAGCGGTCGACGCCGCCGCACCGAATTCTGAGGTCCGATTATCAGCGTTGCATTTGGCCAGCCTGGGGGTTCGCTACGCCGCCGAAGGCAACAGTTCGGCGGCGCGCGAGGCCTTTGACCTCGCGCTGGACACGGCGACCGGGGAATCGGACGGCGGCGATCTGCGGCCGCGGCTTTATCGCAACGTGGCGGCCGCGCTGGACGCCGAGGGCCACCACGCGTCGGCCGCGCGCTGCCTGGAAACCGCCGTGGAGCACGGGGCGGACGGCTCCGCCGTCTGGCAGGCGCTGGGCCGCGCGCGCCTCAAGGCCGGCGATCCAGCCGGCGCCCTGGAAGCGCTGCATCACGCCCAGCGGCTGAAGCCCACCGCAGCCGTAACCGCGGATCTGGTGCTGGCTGACCTAGCGGTAGAAGCGTCGCCAGCCGCAGCGCGGCGTGCGCTCGCGCGCCTGGAGGCCAGTCGGCCGGATCGCTCCTCCGTGCGCTGGGATTTCGCCCTGGCTCGAGCCCATCAAATGGCCGGGGATTCCGCGACGGCCAAGGCCGCCTTTCTCCGCGTTCTGGAGCACGCCGATGGAGAACTCGGGGCGCAGGAACTGGCGCTGGCAAGAAGCGGCATTTAGCGAAGCGTTCCGGCCGTTGGGCCGAGGCAACCGCGTCCCCGGCACAACGCGGGACTTCGGGCGCCAGGTCTGTCCTAACGACCGATCTCCGGCCATCGGACATCCCGTTCGCAATTTGTACGTACGTATTTTGTACGGTATCATGCAAGCATGAATCCTAAACCCGTCGCCACCGCGGCTCGTGAATGCCTGCCCGAAGCCTGGCTGGGCCAGCGCGTGATCTTGCACGCGGACATGGACGCCTTCTACGCATCCGTGGAGCAGCGTGAGCAGCCAGCGCTGCGCGGGCGGCCGGTGATCGTGGGCGGTCCGCGAGACGCCCGGGGCGTCGTGGCGGCCGCTTCCTATGAGGCCCGCGCCTATGGCGTGCGCTCGGCCATGCCGCTGCGCCAGGCCGCCGGGCTTTGCCCGCACGCCGAATTCGTACCGGGACGCATGCGCCTCTACTCCGATGTGTCCGTTGAGGTCATGCGCATCTTCCGTACGTACACACCGCTGGTGGAGCCGCTGTCGCTGGATGAAGCATTTCTGGACGTCACGGGCTGCGAGCGACGTTATGGGACGCCTGACGACATCGCCGAGCACGTGCGGGCTCAGGTTCGAGCAGCAGTGGATTTGCCGATTTCGGTGGGCATCGCGACCAACAAGTCGGTCGCCAAGATCGCCTCGACTCTGGCCAAGCCCGACGGGCGACGGATCGTAGCCCCCGGCACGGAGCAGGAGTTCCTGGACCCGCTGCCGGTACGGATGGTCTGGGGTATTGGTCCGAAAAGCGAAGTGCGTCTGGCCGCCCGGGGCATCCGTACGATCGGCGACCTGGCACGGCACGAGCCAGAACGGATCGGCGAGTTGCACAAACCCGCCGCCCTGGCACGCGGGATCGACTCGCGCGATGTGGAGGCCGAGCGCACGGCGAAGTCCGTGGGCAACGAGGTGACGTTTAGCCGCGACACGGACGATCGCGCACTCGTCCTGCGCTACCTGCGGCAACTCGCCGATCACGTCGCGCGCCGCTTGCGCGCCAAGCGGCTGGCCGGCCGCACGGTCGTGCTGAAGCTGCGCTACGCCGATTTCCGGACCATCACGCGGCAAGTCACGCTGCAGGCGCCGACCGACCAGGCCCGAAACATCCTCAGCGCGGTTCAGGGTCTACTGCCGGGTGAAACGAGCGACGGGGCTATCTATCGGCTGGTCGGGATTCACGTAACGGGCATCCGCTCGAAGCCCCCACGGCAACTCACGCTGCGGTCAGGAAGCGAACGCGACGGCCACCCGCTGGAGACCGCGATGGACGAGGTTCGCGCGCGCTTTGGGGACGCCGTACTCACACACGCCGCTCTGTTGGGGTCGAGCGCCCGCATGGACAGCGAACGGTACGCCTGGCGGGAGGACGTCCTGGGATGACCCGTTGCGTCCGTCGGCTATGGAACGTTCAAACAGCAACCGTTGCCTACAAAGGAGCACCCTATGTCGCGACTGCCCGATGAGTTTTGCGCCCTGCTGCGCCTTGAAGCGGCCAGCGGCCACGTCACGGCCGAGGCCGCAGCGCCAGACACATCCACCGACCGCATGGCGATGGCCAAGCTTGGCCGGCTCTATCGCTACGCCCTGCGGCATCCGGCCGGAGGACGAGATCGGGTGCTCCGCGAAGTGGCCCGGCAAACGCTGCGACACGGCTCAGCCCACGTATTGGGCCGGCGGACACGCGAAGCCCGGCTGTTCATGAGTTGGGGCCACCAGGTGCACCGGGAGGTGTTTGCGGCGCGCGCCGGCCTGCGCTTCGAGCCGGGAAGGTCGCCTCGCCACCTGGTGGCTACCTGGCGATTCCGGTTTCCGGTCGTCGACCTAGTGTTGAGCGACCTGCATCGGCGGATGCGCGACTACACCCTGGTCGTGGAAGACGGCCCACGCCGCTACGTGCACGACGGATGCGGCATCCGGCTGGAAACCGTGCCGCCGCGCACGCTGTTCGGAACGGCGCGCAACCTGGGGCGGCGTCCCCCACCCCTCTTCGCGTCGGCCTAAGCGCCGAGCTTCCGTGCCGTCTTGCCGTCGAGCAGCGACGACGGCCACGGACCCGGTGGGTGCTACCATCGTCGGCGTCAGGCCGTGCGGATTGTGCAGCCTGCGTCACGGGGGGCAAGGATGAGCTTGTCTCCGTGCGTATCGTTCGGTCTTCAGAGGGTCGCGCCCGTCTTGCGGTAGCCGCAGGCTTTCAGCTTGGCGCGCGCCCAGCCGCGTTACCGCCATCTCAACGCCATCTGTTCAGCGCGCTCACGCACCGAGCATTCGCCGGCGTCCTGGAACAGGCGGCGCACGCGAGATGCCAAGCATTTGTTTGCGGCCCAGGTCTGTTTGCCGAGTCGCCCCCCTCGCTGGAAAACGTGCGGGCCGCCATGGCCCCGCTGGGATCAGCGCGCCGCGCGGGAATGACCGTGGTTGCGACTGGCGAACCGCCAAGTCCCACCACTGACGGTACGGATTTTCTGGCCGAAGTTGGTCTGGTCGACGCGGTGCTTCGTTCGCAAGCGTCTGAGTCCGTCGTAGTTTCCGTCGCCGGTCTGCAGATTGGTCTCGGGACCGGCGGCGCCGTCGCGAATAGTGACGCCGCCGATCTGACCATAGACATCGCCACGGGTGAGGGCGAGGCTGGCGGGCCCGTGTCGCCTGCCGGATTGGCCGACGTGGTGATCGACACCCGCGCCGCCGGGGCCGCGTCGGACCGCGTGGGCGATGCGCTCGTCGTCGCGACGGGTTGGGCCGGTCTTTCGCTGGAAGGGCGCGCGGAGCCCGGCTTTGTGATCCTGGATTTCGATCCATCCCGCGGGGTTTTCCCATCGTTCGTGCCGACCGACGTCCTGCGGCCAACGCGGCTCATGATCGATTCACCGCCGTCAAGCGGCGCGGTTGCGAACATGATCGAGCCGGAGCTGGGAGCGGCCGGCATCCTCGAAATCGAGTTGCACGGACGGATGTCGCGAGCTGCCTGGCATGAGTTGGATCCAGCAAGCTTGATCGAGCGCGCCGCGTCGGCCGGCACGTTGCTGCGTTTCGTCATCGACCAACTCGTGGTCAACGATTCGCCGGATGCAGCGGTGGATCTGGCGCGCTCGTCTTTCCTGGTCAATGCGAGGCGGGCCAGCGAGCGACTCCTGGCGGCCGCGGGCGACGACGACCACCGAGAGATCATCGCCGCAGCCCGAGCTCGTGTGGTTGAAATCGCGCGTCGACGCGAGCCAACGAAGGCTCTGTCGTGATATTTCTCGAACGGCTGGTTGCCCATCATCTCGGCGAGATCGATGACGTGGATTTCGCCTTTATGCCGCGCGGCCACCACCTGATCGACGCACCGCCCACGGCGGCCGCCACGCTTAGCGCCGCGCTGCGCTGCGCGCTCTTTGGCGACGTGGCGCCGGGATTCGGCGGCCGGGAAGGCGCGCTGGTGGGTGCGTCCATCGTCGTCGGTGGCGTGACCTATGCCATCGAGCGGCGAATTGCGGGTGACGGCCGCCTCACGACGTCCCTGGCACGAGGCGGGTCGTCCGGCCTGGTCCCGGTTACGGGCCCGGAGCGCATTGAGCGCGAACTCGAGCGCGTGCTCGGGGCCGACAGCGAAGCAATGGCCGCGTTGATCTGGCCGCCGCGCGAGCTGGAGCCCTTGGCGGACCGGCTACGCGATGTTCTTCGCGCGTGGCTCGGCTTGCGCCGAATGAACGTGCTGGCCGCCAGTGTCGACGTGAGCCAGGACGTCCAAGAAGCAGAGCGCCTGGCGTCGCTGCATGTCGCGCTGGCCAAGGCGGCCGAGGCGCACGCCACAGCCGTTGCCGAGGTGCAGCAGATCGAGGACGCGCGCAAGCGCGACCGGGCCGCACGCGCAGTTCATCAGCTCGAGGAAGCCGAACGCCTTGTCGCCGAGGCCGAGGACGAACGACGTTGCATGACGACGCTGGCCGAAGGGTTTGAGCGCCACATCGAACAGGCTGAGCACGCCCTGGCGCTGGCGCACCTGCTGGACCACCGGGACGCAGCCGTAGGGCGGCTGCAAGCCGCGCAAGCCCGGCGAACCGGGTACGAGCAACAAGTCGCGGGACTGAGCGATCTGCGTTCCGAGCTGACGTCGAGCGAACAGCGATTGACGACCCTGGAGCGGGGACTGGCCGCCTACCGCCGGGCCGACGCCGCCGCCAGCGCCGCCGACCAAGCAAGCCGGGCGAGTTCGACCGTCGGCGATGACGTGGCGGCCCTGGAACGTGCTCGCCAGGAGCTCTCAGCCAGCCGGAGCAAGGCGGAACGCCTGGCCGCGCAGGCGAAGCGCGCGCGGACGCTCAGTGACCGAGCTAACGAAGACAGCCACCTGCCCGCAGCGCACCGCCTGTGGCGCCAGTGGCTGGACCACGCGCCCGAGGATAATGACGACGCGGAGGCGGCCGAAGCTGACGCGGCGACACTGCACGATCAACTGAACACCCTGGAGACCGAGGTTCGCGCCCAGGAACGTGACGCCCAGCTTCGGACGGGATGGCGGCGGGTGGCCGCCGGGAGCGCGGTGGCAGGTCTGGCAGCGGGCGTGCTGGGGCTCCTGGCCTTCGCTCCGCTCGCGCCCCTGGGTCTGGCCGTGGGATTGATGGGCACGCTGGCCGGCATCTGGCTGACCGTGGCGGATCGTGGCAACGCCGCGAGCGCGGACGACCTGGGACGCGAGTTGGACCGCGTGGCGCGCGCCCTTCAGCAGACGGAGCACCGGAAGCTGGCAGCCGCACAGGCGCGAGATTCCCGAACCCGCATTGAACGCCAGCTTGAGGAGCTGGATATGGAGATTCCGTCCGACGCGCGCAGGGCCACGGTTCTACGTGACAGCGCCACGGCTCGCCTGCGCCACATGGTCGATGCCGACACTCGAAGTGACTCAACGGAACTTCGCACGGAGGCCGCTGCCGCGGCAGAGGCCGCCGAAGACGCCGCGCGGGACGTACGGCGCCTGGAAGCGCGAGTGGCCACGATGAACCGCAGCGACCCGGAGCAACAACTGATCACCGCCGCGGCTGAGCGACGCACCCAACTGGAAAAGGCAGCCGACGCCCGGCGAGCGGCGGAACGTCTGACCGACGAGTTGCACATCGGGACTTCTCGAGAGGAGATCGAGACGTCGCGACGAGACACGCTGCGCAAGATTCAAAAGATCCAACAGCAGCTGAGCGGCGGTCCAGACCTGGAGCTCAAGCGGCAGGTGGCGATCCGGGACGAGACCCGAGCCAACGACGAACTCGCCGCGCTGGACACCGAGATATCCAGGCGACGCGGAACAGATTCCGAACGCACGCCTGATCGAGCGCGAGCGGTACAGATTGCGCAGTTCGCGGCCATCATCGCGCACGTTGGAAGCGAGCGGGCCCACAGTGCCGCGCGCGGCGCTGTCCTACGTCACCGAACTGTCCAGGCAGCTTCCAGGCGACATACGACCGACTTGGCGTCGGCACTGCGAGCGCTGGGGATTGACTCCGACGTCGATCCCAGCGCGGCCGAAGCGCGAGCCGCCATCCCGGATCTGGATAGGGAGCCGAGCGGCGCCGACCAGATTCGCCGCTCGTTGCGCCAGGCGCGGGAGGCGACGCGCCGGACCGAAGCACGGGTGCAGACTCTGGAACTGCGGGCCGGCGTGGATCACGCGGACATTGATGCCGCCGACGCGCGACGTCGTCTTGATCAGGCGCTGCACGCGCGAAGAGTTCGCGAGATCGGGCAGACCATCGTGCGGGATGCACTGGACGCCTCGCTGGAGAGCTTGCCGGCGTCCATCGAACGCGAGTTGCGGATCATCCTGCCGGCCGCCAGCGCTGGACGCTTCTGGGACGCCCGCTGTCGTGAGGGGCTAGGTGTGGACGTGTGGGATCCGCAGGCGGACGCGTGGCGCACGCCGTGCGATGTGGATGGCGCGAGCCGCGAGCAGGTGGAGCGGGCATTGGCGCTGGCCTTTGCCGTCGCCGGTCCGCCACTGGACGCGACAGATTTGCCGGCCTTCATCTGGCTGGAGCAATCGGCCACGGACCACGACGGGGCCATCCTGCAAGCCGCAGCGGCGGCAGCCGGCCTGGGCGGGGCGGCGCAGCGCTATCCACAGGTGATCGCCACCGGACGTTCACTTGCGGCCAGCCTGGGCCAGTTTGACCGCGTGACACGGCTGACAGACGGGCACACGGCCAACGTCGTACAAGCCGTCAGCGGCATTCGCGAGGCCGGCTAATGGTCACGTCAGATGCCAAGCGTCGCGTTGCACGCCGCGGGTCTCGTCGCGGGTCTCGGCGCGAGCGACGTACGGTATTGCCGAACCGACGCGATCCCGCGAGAAAGCCGCAAATACGAGCCAGTAGCAGCGAGACGACGGCGAACGGCAGCACCACGGCGGACGAAAGTCGCCCCATTCGAATTCGCCCTGGCGAAATCGACGCAGAATCGAGTTCCGAGGCAAGTTGGCTCGAGGAGCACGAGGCTCGTCCCACCCCTACAGAAGAAGCCACCGCTACAGGCGGCGACGGAGATCCGGACAGCCAGCTGCAGATGACGCTGGACCTGAGCGATCCGGAGCCACGTGGCTACGAGGCTTCCGCGACACCACCGCGCGAGCGGATTGACACGACCCGTTTGCTTTGGCTGGCCATGGGTGTGGGCGCTGTGACCTGCCTGATCCTGCTGGGGTTTCAGCTTGTTTTCACGAATCCGGCACACGGCCTCAACGTGCTTGCCGTGGTGGTCACCATGTCTTTCGGCGCGCTCTTCGCCACCTGGACCTTTGAGTACTGGCTGCGGCGCGGAACCGCCGCCAGCGCGCGCAATCTGCCGATTTGGACGCTCACCCGCCACGCCATCCTGGCGTCGGTGGGGGTGGCAGCGATGGCCGTGAGCGCGCTGAATCGCACGGCCAGCTTTGGCCTGCTGATCCTGGTGATCTTCACGCTGGTCGTGGCCGACATCGTGCTGGGCCGACTTCGCATCCGGTAGTGCGCGACGACAGGTCAGCCGATCTCTACGCGCGAATAGCCGGCCTGTACGAGGCCGAGCACCGCGGCTGGACCGATGACCTGGATCTGTATCGAGCGCTCGCGGCGCGGGCCGGCGGGCCTGTGCTGGAACTCGGCTGCGGCTCGGGACGCGTGGCCATTGCCCTGGCCGAAGCCGGGCACGAGGTTCAGGGCGTTGACACGTCGGAGGCCATGCTGGCTATCGCGAGCAAGAACCTGGGCGAACGCCGATTGCCGGTCACCTTGACGCTCCGCGACATGCGGCGACATAGCGGTCACCAGGTATTCGGCCTGGTGTTCTGCGCGCTCGACGGACTGCTGCACCTGCAATCCGCGGATGATGTTCGAGACACCGTCGTCGCCGCACACGACGCCTTGCGGCCTGGAGGTCTCCTGGCCTTCGACATCGTCAATCCGTCACCCGACCTATTGGCGATGCGTGACGGCGTGGTGCGGCACCAGTCGACGTTTGCCGGGCAAGACGACATAGAGGTTTCCCATTTCGTGTCCTGGGATATCGATCCAGACACTCGGATCATCGAAACGGCGCACTTCTACGATTGGCTGAGTGAGGACGGAGCCGTGCGTCGGCGGACCGCGTCATTCCGTCTGCGCTACCTGGAACGGGGAGAGGTGGAAGCCGTGCTTCAGGCCACGGGCTTTGACGGCGTCGAACTCTACGGAAGCGCGCAACTGGACCCGTTCGAAGCCGACAGTGACCGCATGATCTTTGTCGCGACCAAGCCCGAGGGATAGGCGCTAGAACGACCAGCGCCCGATGGGTCCGTTGCGACTGCGCCAATCCAGGTAGGCCTCGAGGTCACTGACCAATCGGATCGTGGAAGCGATTGGCGTAAGGCCCAAGCGCAGCAGCCGATGAAGCACGACGCCGTCTGCCAGCGCAAGATCGACATCGAGCGACGCCAGGCCTCGGAGCGACGCAGACCGCGCGGCCGCACGTACCCAAGCATCGACATCGTGGTCTGGCGGGACGCTTGCGATGACGAGCCGCAGGTCCAGAGACCCTCCGGCGGCGGGTATCAATGGATCCGGATCGCATAGCAGGGTGACGTTGGGCCCGAGAAGCACGTAGCTTGCCGACGAATGCGGCTGAGGTTTGACTCTGGCCGCCAGTGTCGGTTCACGGCCTGGCATTTGATCGTCGAGGTCCGAGCAGGCGACTTCTCGCCAACTGTTCGGCTCGACTGGCGCACAGAGATTCGCGGCCGCGCCGCGCATGCGCACCGTAAGGTCGGCTGGTCGAAATCCGCAGCGCGCATACATTCCGGCGGCGCCCACCGCCGTTGGCGCCGCCTCCATGCCGGTGACGGGCCGTCCGCTGGCCACCAGAAATTCAAGCGCATAGTCCGTGAGCGCGGCGCCCACACCGGCACGGCGAAAGTAGGGCGCGACTCCAAGGCCCGCCATCCAGGCCGCGTCGGGCTCGACCACCGCGTACACCGCGCCAACGGGGCCGTAGCCCAGGGCCTCGGCGATCCAGGCAGCCGCGGAATTCTGACGCCAGCGGCGAACGCGGCCCGCGGTCAGCGGCAGGTCGGGAGCGCCGGCTGTCGCAATTGCTCCGCCATCGGGCGTCCCATACGCCGCGCGCAGCAAATGGGCCACCGCCTCGGCGTCATCGTCGCGCATTGGACGCACCATTACCGGCGCGTCTGGGTTCGAGTCAGTCACGATAGAATCCGTGCGGCGGCCCGCAGTCAGCCGCAGTCTGTCCCCCGAAACGAATTGCCGCACCCATGACCACCATGCCTCATCCCGACCTGGCCGGCGCCATGAGCCGCCTGGGCACCGAAACCGCCTTCTCAGTGCTGGCCCGAGCCAAGGCCCTGGAGCGAGAAGGCCGCGACATCATCCACCTGGAGATTGGGGAGCCTGACTTCGACACCCCGGCCAACATCATCGAGGCGGCCAAGCGGGCATTGGATGACGGCTTTACGCATTACGTGCCCTCCGCCGGAATCCCCGAGGCGCGGGAGGCCATCGCCGCCGACGTTGCCGAGTCGCGAGGAATCGAGGTCACACCCGAGCAGGTCGTCATCACGCCGGGCGCCAAGCCCATCATGTACTTCGGGATTACGGCGCTGTGCGGTCCCGGGGATGACGTGTTGTATCCGGACCCGGGATTCCCGATCTACGAGTCGGTGATTCGCTTCGTGGGCGCCACGCCGGTGCCGCTGGCGCTGCGGCCGGAGAACCAGTTCCGGCTGGACCTGGACGAACTGAAGGCCAAGCTCTCCGACCGGACCAAGCTGTTGATTCTCAACTCGCCACAGAACCCCACGGGCGGCGTGCTGCCGCCGGAGGACATCTGCGCGATCGCGGACCTGGTGGCGGACCGGCCGTTGCATGTCCTGAGCGACGAGATCTACGGACGCATCATGTACGGCGAGATCGAGCACGCCTCGATTGCGGCCTGCCCGGGAATGGCCGACAAGACGATGATCCTGGACGGTTTTTCAAAGACCTATGCCATGACCGGCTGGCGGCTGGGCTACGGCGTGATGAACGCCGGCCTAGCGGAGGCCGTGGCTCAACTGCAGACCAACTGCACCAGTTGCACGGCCGCGTTTATCCAGATGGCGGGCGTCGAGGCGTTGACCGGGCCACAGGACGCCGTGGACGGGTTTGTGGCCGAGTTCCAGCGGCGGCGCGATGTGATTGTGGACGGACTGAACAGCCTGGAGGGCGTTGATTGCCAGCGTCCGGCGGGCGCGTTCTATGTGTTTCCCCAGCTCAGTGGGTTCCGAATCAGCACTGACGAGATCGCGGACCGCTTGCTAAACGAGGCGGGCGTGGCGGTGCTGGCCGGCACGGCCTTCGGAACCGTGGGTGAGGACTCCCTGCGTCTGTCGTTCGCAAACTCCGTCGAGAACCTGGAACACGCCGTCGAGCGGATGCGCCCCGTCCTGGCCGCCGCGCGCTAAGTCCAGGTCGGCCTATATCTGTTCGACCCGATCGAGGTCGAACATGAACATGGTGGCCCCGCCAACCTGAACCTCGACTGGGAACGGCAGCCGCGCTTCGCCTGAATCCTGGGCCGTCTGCATCGGACTGACGATCTGCATACGGGTGGTGGCGTTGCGTCGAACGATTCCGAGCAGGTCGCCGATACGGTCGTCATCCACGCCGATGATGAAGGTCGTATTGCCCTCGCGCAGGAACCCGCCCGCGGTGGGAACGCGCGTGAATCGAAAACCGCCGGAGACAAGCGAGTCGGCCAGCAGGTCGGCATCCGGCTCTTGCACGATCCCAAAGAAGAGCTTCAGCGGGGAACCAATCGAGGGAGGCTTGCGGCGTCGGCAGCTTACGCGATGCTGAGCGGTAGAAGGCGCTGGACCGGCGATGTAACCCGACGTAGTTGGCGGGCGTCGACTTCAGGCTGCACGCGCGCGAGGATTGACGCGGCGATATCGCGGGGCGGCAGAAGTCCGTCCACCACCAACCATCGTTCCGGATCATCGGCCGCCTGGTTGAGGTAAGAATCGCGAACGCGTCGGTGGAACGGCAGGCCGTGCCAGTTGATGCCGCCGGCCTTCTCCCAGTCCGTGTTGCGGTGGCTGAGGCTTCGCTTGAGCCCGTCCTCGACCTCAACATCCAATAAGACCGTCACGTCAGGCGTGACGCCCTGAATAGCGAATGAAGTCAGGTTTTCAAGATCGCGTCGCCGCAGGCGGAAACCACCGCCCTGGTAGGCGTGGGTCGAAGCGGCGAAGCGATCGCAGATGACGACCCCACCACGCTCGAGGTGCGGGCGAATGCGCTCCGTGACGTGCTGGGAGCGGGCGGCCGACATCAGCAGCGCCTGCACGCGGGGATCGACAGCCTGCATGTCCTGTTCCTGGAGCAGCACGCGTCGAATGCGTTCACCCAGCGGAGTGCCGCCGGGTTCTCGGGTCAGGTCCACGTCGAATTGCTGCTGACGAAGCGCGTCGCCGAGCAACTGGGCCTGGGTGGTCTTGCCGCTGCCCTCGGGACCCTCGAAGACGATAAAAAGTCCGGCCGGCTTGTCGTCGATCATGCGAGTCTCGGCCGTGAACTGAGCGGCGTACGCAGGTGTTGGCGGGGCGCGCCGTTGCCGCGCGTGGTCGCGTTCGACTGAGCAGGGTGCGGCGGCTCTTCAGGACCCTCCATGTCGAGCAGGGTCGCCAGGCAGGCTTCCATTTGGGTCACCGTGTTATTTCGCAATACGTAGACCGGGACGCCGCGAGCCTCGGCATCCCGTAGGACACGAGCGCGCTTGCGGTGGAAGCTGCGGAGCGTGACCACCACGTCGGCCTGGGCCAGGTGGCGCACCAGGCGGACCATGTCGGTCGCGCTGTTCGCGATGGCGTGTTCCATCCGGCTGCGGCTGACGCCGAAGGGAAGCACATGCAGGCGGCCGTCATCCGCACGGTCGTCGACGGAGTCTCGGGGCTCGGCCAAGTCTCCCTCCACGCTCACGCGAGCTTCCGCGTTCGTGTCGCGCAGCACCCGGCCATCCGGCAGCCGCATGCGCGACTCGGCACGCACGGCACCGCCTCGAAGAATGGCGTCGACCGAGCCAGCGACATTGTGATGAATCACAAAGGCGTCCCGCGAGTGCAACTCGATGAGCGTGTCAAAGGTCGGCGGCGAGCGGCGCTCGAGCACGGTTTTCTGAGTGCGACGCCGCCGGGCCTCGTCGTCGCTGAGGGTTACGGATTCAACGCCACCCACCAGATCACTCAGCAACGGGTTGAGCAGGACGTTGTCCAGCGTCTGGCCGTGGGCCGTGGCGATGAGACGCACGCCGCGCTCGGCGATCGTGCGGGCGGCCTCGGCTTCGAGATCGGTGCCGATCTCGTCCACGACGATGACCTCGGGCATATGATTCTCGACCGCTTCGATCATGACTCGGTGCTGTCGGTCCGGAGCAGCCACCTGCATGCGCCGGGCGCGTCCGATACCGGGGTGGGGCACGTCGCCGTCGCCCCCAATTTCGTTCGAGGTGTCGACGATGACGACCCGTGCACCGTGATCGTTGGCCAGCACGCGGGCCATCTCGCGAAGCATGGTGGTTTTGCCCACGCCGGGCGGTCCGAGGAGCAGTAGGCTGCGGTCGCCGGCCACGATGTCGCGCACAATCGCCGTGGTGCCGTACAGGGCACGACCGCGCCGAACCGTCAGCCCGACGACCCGGCCTGATCGATTCCGAATCGCCGAGAATCGGTGGAGGGTGCCAGGTACGCCGGCGCGGTTGTCGTCGGTGAACTCGCCGATAGCCTCCACAACCGCCGCGATATGGTCGGCTTCCACCTTCCACGGCAGCAGGCGCTCGGATCCGTCGCTGAGACGAATCTCAGGATTGCGGCCGAGATCGAGCACGATCTCAACGACCTCGGTCCAGCCGGATACGGTGCGTAGGTCGTCCTGCAGTCTGACCGGCAGGGCCGCGACCAGGTCCCTTAGCTCCTCGTCATCCCCAGACTGAATATGCGGCGCGTCAACGGCCTTGGGGGGCTGCAGGAGATCTGGGGTCGCCACGCCGACTTAGCTCGTCGCCCGGTCGAGCGCCTGCGCGGGCACTTCGGCGGCAATCCGCACAGACATGTGCTTTACCAACAGCTCGCGTTCCTCGGTTCTGGCGAAGCCCTCGTCCTCAACCGCGCGGCGCAGCGCGTCCTCGTGCGCGTGGACGACGACACGGACCGGCAACCGCCCAGAGTCCATCAGCGACCAAATCGCGAAGCCGAGCAGCGGGCGTGTGAGTGCAGCGCGACGAGGATGAACCATCAAGGCGGCGGTGTGGCGGCCACGGGTGCCGGGATGCACGCGCAGCCAGCCGTCCAGGCCTCGCTCGCCGTCGACCACATACTCCTGGGGCGTGCGGCCACCGCCGAGTAGGGGCAGTCGGCGTTGCCGAACTGAAGGTCGCTCACCGCCGGGCGATTCCGCCAACTGCAACGCCGCGGGCGTGATGGTGCGGTAAAGCTGGGAGATTTCCCACGCGTCCGCCTGCTCGACCGGACGCAGCCCGGATATCGGCCCGGGGTTCGCGATGGGTGCGGGGCGACGCGTGTAGACATCCTCGCTGACGGCGCCGACGAAGCCCAGGCGCCCGAAGACCTCGCGAAACCTGCTGTCTCGCGGAAGGCGAGCGAAAACGCTTACGTAGCCACGGGCCGCGGCGTCGGCGGTAAGTCGCTCGAGCAGGGCGGCGCAGGCCGCAACTTCAGCCGAGTCCGGCGCGATGTCGTCAGCCGAGAGAGCGACGGTCAACACCGAGACATTGGCCCGGCGTCGATCGGGCACAAACTCGGCCAGCGCAAAGCCAATCAATGCGTCACTTGTCCAGGCCGCATACCCCAGTACGTCCCGGACCAGCCCCGGCAGCGTGGCCGCCAAGGCCATGAAAGCCGGAGGCGTTGGTCCGGCCACCGGCGCCACGTGCTCCCGTGGACCGGTTGCGAGAATGAAATTCCGCGCCAGCGCCGGCGCGTGCCAGGGACGAAGTCGCGAGACGCTCGGCGTCACGCGTGCCTGGCCATTTCGACAAAGCCGGCGTGCAACCGCGTATCCCCAGTCAGCTCGGGATGGAAGGAGGTCCCGAACAAACGTCCGTGCCTTACCGCCACGATCGTTCCATCGTCCAGTCGGCTGAGCACCTGCACGCCGGGTCCCACCTCGCGCACGACGGGCGCGCGAATGAACACCGCGGGGAATGGGCCTCCAGAAATGCCCTCGATGTCGAGATCGGTTTCAAAACTGTCGGTCTGACGGCCAAAGGCGTTTCGTTCCACGGTTATGTCAAGGAGATTGAGCAGGGGCTGATTCCGACCCACGTTGCAGGCCAGAAGAATCAGGCCGGCGCAGGTGCCCCAGATCGGAGTTCCGGCCGCGGCGAGATCGCGGATAGGCTCGCGGAGGTTGTACCGCATCATCAGCTTGCCGATGGTGGTGCTCTCGCCGCCGGGGATGATCAAGCCCTCAATGCCGTCGATGTCGGACGGCTGCCGTACTTCCACGGTTTCGGCGCCAAGCCTGTCGAGCATGGCGCCATGTTCGGCAAAATCGCCTTGAAGCGCGAGGACGCCAATGCGAACGCTCACGCGTACCTCGCGTCGTTACCACCCGCGACCGGCAAGCATCTCCTCGGGCTGGAGCGAGCTGTTGGCGATACCAACCATTGGCTCACCGAGATTTCGCGAGACCTCGGCGACCAGCGCGGAGTCCTCGAAGTTGGTGGTGGCTTCCACGATCGCGCGGGCGCGCTGCGCCGGGTCGCCGGACTTGAAGATGCCGCTGCCCACAAAGTTGCCGTCGGAGCCGAGCCGCATCATGAGCGCGGCGTCGGCCGGGGTGGCGATTCCACCGGCGGCGAAATTGACAACCGGCATGCGGCCCAGTTCGGCGGCTTCTTCCACCAAGTTCAGCGGAGCCTGAATCTCCTTGGCGTAGGCGTATAGCTCGTCCGGTCGCATGTGCTGGATCTGGCGCAGCTCGGACATCACGCGTCGCATGTGGCGAACGGCCTCGACGACGTCACCAGTGCCGGCCTCGCCCTTGGTGCGAACCATGGCCGCACCCTCACCGATGCGCCGCAGCGCCTCGCCCAGGTTGCGACAGCCGCAGACAAAGGGCACGTCGAAACCTGACTTGGCGACGTGGTGCTCCTCGTCGGCGGGAGTCAGGACTTCCGACTCATCGATGTAGTCGACGCCTAGCGCTTGCAGCACCTCAGCTTCCACGAAGTGACCGATTCGGCACTTGGCCATGACCGGGATGGTGACGGCGGCCTGGATCTCCAGGATCTTCTCGGGGTCGGCCATGCGGGCCACGCCGCCGTCCGCGCGGATGTCTGCCGGAACTCGCTCCAGCGCCATTACCGCGGCGGCACCCGCTTCTTCCGCAATGCTGGCCTGCTCGGCGGTGACGACATCCATGATGACGCCGCCCTTGAGCATCTGCGCGAGGCCGCGCTTAACGGTTTCGGTGTTCTTGCTGACAGCGCCGTTGGAACTCATGGCTACCCCGGACAGAGATCTCCAGAATTGAGTCTCTTAGCCCACATTCTAGCGTGAGACGCCGGAGCCTCCTATACGGGCTGCCCCACCTGAATCAGATCTGCCAGGGGCGTATCGAGAGGGGCGTGCAGCGCGCCCCAGAGGGCGGCTTCGGCAAGATCCGAATCGACCGGAACAGCGGTGGACCGGAACTTCTCCACGAGTTCCGCCTCACTCAACGGCCGCCTCGGGTCGCCGCGCGGGTCGTCAACGCGGACGGTTCGAGCCTCGCCGCCGGCGAACTCGACGTTGAGCACGCAGCCCCAACGCTGCGGATAGGCAGCGTCCAGCGTCGGGTCGCTGGTGACCTGGACGCGGTCGGCCACACGCAGCACCTCGGGGTCCCAGAGATGCGGCTCGCCGAAACTCTCCAGCGTCGGCCGGCCGTGGACCAGGGCCTGCGCAGCGCCGTAGTACACGCTGAACTGGGCGTCCACGCGGTTCGCCGGTCGCCGCTTCGGTTCAGCCGGATCGGCCACTATCTCGCCACCGCCGGGAAGGACGCTCACGGTGACTCGCCGCAGTTGGTCGGGTTGAAAGCCGTTCGCGGCGCGCAACTCACGACAGGCGTCGATCACCGGATGGATGTAGCGACAGCAGGGGTAGGGCTTGATGGCGACATCGAGCAGGGCCGGATGGTCGGGATTGAGCGCGCTCAGCAGCTCGGGTTGCGGGTCGTTGCTGAACGCCTGCAGCAGCCCGTAGGTCCCGGTGAGGGTGTCGGTGGGGCCAACGACGCCGGCGGCGGCCAGGTCGGCGGCCACGATTCCGGCATGCGCGGCCCAGCCGGCGTTCAGCCGCTTGCCGTCGCTGCCGTTCTGGACGTAGGCCATCGATCCGGCGGCCAGGCCACCGGCAAGACCCAGAGCCTGATAAATGCCGTCGGCGTCCAATCCAGCCGCGTGCGCGGCGGCAACCGCCGCGCCCGGAGCGCCAGCAACGCCGGTTGGGTGAAACCCGCGCCCATATGTGGCGGGCGCGTAGAGGGCATCGCCGACACGCATGGTGACCTCGTATCCACCGACGCCAGCCGCCAGTAGATCGCCAAGCGTCCCCCCACCGCGTTCAATGGCCGCCATGGCGGCAGGCCAGACCACGACGCCGGGGTGCAGCGAGGACTCGTTGGTTACGTCGTCGAGTTCCAGCGCGTGGGCAGCCATCCCATTGGCCAGCGCCGCTGCGGGCGCCGGCGCCCGTTCGCGCAGATGGACTGAGGCCTCACCGTCGCTGGCTCGAACGGCATAGGTCGCGACGCGCTTGGAGACGGCAAGGGCGCTGCCACCAATCAACACGCCGAAGTAGTCCAGCAGCAGGCCGCGGGCTCGCGCTTCAACCTCCGGCAGCAGCGTGTCGGGTGAGACTGCGGCGGCGAATTCGGCGAGATCGCGTGAGGGATTGCGCGTCATGACGGCAAGCTCCGCAAGCGACGGGCCCCGCCATAATGCCAAGCTGCGGCTACGCTGTGTCGGTTCGGCTGCCTCTGCACGAGACTTAGGGACTGCGCGGCGCCGCCCGCTCCCAGACGAGTCGACCCGACCGCGACGTCCCGTGGATGACCATTGGCGGGGTCGTCAAGACGATCTCATCGCCTTCCAGGCGGACGTACCTGACCTGCTCGGTCCCAACGCGATTGGGATAGAAGGCCGTCTCGATCTTGTGAATGACCCGGTCACCCAGGAACTCATATTCGCCGCAGTAGGAAATGAAGGTGCCCGCCGCCGCCAGCTTTTCCTCGTCGGTGCCGCCCAGAATGTCGTCCGACGCGAAGTTTGCCCGGCCGGCGGCCATGATCAGGACCGACATGTAGCCATCGGGCGTGTACATGATGTAGCCCGACGCATCCTCGCCCAGCGGATAGGAGACTTCGTCCCCAGCGTGGGCCTCGTAGGTTACGAGTCTCCAGGCACCGATCAGCGGATTCGGCTTCACGGCTCTATCCCCGTCGATGCGAGTGGTGGTCATCATGCCAATCCGCAGCTAGGCGGTGTCAGCCAGCAATGCGTCGAGCAGCCGCTGCTTGAGGGCGGCAAACTCCGGCGTTCCGCGCACGGCGCGCGTGCGGGGCCTGGGCAGACTGACGGACAAGTCAAGTTGAATGCTGCCGGGGCGACGGGTCATCACGTAGACGCGGTCCGACAGCCAGAGGGCTTCCTCAACGTCGTGCGTGACGAACAGCACGGCCGCCTTCAGCCGTCCCCAAACTTCGAGCAGCCATTCCTGGAGCGCGGCCCGCGTCAGCGCATCCAGGGCGCCGAACGGCTCGTCCAGCAGCAGGATTTCCCGGTCGAGCAGGACGGTGCGCAGCAGGGCCGCGCGTTGCCGCATGCCGCCCGAGAGGGTGTGCGGCAGCGCGTCGGCAAAGCCTTCAAGACCGAAGGACGGCAGCAGCGCCTGCGCACGCTGGCGTGCCGCGGCCCGGTCGCCGCCGCCGACTTCGGCTCCCAGCGTCGCGTTGTCCAGCAGCGAGCGCCAGGGCAGCAGCAGATCGCGCTGCGGCATGTAGGCCACCTGGCCGGGCGAGCCATCGGCCTCGGTCGCGATTTTGATGGCGCCGTCCGTGGGCTCCTCAAGCCCGGCGATCAGTCCCAGCAGCGTGCTCTTGCCGCAGCCGCTGGGACCGACCAGCGAGACGAACTCGCCCGGGCCGACGTGCAGGCTGACCCGGCGCAACGCCTGGACCGGCTGGCCGCCGTTGGCCGGGTAAGCCTTGGACACGCCGGATAGCCGCAAGACCGGCGGTCCAACGGACATTGGCCTCTAGCTGTCCCGGATGAAGCTGTTGTCCATGGCCTCCGAGGTGTTGATCACGCGCGACTGCAGGCCGTGCTCGACCATCCAGTTGGAGTAGGCGTCCCAGACCGCCTGCGACTGGTCGCCCCAACGGTCCGCGTCCTCCGCGTAGCGCGGGCTCAACCACGGCTGGCTGAGGCGCACGAGGTCGGCGTTGATGCCTTCCGCGTTGGCGAT
>DAOUJT010000181.1:0-12802 GCA_034422315.1 Chloroflexota bacterium | reverse complement strand
CGTGGCGGGTCGCTAGACTCGCAGACACCAGCGCCCGTAGCTCAGCGGAATAGAGCACTGGTCTTCGGAACCAGGGGTCGGGGGTTCGAATCCCTCCGGGCGTGCCAACTGGGTCAGCTGAAACTCCAAGGCGCTGAGCGGACGCTTCCCAGCCGTACTGCGTGACTGCCTGCCAGGCGGCGCATGCACCGACTATTGGAACTTGGGAGTTCGGCTCGAAGCCAACCCGATGTGCATTGCGACGGGTGCAGCCGAGATTCGAGACGGACCGGGCGCCGGCAAGCGTTGGATGGGCTGCGTCGTTGGCCGGCCGCTTCTCAGGCGACGCGTAGCGCGCCTGTTGGGCTTGCTTCGAGAACTTGCACGCGGTCATGCAGCTTGTGATACTCGGTATCGTTAGTGGTGATACGCGGTATCAATAGGTGATGGCGACCGATTCACTCGACGCCCGCGTGGACGAGATTCTCAAGAGTCTTGGCCGCCGGACCACCGGCCCTCGGCGAGAGGTTGCGCGCCTGCTGGCGAGTAAGCGAGGGGCGTTTAGCGCCGAGTCGATCAACGCGGAACTTCCTGGCGTGGGGCGTGCCACGGTCTATCGGACCATCAGGCTTCTCGCGGAGGCCGGGGTCTTATGCAAGGCACTGCTTCCCAACGGATCGCCCCGCTACTCCATTGACCATTCGTGGCATCACCACCACCTCATCTGCTCGTCGTGCGAGACGGTCGAAGAGTTTCGCAGTTCGGAACTGGAGCGGCTGCTTGGCGAACTGAGCGATGAGATTCCCGGCCGGGTGCTCGGTCACCAGGTCGATTTCTACGTGAACTGTCCAAACTGCCTGCAATAGGAACGGGCCGCTGAAGCCCACCCAATCGCCACCCACGGAGGCTGATGAGATGAGATTTGGTATCAGAAGCATGGCGACCCTTGCCGTAATTGTCTTGGTCCTGGTTGCCAGTCTCGGCTGCGGGGAGGATGCGGACGATGATGGTCTGTCCGTCGTGGCCAGCATCTATCCGTTGGGCTACTTCACGGAACGAATTGGCGGCAATCTGGTAACGGTCCACACGCTGGTTCGACCGGGCGTCGAAGCGCATGGGTTTGAGCCAACGGCCTCGGACCTGCGGACGATTGGGGCGGCAGACCTGGTTGTGATGAACGGGCTGGAGCTTGAGCCCTGGCTGGAGCGCGCCCTTGATGCGCTGGAAGACAGCGACACGCGGGTTGTCCTGGAAGCGGCCGACGAATCCCAGGCGATAGCTGGGGGTATGCAGGGCCACGAAGACGAAGGCCACGGCCACGAAGGCGAAGGTCACGAGGAAGAGGGTGAAGGTCACGAGGAAGAGGGCGAAGGCCACGGCCACGAAGGCGAAGGCCACGAGGAAGAGGGTGAAGGTCACGAGGAAGAGGGCGAAGGCCACGGCCACGAAGGTGAAGGCCACGAGGAAGAGGGTGAAGGTCATGAGGAAGAGGGCGAAGGCCACGCTCATGACCTTGATCCGCACATGTGGCTCGACCCTGTGCTGGCCGTCGTTCAGGTGGAGCGAATCCGCGACGCCCTGATAAACGCCGACGCCGACAACGCCGACGTCTTCCGCGAAAATGCAGCCGCGCTTATCAATGAACTCAACGAGCTGCACGCGGAGTTCTCGCAAGCCCTGACAAATTGCCGGCACGATCACTTTGTCACGTCGCACGCGGCCTACGGCTACTTGGCGGCTCGCTACGCCGTGGAACAGATTCCCATCGCGGGGCTGTCACCAGAGGCGGAGCCGTCGCCACAGCAACTGGCGGAGATCATCGATCGGGTAGTCGACCTGGGGCTCGGGTACGTGCTGGTGGAGCCCGTGTTGGCCGGCACGCTCGAGGAGACGATCCAGCGTGAGACCGGGATCGAACTCATCCCGATCCATGCCATCGAGAGCGTCACCCAGGCCGAACTGGAAGCGCACGACGACTACTTTGGCCTCATGCGCGACAATCTGGCCAGCCTCAAGCTGTCCCTGGAGTGTGCATGACCGCATGACCGAGGCCGCGTCACCCAGTGTGATCGAGTGGGAGCGCGTGAGCTTCGCGTACGGTGACGTTGCCGCGATCCAGGACGTGTCGCTATGCATCCATTACGGGGAACTGGCGGCCGTCATGGGGCCCAACGGCAGCGGGAAGAGCACGCTCATCAAATTGGCGCTGGGCCTGCTTCAGCCCGACGCGGGACGCGTGCGCCTGTTCGGTCGTGACGTAAACGACTTTGACCAGTGGGGTCGCGTGGGCTACATGCCGCAGGTCGTGAACGGCGCGTGGCAAGACTTTCCGGCGACCGTCTCCGAAGTCGTGTCGCTTGGAACGTATAGCGGCGTATCGCCGCTTGGAATTTTTCGACGCTCCGAGAGAGCGGACGTCCTGGCGGCCATTGAAACGGTTGGCATGACGGCGTACCGATCTCGGCGGCTCGCCGAGCTCTCGGTCGGCCAGCAGCAGCGCGTGCTTCTGGCCCGCGCCCTCGTGCGGAATCCGGACCTGCTGGTGCTGGACGAACCGGCAGCCGGTATCGACGTTTCCGGCGAGGAGCAACTGTACGCCGTCTTGCGCAACCTGAGCAGAGACCGTGGCATGGCCATCGTGATCGTGTCGCATGACATCGGCGCGATGTTGCGCGAGGCCACCACGGTGGCGTGCCTCAATTGCCGGTTGGTCATGCATGGCCAGCCGCACGACCTCACAGTCGACGAAATGTCTACCCTGTACGGGGCGCCGGTGGATGTGCTGATCCACGACACGGCGCATGAATTCGAGGGCGCGTTGCATCAGCACCGGTAACTATGCCCGCCATCCTGCAGTACGAGTTCATGCTTCGCGCCCTGGCCGGAGGGGTATTGGTCGGCGTCCTGGCGCCGGTCTTGGGTACGTTCGTCGTACTCCGACGCCTCTCACTCATTGCCGATACACTCGCGCACGTGGCCCTGATGGGGGTCGCTATTGGGCTGGCTTCCAGGTTTCTGCCCACCTTGGTTTCCCTGCTCGCCGCAACCACGGGCGCGATCATCGTCGACCAACTCCGCGCTCGCGGCCGGGTGCCTGGAGACGTGGCACTCGCCGTGGTGCTGTACGGCTCGTTGGCAGTTGCCGTGGTGGTTATTGGAGCCGCCGGAGGATTTAACGTCGATCTTTTCTCCTTTCTCTTTGGCTCGATCCTCAGCGTTGCTCCCCTGGACTTGTGGTTGCTCGCCGCCTTGGCCGTTGTTGTGTTGCTATTCGTCGGCGTGTTTTTTGTCGACTTGGCGCAGATGGCCTTTGACGATGATTTGGCCAGGGTAAGTGGAGTCCGTACCGACCGGCTCAATCTCGCGTTGGCGGTGCTTACCGGTGCCACGATCACGCTGTCCATGCGCGTCGTGGGCGTGCTGTTGATCGGCGCCATGCTGGTGATTCCAGTCCTTGTGGGACTGCGCCTGGCGCGCGGCTTGCGGGCGGCCATGGCTACAGCTGTTCTGGCGGGGGTGCTCAGCGCCATTGCCGGGTTGACCTTGGCGTTCTACGGCGATCTGTCGGCGGGGGGCTCGATTGTCTTGACGGCGCTATTGCTGCTGGTGCTAGCGAATCTCTGGGTCCGTTTGCAGCTCTGGCGCCGCACGACTGCCGCCTTGGATTGCAACTCGGGCGACACGAGCGCACAGCGAGCGGGCGACAGTTCGCGGATCAAGACCGAGAATCGTTAGCCGCATCTGCCTGAAGCCGCCGGAGAGCCTATGGCCGTGAGACTGCGGGCCGGCATTGTGGGCTTATCCGGCATCGCCGCGCGGCTGCCTGAGCCGGCCGAAGCATCCGGCATGGGTATCCGCCTGCCCGTGTCGCATGCCGCTGCCTACCACTGGACTCAGGAGACGGATCTCGTGGCCGGCTGTGACCTTCGCCCGGACCGAAGAGCCGAGTTCACCCGGCAGTGGTCCGAACAGGCGCCCGGGTTACGCGTGTACCGCGACCATCGCGAGATGCTCGCCGCCGAATCCCTGGACATCGTCAGTGTGGTCACCAGCGACGACGCCCACGCCCAAATCGTGATCGACGCCGTTGACGCCGGCGTCCGCGGCATCCTCTGCGAGAAGCCGATTGCAACCACGCTGGCCGACGCCGATCGCATGATTGCCGCAACCGAGCGCGCCGGCATCCCGATGCTCGTTAACCACACCCGTCGCTGGATGTCACCCTGGCTGCAGGTCGCGGGGCTCATCCGCGACGGCGCGATCGGCGACGTACAGCGCATCGTGACCAGCCAGGGCGGACCCCGAGCCATGCTCTTCCGTACCGGCGCCCACATCTGCGACAGCATTCTGTGGTTCGCCGGTGCGCGGCCCATCGCGGTACACGCGCTTCCCGAGCCCGGTCTGGAGACGTACGGCCCTCGGTATGCGGGCGATGGCGGTCACAACCCCCGCACCGATCCGGCCCTCAGCGTGCTGATCGAGTTCGATACCGGGGCGCGGGCCTTCTGGAACTTGTGCAAAACCATGCCGCAAGTGTTTGACATTGACATCTACGGCGAGCGGGGATGCATCAGGGGCCGCACGTTTCCCGGCGACGAGATTTCGATCACGCTTGACCTCGGCAATCACCGCTTGGTCACCGAGCCGCTGGCTCGGGTTCAGCACACCCACGGCTGGTTTGCCGGCTGTGTCGCCGAATTGGCACAGCTGATTCGCGTCGGCGGAAGGCCGTCGTCCGGCGGCCGTGAAGCTCGGATGTCGTTGGAGGTCATGCTGGCCGCCCTGCAGTCCCAGGCGAACGGCGGCCAGCGCATCTCGCTTCCAATCGCTGACGCGTAACCAGGCGTGGTTTCGCGCCGGTCGCTCGCCGATCGCGCGACGTCGTCTTGGAGTCGCCGCAGCGAGCACACCTGGTCGCCGACGGAAGAGGACCATCCTGAAAACTAGATTCACGCCCGTCTGAACCGAGAACCCAAGACGCTGTTGGGCCGCAATTGCGTCTCTCGCAACCACGAAAAAAGTATTGGCACGCGCCAGAATCTAGGGCAAACTTCGGGGCCAAGCGCCCGAGGTGTCGGGAGGACTTCGGCCGCAGCGGAACTGCGAGGCCGGGGCTCGGGCTGTTCGAACGGAGATAGCGGCGGCTTGCGTGCGCCGCGCCTTTGCTAAGCCATACCCAGCGGCGGTGCGTGCTTGCCCTCGGAGCCGCCGCTCTGCTGATCCTTGGATTTCCCAGCGTCTCTGCGGCCGCGGGTCCCACGGACACCATCGTTCCAACGTCCGATGGGGCCCCCCTGGAAGGTGACGGCGTGGGCACCTGGCGTTGGGCGCGCGCGTCGGGCTACGGACCGCCCACTCAATGGGACTGCGGCCATGTCGTCGACGGACGCTGTGTTGGCTACTTTGGATTTCGCACGGCGTGGGGGTGGCGCTGTGACCCCGACGCCAATCACGCGTGGGCTGTGCTGGATCGCGAGCGTTCATTCGGGGTAGCCCACCAGTGGCTGCCGCTGGGAACCTGGGTCGAAATCCGGCTGGTTCAACCTGACACGCCGACAGGTAAGCGGCTGGATTCGGGACGATCGGTGCTGGCGCCCGTGACCGACCGTGGGCCCTATGCGCCATGGGGCGACGATGGGGGATTTGATCTCCAGGCGCCGCTGGTCAAGGCCATGAATTGGTCGGTAGAACTCAGCTGGTACAAGGTTCGCGTGCTGGACATTCCGCGCTATTGCCCGGCCCAGGGCGCGGATGCTCCGGACTGGCAACTGCTAATCAGCCAGATGGACGCCGATGACCCGCGAACGGCGGCGCTCTTTGCCGCCGCGACCGAATGGCTCGGCACGTCGCTCCTGCCGCAAGGCTAGCTGCCCTGTGCCGTTCCGGGCACGACGGCCTCGGGCGTCAGGCGATCGGGTCAAAGAAGGTGTGGTTCTGGGCAAAGCTCTCCATGGCCACCACCTCGTCGCCGCGCAGGCGGACGCGAATGTCACGTGTGCGATGCCTTAGCAGAAGCTCGCTGGCGGGTAGCTTGAGGGCGAACGTGAGCGGCGTGCCGACGGGCGGATTACCCAGCAACAAATAGCGCCCGGACCATACCGGTTGCTCAATGGTGCCGGACGACGCCTGCGGGTCATTCGCCCAGGTTGGGACCCGCACGAATAGCGGGCCCGGTTGCTTAGGGGTGACCACAAGGTCATCGCCCGTATATGGCGACTCCACCTTGAGGGCGTCGGTCTCGTGGTCGAAGAGCAAGTTGACCCAGTGCCCAGCAGCATCGAAGCGGGTCGTCTCACGATAGGCCTCGCATAGCGAGGCGACGGCCCCGCCCACGATGTCCATGTTGAACGCGATGCGCGGCAGTCCGACCGGGTGATGGCCGTAGGGCGCCGGAAACCCGAAGGCCCCCCAATGCCGCTTGGCCACGTCGCGGCGGCCATCGTCGCCGGTTGGATTCGAGGGCTCGTCAATCCACGAGATATCGCGCAACTGGCTGGGCAGCAAATGGCCCCGCAGGATGCGCTCTGAGTCGTCGTAGGCCTCGGTGTACCCCCAGCGACCAAGGATCAGGGCGGTCTCCAGGATGTCGCCGGTGTTGTTGGCCTCGCCGCGGTCCGGCGGGGCATCCGGCGCGCTGCTCTCGATCACCCAGCCCAGCTGGTCGCGGATCTCCCAGAGGCCGCGCGAGTAGAACGTCCACACGCGCTGCATCAGCGGGGCGTCGCGCAGGAGATCAGCCATCTGGGCGAGCGACGACATCACGCAGGTCGTGGAGTGCGTGTGATCGCCGAAGCGATCGGTGTCGTAGCTGCCGTCCGCGAGGAAGTACGCCTCGACGGCCTTCTCTTTCAGCAGGATGGCCAGCTCCAGCGCCGATCCGGATCCCGTCGCCCGGAAGTACTTGACCAGCGGTCCGATGGCCCGACCGAGGCCCGTGATGAACGTGCCCTGGTGGTGGAAATTGACGTTGTAACCCTCGGCAATCTGCTTCTCGGCCCAGCCGCGATCGGGATCCCAGTGCCGGTTGATGGTGTCGATGCTTGCCTCGGCTACCTCCCGCGCCCGTTGCGAGTCCCGAAATCGAGCCAACGCATACAGGGCATGGAATCCCTCGCGCACGTTGTGCGGGCGGAAGTTCTCCAGCGGACCATCGATCCGCTCGCGGTTCAGCGGCAGGGGAAGCGGACCGCCGTACGAGAAGAACGCGGCGCGGGCGTGCTTTTCTATGGCCTCCTCATCGATGGGGAATCCCAGGGATTCCGCCGTCAGCAGCGCGTTGAGGTGCCGACCGGGCACGTGTGATTCGTCATGCACCGAGCTGAACGCCAGGTGCGGGTCCGGCCAGACCTGCGATCCAAAGAAGGGAACGTCGTTATCGTCCGCGTTGAACACGCTGGCCATCGTTCGGCAGCCGGCCCGAATAGCGCTGCCAATGTCGGTCGTATTGACGTCCCGCAGCTTCATGGCTTGCCGGTCGGCTTGCCGGAGGGCGCGCGAGTATAGGCGCGCCAAGCTGCCCGGAGTCGCCTGCCACGGCATTGACGTATCGTTCGAATACGCTGGCAAGCCGTAGGCGCGATCTCGGTGTAAGGAAGTACAAATGCCCACCCAGTCCACCCTCTGGCGCAGCGGCCAGGACGGTTATCACACCTACCGAATCCCCGCGCTCGCGGTCACCACGGCCGGCACCGCGCTGGCCTTCTGCGAGGGCCGCCGCAACAGCCGGCACGACCACGGCGAAATCGACCTCCTGGTTCGACGCAGCGAGGACAGCGGCGAATCCTGGTCCGAGCCGCGCGTGGTCGTGGCTGGCAGCGGACAAACGGCCGGCAATCCCGCCCCCGTCGTTGATCGAATGACCGGTCGCATCTGGCTGCCGTTCGTTCGCAACGATCCCTTGGGCACAGTCGAGCGAGTCGTGCGTCGAGAGTCCTGGCGGCACCCCTACATGACCTTCAGCGATGACGACGGACGCACCTGGGCCGAGCCGATTGATGTGAAGGACCAGGTCATGGAACCCGCCTGGACCTGGTACGCCTTCGGCCCCGGTCACTCGATTCAACTGGCCTCGGGCCGTCTTCTGATCCCCTGCAACCACATGCCGCGCTCGGGGCACTCGCGCGACGACGTGCCGTTCCGGTCCGTCGTGGTCTACAGCGACGATGCCGGAGCGTCCTGGCACATCGGGGCCGCGGCCGCGGACGGTACCGACGAGTCCATAGCCGTGGAACTGGACGACGGCTCGCTCTACCTCAACAGCCGCAACGAGCTGGACACCAAGCGCCGCGTCGCCACCCGCAGCACCGACGGCGGCGAAACCTTCGGCCCCAGCGAAATCGATGAGGCCTTGATCGAACCGCGCTGCCAGGGCAGCGCCCTGCGCCTGGACGACGCCCCCGGCGGCGCTACCTGGGTGGTCTTCTCCAACCCGGCCAGCACCGTGCGCGAGCGCCTCACCGTGCGCTACAGCGCCGACGGGGCCAGGACGTGGAGCGCAGGCCGCCTGCTTCACGCCGGTCCCGCGGCCTACTCCGACCTCTGCCAGCTACCCGACGGCCGCCTCGGCTGCCTGTACGAATCCGGCGACGATGTGCCCTACGAACGCCTCACCTGGGCGCGCTTCGACCCGGCCTGGCTTACCGAGCCGGACGACTAACGCTTCGGACTGGCAGTCGAGTCTTTGCACCCGCATCAGGTGTGAGCGCCGCTAGTCGCCGCCAACCGAGCGGCGCTTAGAGCTTCAACTCCGCCTTCAACTCGGCCCACGAGACTCGTCCCGGCTCGCGCAGCGCCGCCAGGGCATCGGCAAGGTCTATCTCGTCCTCAAGCCGTTCCAGGGCCTCGCGAGCTTCCGTGACCGGAAACTCCTTGTCGTCAGTCATCGAGTCCTCCCGGTGGATCAACCGTATTGTCACCTACGAACGCGGCGCCGCAATCGCGCAGGCGAGACTGAGCCAGCCCGTTACTCGCCGAAACGCAGCCTGCCGTTCACGATGCCAGACCAGCGTTTCTTCGGACGGATTACGCGAACCTAGCCCGAACCTACGCGCACCAGTTGCTTCCCGGTATTAGCGCCGCTGAACAGCCCCACAAACGCCGCCGCAGCGTTCTCAAGTCCATCCACGATGCTCTCGCGGTAGACGATCTTGCCGCACGTCACCCATTCGGTCAGCGCGGCCATCGCCTCCTCGTCCTGCTCGGCGTAGTCGTTGACCAGGAAGCCCTGCATCCGCGCCCGCCGGCGGTGGAGGGTGCGCGAGTGCGGCGGAACCAGCCGCGGCTCGGCGGTGTGGTACTGGGCGATCGCGCCGCAGAGGGCGATTCGGGCGTGCAGGTTGATCTGCCGCAGCATCGCCTCCAGGATTTCGCCGCCGACGTTCTCGAAGATCACGTCAATGCCGTCTGGGCAGGCCGCGGCCAGGTCGTCGTCCAATGAGTCCGTGCGGTAGTTGACGGCGGCGTCGAACCCCAGGTCGTCGACGATGTGCCGGCACTTGGCCTCGGTGCCGCAAATGCCGACCACCCGACAGCCGTGAATCTTGGCAATCTGCCCGACCGCGCTGCCCACGGCGCCGGCCGCCCCGGTAACCACCACGGTCTCGCCTGCTAGAGGCTGACCGACTTCCAACAAGCCGTAGTAAGCCGTCAGGCCGGGCATCCCCAGGACGCCCAATGCGGTCGACAGCGGTGCCGCGTGGCGGTCGATGCGTTCCAGGTCGCCCGTCGCGGCGGACGCGTACTGTTGCCAGCCAAAGTAGCCGCGTACGGTCTTGCCCACCGGCATGGCCGGATCGCTCGAGGCCACGACCTCGCCCACGCCTTCGCCGATCATCACCTGGCCGATCGCCACGGGATCCCCGCGATGCGGCTGCTCCCACAGGCGCCCGCGCATGTACGGGTCGACCGAGACGTACTCCGTCCGCACCACCGCCTCACCCGCTCCGGCTTCCGGGATCGGCGACTCCTCCAGCGCAAAGTCCTCCACCACCGGCACGCCAACCGGCCGGCGCGCCAGCACCACCTGCAAATTGGCTTTGGCTGTCATCTGTCGTCCTCCGTGGGCGGGGCATTCACTGGCCGCGGGCCAAGAGTCGGTGCCATCCGCGCCCGGCGAATCATGCTCTCAGCCAATGGGAAAGCCGATGTCCGAGATTCTCCGTTCCTTGGGTTTGGCCCCGCCCGCGCGCCCCGCAAATGGCTCGCGTTCGGTGCCCACAAAGCGGTTGTTGGCGTCCTTCTTGCGCGGATCGGGCAGCGCATCCAGCCGTGCGCGCAGGTCGGCCAGGCGGTCAGCGTAGTCCGGGTGGTCGATCAGGTTCACCGTCTCGTCGGGATCGCGCGCCAGGTCGAAGAGTTGCTCCGGACAATCCGGACCCAGCCCGAGCGTGCCTTCGTGGCCGTCGAAACGGAAGAGCTTCATGTCGCCGTGCTTAACCATTACCGAAGGCCCGTTGTGCACGGCCCAGAGTTCGCTGTAAACGTCGTCCGGCCAGTCTTCATCCTGGCCCTCCAGCAGCGGTGCGACTGAGCGGCCGTCCAATCCTTCGGGTATCGGCACATTGGCGATGTCGCAGATCGTGGGAAACAGGTCCACCAGCGAGACGTTGCGCTGAACGGTGGCGCCGCCCTGCGGGTAGCGCTGCGGCCAGCGCACGGCGAACGGCACCCGCGCCGAGCCCTCGAAGTACTGCTGTTTCTCCCACAGGCCCTTCTGTCCCAGCATCTCGCCGTGATCGGACAGGAAAACGATGGCGAAGTCGTCCAGGACGTCCAACTCGCGCAGCTTGTCGATCACCCTGGCGAACTGCGCGTCCATCCACTCGATCATCCCGTAGTACGCCGCCGTGGCCCGGTGGGCCTCGCGATAGGTCACATCCTTCCCCACCTCGACCTTGAAGAAGTCAGGGCAATCGAAGTGCTCGGGCACGTCCTCCTCGAACGGCTTGACCCGGCGCAGGTAGTAGGCGAACAGATCGTCCGGGCACTGGTAGGGATAGTGCGGCGACCACAGGCTCACCGCCATCAGCAGCGGGGCGGGATTGGTGCGGTCGTACGGCTCGTTGACGAAGTGCTCGTCCAGGAACATCAGGGCGCCGTCGACCGAGTAACGGTCGTGCTGCATCCAGTGCCCGCGTCCGGCGCGCGCATACCGGATCTCCTGCTTCACCTTGTCGGGCCAGGAACCGGTGCCGGGATCGCGCTCGATCAGGGCCTGGTGCTCCGGGTCGTCGGCCGGCTCATAGCCGTTGCGTCCCACGATGTCGCGCCCGATGCGCTGGTGCCAGCCGTGCATCTGGTCCGGCCCCACAAAATGCATCTTGCCGGCCGCGCAGGTGGTGTAGCCGTAGCGTGAGAGGTGCCCGGGAATGGTCAGCACCTCGCTCGGCATGGAATCCCCGAAGTTCGCGCATCCGCAATTCCGCGGGTAGAGGCCGGAAAGGAAGCTCTGGCGCGCCGGCACGCAGATGGGCGACGGCGTGTAGGCGTTGCGAAAGTAGAAGCCTCCGTCGATCATCCAGTCAAGCGTCGGCGTGCGGATGTGCGGATCGCCCTCGATCGGCATGACGTCGGGACGGTGCTCGTCGTTGATCAGCATCAGGATGTGGGGCTTGCGTTCCGGCATGGGGTTCACCTAACGACGCGAGCGCGTGAGCCTACGCCATTCCAGCCACGCCGTCCCAAGCTGCGCGTCGCCTGCGCTGCTGGCGGGGTGCCCTTCGGTCGGTCACACTGCCCCCGTCCGCAGACTTTGGACCTGAACCATGCCTTCAATGCGACCGAACCGAGTGAAGCACAAGCTCGCCGCCGGAGAACTGGCCACCGGCATCATGGGCACCGGGATGACGGCGGACCTGATCGAGTGGCTGGGTCCGCTGGGGTTCGACTCCGTGTGGCTGGAAGGCGAACACGGGCCGTTGGACTACCGGGACATTCCGGACCAGTCGCGTGCCGCCGACCTCTGGGGCATGACCTCCATCGTTCGCGTCAACGAGAACCGCTACGGGCCCATCTACCGCGTGCTGGACCTCGGCGCCCAAGGCGTCTGCGTGCCGCACGTGGACACGCGCGACCAGGCTCAGGCCGTGGCCGATGCCTCGAAATTCTTTCCCGTGGGCAAGCGCGGCATGACAACCTCCCGCCAGGGATACGGCGCCTCGGACTTCTACGAGCGCGCCAACGACGAGTGCCTGGCCATCATCCTCATCGAGGACATCCTGGCCGTGAACAACCTGGACGAGATCCTGCAGGTCGAGGGCGTGGATATCTTCTACGTCGCGCCCGGCGACCTCGGCCAGAGCCTGGGTCACATGGACTCGACCCACCCCGAGGTGCAGGCGGTGATCGACCAGGCCCTCGCGACCATCGTGGCCTCAGGCCGCCACGCCGGAACCCTGGTCACCTCCGCCAACGTCGAACGCTACGTCGACATGGGCGTCGGCTTCGTCACGACCGGCCTGAACGCCTGGATAGCCGAAGGCGCGCAGGACTTCCTGGCAAAGGTGGGCCGCTAAGTCTCCATCGCGGCCGCGGTGTCGGCGCTCAGGTCGCGCAACTGCGTCGGTCGCACGTAGACCTCCTCGATCAGCGTGCGGCCCGGAATGCAGGCGCAGAGCCGGACGATTTCGGCCAGGTCTTCGGAATGCATCATCGTGGCCCGCGCCGCGGCGTCGGGGACCAGCTTGCGGCGTTCCAGGATCGGCGTGTCGACTTCGCCCGGGAAGATCGTGCAGGCCCGCAGGCCGTGGCTTCGCAGTTCGTTGTTGACACTCTTCATCACGCTCGCCACGGCCGCTTTCGCGGCGCCATAGGCCACGCCGGCCAT
>DAOUJT010000180.1:0-3567 GCA_034422315.1 Chloroflexota bacterium | reverse complement strand
TGCACGGCAAGGTGCTGCGCAGCCCGCACGCCCACGCGCGCATCCTCAGCATCGACGCCAGCGGCGCCGAGGCTCTGGACGGCGTAAGTGCCGTCATCACCAGCGCCGACCTGCCCGACCCGGGCGACAAGCTCACCACCGGCGGCGAGGCGCCCGGCCTTCCGGTCAAGTTCAAGAGCGCCAACATGCTCGCCCGCGGCAAGGTTCACTACCACGGGCATGCCGTTGCCGCGGTGGCGGCCACCAACGCGCACATCGCCGCCGAGGCCCTCAAGCTGATCGACGTTGAGTACGAAGTGCTCGACCCGGTCCTTGAGGTCTGGGACGCGATGAAGCCGGACGCTCCGGTCATCATCGAGGACCTCTACACCGCAAGGGCCGACGGCACGACAGCCGAAGAGCCCAGCAACGTCGCGGCGGAAATGCTGTACGAGGTTGGCGACGTCGACGCCGGGTTCGCCGAGGCTGATCTGGTCGTCGACCGCAAGTTCACCTTCGGCGTTGTCCACCAGGGCTACATCGAAACCCATAACGCCACGGCCAACTGGCTCAAGGATGGCCACCTGCACGTCTGGTGCAGTTCCCAGGGCGCCTTCACCATCCGGCAGGAACTGGCCGACCTGCTCAATCACCCCATCACCAAGATCCACGTCGTGCCGATGGAGATCGGCGGCGGGTTCGGCGGCAAGACCACGGCTTACCTGGAGCCCCTGGCCGCCCTGCTCTCCCAGCAGACCGGTCATCCGGTCAAGATGGCCATGGATCGGGCCGACGTCCTGAAGGCGACGGGTCCCACGCCGGGCGGCTACGTGCACGTCAAGATGGGCGTTACCAACGACGGCATGATCACCGCCGGCTACGCCAACCTGGCGTTTGACGCCGGCGGCTATCCCGGGTCGGTCGTGGGCGCTGGCTGCCGCTGCGTCTTCGCGCCGTACAACATGACCAACGCCAAGGTCGAGGGCTTTGACGTCGTCGTCAACAAGCCCAAGACCCACGCCTACCGGGCGCCGGGCGCGACCCACGCCGAGTTCGCCAGCGAGACGGTGGTGGACGAAATCTGCCGCACGCTGGACATTGATCCGGTCGAGTTCCGCCTCAAGAACAGCGCCAAGGAAGGCGACTGGCAGCTCGCCATGCCACCGTATCCGCGCATCGGCCACATCGAGTGCATGGAAGCCGCGCGCGACTCAGCGCAGTGGCAGACCCCGCTGGAAACCGCTCCGGGCAAGAAGCGCGGTCGCGGCATCGCCTCCGGGTTCTGGTTCAACATTGGCTTCACCTCCAGCGTGATTGCAAAGCTGAACAGCGACGGCAGCGTGACGCTGCTCGAGGGTTCAACCGACATCGGCGGAACCCGCACCTCGGTTGCCATGCAGTTCGCCGAGACGTTGGGCATCCCCGTCGAGGACGTGGACCCGATCGTGGCGGACACCGACTCGGTCGGGCAGACCGACGTCACCGGCGGCAGCCGGGTCACCTTTGCCACCGGCCTGGCCGCCCACAACGCGGCCAACGACATGAAGGAACAGATTGCCGAAGGGCTGGCGGACCTCTGGGATGTCGCCGCTGACGCGATCACCCACGCCGACGGCACGTTCTCGGCCAACGGCAACGCGGCCAGCGTGCGCGAAGCGGCCGCTCTGCTGGAGGAAGAAGGCGTATTCCCGATCGGCAAGAACACCGTCACGCCCACCCGCGAGGGTGGCGCCTTCGCCGTTCACATCGCCGACGTGGAAGTGGATGAAGAAACCGGCAAGGTCGAAGTCCTGCGGTACACCGCCGTTCAGGACGCCGGCGTCGCCATCTATCCTCCCTACGTCGAAGGCCAGATGCAGGGCGGCGTCGTACAGGGCGTCGGTTGGGCGCTGAACGAGGAATACGTCTACGACGACGACGGTCACTTGCTCAACGCCAGCCTGCTGGACTATCGCATGCCGACCGCGCTCGACGTTCCCAACATCGAGACGATCATCGTCGAGGTGCCCAACCCCGGGCACCCCTACGGTGTTCGCGGCGTGGGCGAAGTACCCATCGTGCCGCCGCCCGCGGCCGTGGCCAACGCGATCCACGACGCGACCGGCCTCCGCATGAGCCATCTACCCATGTCGCCGCCGCGCGTGCAGGCGGCGCTGGCCGCGCAGGCGTAACCGACGGTGGCCACCGTTCACATCCCCACCCCCATGCGGGTGGCGACGGACGGTGTCGCCAGGGTTGAGATAGAAGGCGCCACGGTGCGGGACATCGTGGATCGCCTGGAAGCGAGTTACCCGGGCCTGGGCGGGAGGCTGGTCGAGGACGGCCAGCTCCGCCCGGGCCTGTCGGTCTTTGTCGACGGCGCAAACGTCGGCCGCCGCTTGCGCACCAAGCTCCAGCCTGACAGCGAGCTGTTCTTCGTGGAAGCGCTCGGCGGCGGGGCGCCATCCCATCGGGATTCAGGCCCTCTTTCCCTCTCCCTCCGGAGACCTTTGCAAATCGCCCTTCGCCCTCAAAGGAGACGCCGTCTTATTCCCTCTCCCTGGCAGGGAGAGGGCTAGGGTGAGGGTCGAAAGCCCGGAATCCCTCCCAAGCCCGGAGCCAACCACGCCGCCCCCTCGCCGCCGCCGTTCGTCCCCTCTCCTGGAGGATAGACAAGGGGTCTTTGGGGCACTCGCGCTAGAGTTACGCAAAGGTCTCCTTTGGGAGAGGGCAGGGTGAGGGTCTTCGGCCCCGCCCCCCACTCAGTCTCGGGTGAACTACAGCTAGACTCTCTGGAGTCCGTTCTCGACTCAGACTCACCACAGCACCGCGGGAGCAACGAATGACAGCAGGCAACGGCACGTACCGAGTCGTTGGGACCCGACCGGTCCGGCACGACGGCGTGGATAAAGTCACCGGACGGGCGCGCTACGGCGTGGACGCCAACATGCCCGGCATGGTCTGGGGCAAAGTGCTGCGCAGCCCGCACGCGCGGGCCCGTATTCGCGGTATCGACACCTCCCGCGCCGAGGCCGCTGGTCAGGTCCTCGCCGTGGTGACCGGCGACGACTTCACCGACCCGGGCGCCGGCGAGGCCGAGGCCAACGAGTCCGGCATGCAGAGCCTGCGCTACATGGCCGAGCGAGTGATCGCCCGCGGCCGTGTCACCTACGAGGGCCAGGTCATCGCCGCCGTGGCCGCCGCCAGCGTCCACGAGGCCGAGGAAGCCCTCAGCCTGATCGACGTGGACTACGAAGTCCTTCCGCCCGTGCTCGACGTCCGCGAAGCCATGCAGGACGACGCCCCGGTCATCCTGGATGACCTGCACACCGAGACCGGCGGCGTCTTCGACGACAAGCCCAGCAACATCGCCAAGCACTTCATATTCGAAGAAGGTGATGTCGACGCCGGCTATGCCGCCGCCGACCTGGTCATGGAGCGCTCCTACTCCACCGCCATGGTCCACCAGGGCTACATCGAGCCGCACAACGCCCTGGCCTACTGGAACCCGGACGGCCACCTGATCGTGGAATCCAGTTCGCAGGGCCACTTCGGCATCCGCGACGAGCTGGCCACCATGCTTGAGCATCCAAAGTCGAAGATCCGCGT
>DAOUJT010000179.1:0-34624 GCA_034422315.1 Chloroflexota bacterium | reverse complement strand
TCGCCGTTCTCGACCATCTCCGTCATTGTTTCGTTGAAGAAATCCCACTGGCGTTCCGGTTTGATGTAGCGCTTCAGGTTGATGAGCGAGCTTGCGTCGATGACGTAGACCAGGCTCGCCACATGCCGCCTCTAGCTCGTTTCCGCCAGCGAGGTGAAGTCCTGAAAGCCCTGGCCGCCGAGCCGCAGGACGTCGCGTGCGTCGCGCTCGGAGAGACGGTTGGCGTCGACAGCCTGGACGATACGACTGGCGGCCGATCGGCCGACCTGGGCGATGCGGGTTTGAGCGGCGGAACGGCCACTGCCGCCACCGTTTCTTTTTTGCCTGTCTAGCTGGCCGGACTGGCTTACGACTTCGCCGTACAACTCGCGCGGGGCGAGATCGAGTTCGATCAGGCGGATCGCGGCGGCACGTACGCTGACTTTGAAGCGGCTTGCGAGCCTGCGGGCGTGTTGGTAGGCCTCGTCCTCCGACATGTCCGTCGGTACGGCAGCACGGACGGCCGGCGCTGGCAGCAGCACGGCGGCGGCCATGCGCTCGCACCAGCGTTCGACCCGATAGCCGGTGGCCAGGCGTCGGTCGCGGCCGATGTGCTCATCGGACGCGGCGTCCTGGCGCAGCAGCAGGTGGCCGATCTCGTGGAACAGCGTGAAGGCGCGCGCCTGGGGGATGAAGGTTGTGTTGACGGCAACGAGAGGGGCGGCATCGTTCCACAACGCGAAGCCGCGTATCGCGTTGGGGCCAAGCTGGAGCAGGAGCACGAGGACGCCCGCGTCTTCCACGGCCTCACGCCAGCCGCTGAAGGCCGCCCTTGAATTGGGCCACTGCGTCTGCTGCTCCAGCGGGACGTTCAGCCGGTTGCGAAGGACGCGCGCGGCGCGGCTGGGCGGGTCGGAGGATGCAAACCGTGCGAGTCGCGGGACGTCGGTTGCGTCTTCTTCCCGCAGGTGGGCGACGAGTTGCTGGAGACGCCGCGCCCAGCGGATTTCGCAAAGTTCCTGAGCATTAAGCGCGCGGTTCCTGGCGCCGACCGAGCGTCGTAGCGGCGGCGGCAGATTGAGGTGTTGGGGCGGTTCGGGCAGGAAGAAGGCCGCGCTGGGCCGCTTTAGCGTGCTGACGATCTTGTTGAACTGGGTCTTGGTGGGCCGGGCCTGACCAGAAATCCAAGCCTGGACGTTGTCGGGTTCGGTGCGGACTTTCTGTGCAAATTCGCTGTTGGAGAGGCCGCTCTCGTCGATGGCCCAGCGCAGCACTGAGCCGGTGATCGGTATGTAGGTAGCGCGGGGCATAAGGTGCGTGAGGGGCTTCCAAGGCTATCGGAGGATACACAGGAATTGTTGCTACAGGTGGGAAGGAGCACGGCAGCGGCGGTTCCGAGCGCGGGCCGACAAGCCGTTGGCGCGAAGGAGTTGGGCGAGGAGGACGTTGGCGGGTTCTTCGCGGATGGTTTAAGGGTGGGATGGCGTGGGGTTGTGCTTGGGGTTTGTTCTTGGGGACGCTGAACTGAGAGCGGGATTGGTGGTTCCGGAGAATGTTGGCGGAAAGGAAAGGCTTCTAGAGATTGAGGGTGGCGATGGGGCAGTTGTTCGTAGCAGGGAGGCGTTCCGCAACCGCTCTCGGCGCCGCCCCGGCGGCGCGAGATGTAGCCCGAACTCCAGCTCGTGCACCACGAGGGATGACAGTCAGAACGTCGGTATTTCGAGTCAAAAAGGCGATGACTCAAGGCTGAGACGGCGCCTCATGATCGCCGACACGACGTTGGTATCCAGGAGGAAACCGGTCACTCATCGCCCCAGTCGGCGTTATCCCAGTCGACGAACGGTATCTCACGGTGGGATTGCGACTGGCGGTCGGGGAGCTCAAGACTCGTTCGGCGCGGCGTGTTCTCGATCAGCCCCTGGCCCAGGGTTTCTTGGGAGGGGATTCCACGGGCGGCGTCAGGCCAACATCAAGCGTTCGCCCTTGGGTTCGGGGATGGGATCTCCGAATTCCCGCGCGGTATCAAGCCAGAGGTCCATCGCCTGGTTGACGTTTCGCAAGGCCGCCTGCTGGGTGTCGCCATGAGCCAGGCAGCCTGGAAGCTCGGGAACCTCGGCGACAAACACGCCGTCTTCCGTGCTCCAGTAGATGATGATTTGGTACTTGTGCCAGGTCATGATCTGCCACCTTCCGGTCGCTGTTCGCTCAATGGTGGCGCTTCGCCGTCTGGCGCGATGTCAGGCCCGTGGGCAGTGTGCCAGTCGAGTGTGGTGGGTTAGTCGGGGTCGGTGCGGAGAGGCGGGCACCCACAAGGGGCGCCCATACCGGATGCGGGATGGGTGCGGATGGGGGCTGACGGGGTAGGCTCGCGCAGGAATAACTGGCGGGAGGGGCTTTGTGCGGATTGAGGACCTGGCGGGGACGACGATTGGAGCGGCGGTGTCGGGCGGGCTGGATAGCTGCACGGCCACGCGATGGCTGGTTGAGGAGGGCGTGGGCGTTGTCGGGCTGACGGCCGACCTGGGGCAGCCGGACGAAGACGACATCAACGACGTGGCCGAGCGCATGCGCGTGGCCGGGGCGAAGGAAGCGCTGATCGTGGACGCGCGGGAGTCGCTGGCACGGGCCGGGCTGGAGGTGATCCAGGCGCAGGCGAAGTACGAGGGCGGCTATTGGAATACCACGGGTATCGCGCGGTACGCGACCGTGGCGGCGATCGTGCCGGAACTGACGTCGCGCGGGCTGACGGTGCTGAGCCATGGCGCGACCGGCCGGGGCAACGACCAGGTTCGGTTTCAACTGGCGACGAACATGCTGGCGCCGGGGGTGCACGTGTACGCCCCGTGGCGCGACCCAAGTTTCCTGGAGCAGTTTCCGGGGCGGCGCGAGATGATCGCGTATTGCGAGGCCGAGGAGATTCCGATCCGGGCGACGCTGGACAAGCCCTACTCGACGGACGCGAACCTGCTGGGGTTGACGCACGAGGCCGGTTTGCTGGAGGAGTTGAGCACGCACGCGCAGTTCGTGGAGCCGGAGATGGGGGTCTATCCCAAGGACGCGCCGGACGAAGAAACGCGTGTGTCGTTCCGTTTCGAGGCGGGTACGCCGGTGGCGATGAATGGGGACGAGATTCCGCTGCTGGAAGTCTTCGAGCGGGCGAATGCGATTGGCGGCGCGAACGGTGTTGGAATTGGGCTGCATACGGTGGAGAACCGGTTTGTGGGGATCAAGTCGCGCGGGGTATACGAGGCGCCGGGCATGGAATTGCTGGGGAGCGCGTACGAGTACCTGTTGCAGCTGATCCTGGACCGGCGGGCGCGGCCGGTGTTCGAGTCGCTGTCGGCGGCGCTGGGACGGCAGATTTACGAGGGCTACTGGTATGACCTGGCGAGCACGGCGCTGCGGCGGGCCGTCGGCGAGTTCACGCGGCTGGTGACGGGCACGGTGCACGTGGACGTGTACCGGGGGCACGCGCAGTTCGCGGGGGCGGAGGATGCGCCGCATTCGCTCTATAGTGACGCGTCCAGCATGGAAGGCGTGGGGGACTTCGACCATGTGGATTCGGAGGGTTTCCTGGGTGTGCTGGGGGTCAGCGCTCGCGCGGCGAACGCGGGTGGGCAGACGAGCCGCGAGTAACGAATGACGATGATGATGGTGCGGCGGCCGGATGTGGGGACGCTGTCGGTTGCGGCCGCGGTGGTCCTGGGATTGCAGGCGTTCCGGGTGTTTACCAGCCACATGTTCTGGGTGGTGGGCGAGACCTCGGATCGGGTGTTTCTGGCCGCGATCGTGTTTGGCGGGGTGATCCTGTGGGGCCTGGCCGGACCGCTGGCGCGGTTCCTGGGGATAGGCCATGCGCGGCGCATTTCGATCGTGCTGTTGGCAGGGATGGCCGTGGCGGGCCAGGTTTCGGGGTCACCGACGGCCGACATGTGGATCGGCGGCGTCGGGACCGTTGTCTTCGGGTGGGTGCTGGCGCTCTGGGTGGCAAGCGTGGGTCGCGCCGCCGGGCAGGGACTGGCCCTGGCGTTTACGGCGGACGTGGCGATCCGGGGCGTGTTCCGTACGGTGGACGCCCCGTTCAGCGACTCGCCGTGGGCGGCGGGGATCGTGGCACTGCTGGCGCTGCTGGCGCTGGGCGGCGGCTGGCGGGCGGCGGGACGGACGGCCGAGTTCGGCGGCCCGCTGCGGAGTATTCCGCTGCTTGGTCTTGGATCCGCCCTGATGGCGTTCATGGCGTTCAGCGGGAACTTTGGCCAGATGGCGGCGCCGAGCGGACTGGACTTGCGGGCGGCGTTGATCTGGGTGGCAGCCGCCGCGACGGCAGGGCTGGCGTGGTCGTCGGCCTCGGCGAAGTCAGGCCGAGGGATGAGTCTGATTCACGTCGTTGCGGCATCGCTGGTGATGGCCGCGGGGGCCTGGCTGGCCGATTCGGCGCCGAGCAGCACGTTCCCCGGGCTTGCGCTGGTGGGGCTGGGACTGCCGGTAGTGGTGACGGCGCTGTTTCCGGAGGACCGGAAGCCACGAACGTCAGCCTGGTCGGTTGTGAACGTGACGGTGGGCGGCGTACTGCTGGTGGCGATGCTGTTCATTTTCTACTCCTTCTATGCGCCGCCATGGGTGTTGCCCGGGGCGGTTGGGGCGACGGTGGTGCTGGCGCTGGGGTCATCGCTGAGCCGCCATCAATTGCAAGGACGGCGGTTGATTCCGTTCTGGGCGCCGCTGCTGTTTCTGCCACCGTTTGTCGCGGGGCTGGTTTCGGGCGCGCCGTCGTCCGATTCGACGCCCATAGCCACGGACGCCTCGTTCTCCGTAATGACGTACAACATCCGGCAGGGGTTCGGGGCGACCGGACAGTTTGACCTGGAGGCGGTGGCGCAGGAGATCGAGAAGCGTCCGACGGACATCGTGGGCTTGCAGGAAGTTGGGCGCGGCTGGGTGATTTCAGGCGCCGTCGACACGCTGGCGTGGTTGTCGCTGCGGCTGAACATGCCGGCCTATTACGGCGCCAACCTGGGCGACCTGTGGGGGAACGCGGTGCTGACGCGGCTGCCGGTCTTTGGGGTGGCCAATACGCATTTCAATAGCGAGGGGCGGGTTCCGCGCGGTTTTCAGCGCATTGGCATCCAGACGTCCGGGGCTCCCATGACGATCATGCACACGCACCTGGACCACGAGGATGACGGGGATACGGTACGGGCGTCGCAAGTGGTGCGGATGCTGGAGGACTGGGGGAAGGCGCCGCGGACGATCCTGCTGGGCGACTTGAACGCGGAGCCGGACTCGGTGGCGATTCGCACGCTGGCGAATGCTGGATTCGTGGACGCGAGTCCCGACGGTCCGTTGACGTATCCGGCGGATGGGCCGGAGGATCGGATCGACTACATCTTCGTGACGCCGGACCTGAGCGTGAAGGAAGCCGAGACGCGGGAGTCGCTGGCTTCGGACCATTTGCCGGTGTGGGCATCGCTGGCGGGGACGTAGGCAAAGCTCCCGGCATCTCGATTCGGCCGGCCACGGCCAGTGATGCGGACGTGGTGGGTTATCTGCTGGCGGATGCGGCGGGTCCCCTGGCGGCTCCGATCTGGGGCGGCGGGAGCATTCAACGCACGCGGGAGCGCTTTGCGGGACTGTTTGCGTGCTGGGGCGGTTCCGACGATCACTTTGTGGCCTGCGAGGACCAGAGGGTCGTCGGGGTGATTGCGCACACGGCGGATCGAACGGATCCCTGGCAGTCGCTGCGAGCATCGTTGGCAACCATGCGGGTCTATGGGGTGCTGGGCTCGATGGCGCTCTCGTGGCGGATGCGGCACATGGTTTCGGCGGAGCCGCCGTTCGTGCGGAACAGCTATAGCGTGTGGAACCTGGCGGTGGCGGAGGAGCAGCGACGGCGGGGGATTGGAACCAAGCTGCTCAGGCACGCGCATACGGGGGCGCGGGAGGCGGGGGCGCTGACCGTTGGGCTTGAGGTGCTGATTGGCAACACGGCGGCGATTCGGTTCTATGAAAACGCGGGCTACAAGGAGCGAAGGCGGCGGGAGTCAGCCGGGCTACGGAAGATGACGGGGGCGCCAGGGCTGATTTACATGGTGCGGGCGGTGAAGGACGACGATCAGGCGGCGGCGAGGACGCCTTCGAGGTAGGCGCGGGACCTGGGGAGGACGACGGCAGGGTCGTCGGTGAAGCCGAAGGCTTCGATGGAGAGCAGACCTTCGTAGCCGACGGCTTTCAGCTTGCCAATGATTGGGAGGAAGTCGGTGTCGCCTTCGCCGGGGGCGTGCATGTTGGCGTCGTTGACGTGGACGTGGGCGAGCCAGGGGAGGGCGAGGTCGACGGCGACGTTAAAGGATTGGGTTTCCTGGCTGATTTGCTTGACGTCGAGGACGAGCTTGACGGCGGGGTGATCCATGGCGCGCGCGACGGCGATGCCCTCGCGGGTGTCGTTCATGAAGTTGGTGAGGGAGGCAACCAGAGGTTCGAGGCAGAGGGTGATGCCGAGGCGAGCGGCCTCGTCGGCAGCGGGGCGGAGTTCGTCAATGAAGAGGTCGACGGCTTCGTTGAAGGTGGCGTCCCCAGGTGCGTGGCGTTGGCGTGGTGAGCCGACGACGATGACCGAGGCGCCGAAGTGGGCGGCCAGTTGGACGATGGCGACCAACTCGGCGGCCGAATCTCGTCGGAGGTTGGGGTCGCGGGTGACCAGGTTGAGATGGGGGGCGTGCTGGAGGAGCGAGTTGAAGGCGACGACCTGAAGGCCGTGGGCGCGGGCGACCTGATGGACCTGGACGCGCATGGCGGGATCGGGGTTGGCGACCGGGGTTCCGAGTGAGCCGGGGATGAGCTCGACGGCGTGGAAGCCAGTCTCGGCGGCGAGTTCGAAGAACGCCTCGATGGGGCGGTCGTCGAGGGTCTTGTTGCAGAGGGCCAGGCGCACTTAAGGACCTTTGAACATCCTGTGAGCGGTTGCCCGGAAGACCCTCATCCCCGGATCGAGTCCGGGGCAGGCTCCAACCCTCTCCGACGGGAGACGTTTGCGTAACCCGGGGCTTGGTTGCCCGGAAGACCCCTCACCCTGCCCTCTCCCCGAGGAGAGGGAGCAAGAGCGGATGCGCCTTGGGGGCGAGGGGCGTTTTGCAGAGGTCTCACCTAGCGGTTGCGGATTTCGGCGAAGGCGGGAAAGTCGTGGGCCTGGCGGTGGTATTCGTGGTCGAAGTAGGTGGTGGTTTTGTAGTACTCGTGGCGGCCGTCGGTGGCTTCGCGGTGGATGCGAGCCAGGAGGTCGGCCTGTTCGTCGTCCAACATGGGGGTGAAGGAGCGGGCGATTTCCAGGTCTTGCGCGAGGTCGCGCTCGTCGACCATGCCGCAGATGAGCACAGCAATGGATTGGGAGAGGGCGTAGCGGCGGCAGTCCTGGGCGGTGAGGCCGTTGACGCCGACGAATTGGCCGTTGCCGCCGAGCGATTTCATGCCGAGACAGGCGATGCCGCGCTGGTTGAGCAGCGGCAGGATCTCGCACTTGAAGCTGCGGAACGCGCCGTCGAAGGGGCTGATGGGCATCTGGCAGGCGTCCCACTCGAAGTCGAACTCGAGCATGGCACGGAGGATGTGGGGGCTCTTGTGGCCGGTGAAGCCGATGTAGCGGACGAGGCCGCGTTCGCGAGCTTCCAGGGCAGCCTCGACGGCGCCGCCGGGTTCGAAGATCCACTCGGGGTCGTTGTCGTAGTTGACTTCGTGGAACTGCCAGAGGTCGAGGTAGTCCACCTGGAGCCGGCGCAGGCTGTCATCAAGTTGCTCGCGCGCGGTTTTGGCGTCGCGGGCGCAGACCTTGGTCATGAGGAAGACGTCGTCCCGGCGACCCCGGATGGCGCGGCCGTAGCGCTCCTCGCTGACGCCGTAGCCGTAGTCCCAGGCGGTGTCGAGGAAGGTGATGCCGGCGTCGATGGCGGCTGGGATGATGCGGGCGGCTTCGGCGTCGGTGACGGAGGAGCGGGAGAGGTGGCCTCCGCCAAGGCCGATGATCGAGAACTCGTCGGGATGACGGCCGAGACGGCGGGTGGGGAGCGGGGTTTCGTGCGGGGGCATCAGGTCATGCCCGGTACTTCGAAGTCCCAGAGCGAGTAGACGCCGCCCTTGGGCAGGACCTCGTCGGCGTATTCCTCGGCGTTGTCGACCGGGCGGTAGCCGAGTTCGCTGACGGCGTTGGTGATGTCCCAGTAGGCGCGGGCGTTGGCGGAGATGCCGTAGTAGATGCCGTACTTGATGCCGGGAGCGACGATGGACCGCTCGACCAGGTTGAGCAGGTCGCGGTCGCTGAGCCAGGTGGAGAGGATGCGGGGGCCCATGCTGAATTCGGGCGGCTTCTGGCGGTACTCGTAGCTGCCGATTCGCAGGACGATGACTTCCATGCCGTGGCGGTCGGAGAAGTAACGGCCGAGGGCTTCGCCCCAGACCTTGGCGGCGCCGTAGACGCCATCGGGTCGGGGGAGGGACTCGGCGTCGCAGCGCTCGCCGACGATTTCGTACCAGCCAGTGGCGTGGTTGGAGCTGGCGTAGATGAAGCGGCGAACGCCGGCGAGGCGGGCGGCCTCGTAGGCGTTCCAGAGGCCGACGATGTTGGGTTGCAGGTAGGGCTCGAATTCGTCGGTGTTGTGGTTGGACTTGGCGTGCATGTGGACGACGACGTCCTGGCCGGCGAAGGCCTGCGCGATGGTGTCCACGTCGTCGAAGTCGAGTTGGATGAAGCGGGGGTCGTCGTTGGGGCTGCGCGAGGTCCCGGTGACTTCGAAGTCGTCGGGGAGGTCCTCCATGAGGGTCTGCCCGATTTTGCCGGTCGCGCCGGTCACCATCACCTTGAGCCGATCAGCCATGAACGCGCTCCCCGCTGGGTTTGCGGGCACCGGCCGGCGCCCGCTGGCGAAGGATACCGAGCCGAGGCCTCGGCGCATGGTCGCGACCGAGCATCGGCCGGCTTTTTTGCCTGCTAGCCGGTCGGTTGCCCGGCGGCTCCGGGCACGCCATCCACAGAGTCCGCGAACGCGCGGATGTGGTCGGCTGGAGTGTCAGGCGAGAGACCGCCGGCGGTGCAGAGCAGCATGCCGCCGGAAGGCGCGCCGACGGCCAGGCGGTCCAGGCAGTCGCTGGTGATTTCGGGGGGCTCAAGCTGCTGGACGACGTGGATGGGGGGAACGTTGCCCATGAGGCAAACGCGGCCGCCGAGGTGCTCGGCGGCGATGTCCATCTCGATGCCGAACATGAAGACGGTGCAGTTCATGTCGGCGATCGCGGCGACGGCGGCGTCGGGGACCAGGTTTTCGTTGTGATAGAGGCGGAAGGCGGCCGAGGAGAAGGCGTCGAAGATGTCCTTGAGGTAGGGGTAGATGAACTCTTCGCAGTGGGCCTGGCCGACCTGGCCGGGCAGATGGTCGGTGACGACGAGGCGGTCGATGGTTCCGGTGATGCTTTCCTGGGCGCGCAGGTAGGCGATGTTGGCTTCGACGACGCGCTTGTTCCAGTCGTGAATGAGCTTGGGGTGCTCGTAGAGCTCGATGAGATAGCGCTCGTAGCCGAGGACCAGGGCACCCGATTCGACACCCATGCAGCGGCCGTAGCCCTCGAAGTGGCCCCAGGTTTGGGCAATGACCGGATCCATGTGGTCGGCGTACCAGGCGTAGTCGTTGAGGGCGATGGCCATGTGGCCGGACTTCCACGGATCGGGCATTTCGAGCGCCGGGAGGTCGTGGATGTCGTTGACGGCGGCGAAGGGCACCAGGGGGCCGTCTTCTTCCTGCTTGATCGGCGAACCCCAGGCGGAGGTTTCCGGCGCGTAGCCGTAGTCGGGCGCAACGCCGGGGAGGTGCAGGATGTCGGGGAAGTCAAGCTGGAATTTGGCCTGGGCGTAGTACTTGGCCTCAACGGTCTCGTAGTACTCCTGGCGTCCGACGCCGGCGTAGCCGGAGAGGAATGGTTCGGAGGCCCAGACGACGGGCGGGACCTCGTCGACAGCCTCCTGCCGGTTGGCGGCCATTACCCGTGCGTAGACGTCCTTCGAGCGGCCGGCGGCTTCCGAGCTGTCAGGCAAGGCGGGTCGGGACATGGGCTACCTAGGTCGTGGCATCAGGCCGGCCAGTGTCGCCTGACGCCGCTGGATCAAGCAACGGCCAGTCGGTTGGGCGGAGATCGTCCGGAGGCGGTTCGGGCAGCCAGCCGGTCAGCCTTCCCAGCGGACTGCGCAGGGACGCCACGACGTCATAGGCGCGGTCGATGAGCACGCCCACGAGCGGCCAGTAGCCGACCGACCTCCACCTGGCCTCCGGCTGTACCTGACAGAGGACGGCTCGTAAGGCAACGCCCGCGTGAATTACGCGGCCGTCCGGACGGATGACATGGAGGCTCTGTCGCCGGCGGTCTGGCGAGATCGTCGTCATGAGAGGTTCCGCCGCCACAGAGGTCATATCCACTCTCGCCACTCGGCGCTCAGCGTCCAATCGAACCAATAGCGCCACGCAGCGGCGGCAGAAACCGCAGGAGCCGTCGTAGAGCAGGATGGGGCGGCGGGTTGCGAAGGTGTTTGAACTGTCGGTCATATCCGAAGTGTAGGCGGAATCTCAAGGATGCCGGGGCTCAGCCACAGGGTTGCCGCGACCCATCCTGACATCCCAACAGCGAAAACTTCGGCGTTTGACACTCCAGACAGCACTGTGTTCCCATGAGGCGGGTCAACTGTAGAGCCACCGCAGCCAGCCAGGCAGGTGGCCGGGAGGGTTCCGCATGAAAACAAACGTGACACGACGCACGTTGATTCGATCGCTGGGAGTCGGCGCCTTTGGCGCGTCGGCGGCCGCCGTACTTGCCGCCTGTGGGGAGACCCAGGTCGTAGAGGTCGAGAAGATCGTCGAGAAGGAAGTCCCGATCGAGAAGACGGTCGTCAAGGAAGTCCAGGTTCCGGTCAAGGAAGTCGTCACGCAGCAAGTCGTCAAGGAAGTCCCGGTCGAGCGGGTGGTCGAGAAAGTCGTGACGAAGACGGTCCAGGTCGAGAAGATCGTGGAGGCGATGCCGCAGAAGGGGCCGCAGCCACCCATTCAGTTCATGAACTACTGGTCGCGCGGCAACCGCTGGGAAACGATGAAGGTCGGGCTTGAGATCTTCGACAAGAAGCACCCGGAGATCCAATACGACCTGATTCCACTGCCTCCGCGCTTCTACCAGGAGAAGAGCGCCATCATGTTCGCCGCCGGCACGGTGGGCGACCTGCTGGTGATGAACGGCGGGCAGATGTTCCAGTTCGAGGGGAACCTGCTGCCGCTGAACGACATCGCGCCGAAGCTGGGCGTGGACTTTGACGACTACGTGCTGCTGGAGCGCCTCCACCCGGACCGTCCGAGCGTCTGGACGGTCGGCATCGACGGTCAGTTCTACGCCTTCCCGTTCATGATCGGGAGCGTGGGCGGCTGGTACTACAACGTGGACATTCTGGAAGGCGCCGGGCTCGCACACCCGGACGAGTCCTGGACCTGGGAGGTCCAGGACGAGGCGCTGAAGCAGATGACCGACGCGGAGCTTCCGCAGTTCGGGACGTGGAACCGAAACAACACCGAGGTGCAGCTATTTGAGCGAATCGCCGAGGCCGGCGGCAAGCACTTCAGGGAAGTCGACCGTCCGTACCTGACGGCGGGATTCGACACGCCGGGAAGCGTCGAATCTTTCGAGCGCTGGATGAACTACATCCACGTCGACGGCGTGGCACCACCGCCGGCCGAGATTGCGTCGCTCGGCATCGAGGGCGTCAGCAACCCGTTCCTGGCGGGGCGGATCGGCATGTTGCACGGCGGCATTCACACGCCGGGCAACTACGACGCGATCATCAAGGGTCGCTTCCAGTTGGAGATCATGCCGACGCCGAAGCCGCCGGGCGGCGAGAACTGGTACATCAACAACCAGTTGGGCCACTTCATCACGCGCTACTCCCAGCACCGCGGGTCGGAGGAGAACACCGTCACGCTGGCGGCATTCCTCTCCGGTGACGATTTCCAGGCGCTGGTTGCGGAGTGGCGCGGCGCGGTTCCGACCACCAAGGAGATCATCAACAGCGGCGCGTGGCTGGATCCGATCCCTGGTCGGGACATGCCGCAGAACATGCAGATCATTAACAACAACCTGTTCCACTCGAATGTGTACGGGAACCACTGCTTCGACGGCTGGTCGGAGTGGTTCTGGAACATCATTTCGGCTGAGACCGAGACCGCCTGGATCGGCGAGAAGCCGCCGATCGACGCGATCCTCGACCTAGCCGAGGACACGAACGAGTACATGGCCAGCTTGGCCGAGGCGTAGTGAGCAGGGCGAGCCGTTTGACACGGAACGTGTCTGCATAGACGCGAACGGGGCCGAGTGCCGAGTCCGGCACTCGGCCCCGTCAATGCATTGGACAGCTAGATGCGACGGACGGTTTGGCAGCAGTGGAGCGGCATCCTATTTGCCGTTCCCTGGTTGATTCAGTTCGTGCTGTTTATCGTCGTTCCATTCGGGGCGTCATTCTGGCTAAGCCTTACCGACTACCGATTCAGAGACTTTCCGAACATGATCTGGTTCGAGAACTACGTCGATCTGGCTTCCGATGAGGTCTTTCTTAAAAGTGTTTTCAACACGCTGTACTACACGGTCTTCCATGTTCCAGGCGTGATGATTATCGCGTTTTTCATTGCCATTCTGCTCAATCAGCAGGTCAAGGGAATGCCGCTGTTTCGCACGCTCTTCTACCTTCCGTCGATTACGGCAGGTGTCGCAACGATCATGTTGTGGCTCGTGATTCTGCAGCCCAACGGGATATTGAACCAGGTGCTGGGGATCTTTGGTATTCCGGGACCACAGTGGCTGACGTCGACCCAATGGGCGATGCCTAGCCTGATCATCATGAGCTTCTGGACAGTCGGTACAACCATGATTCTCTACCTGGCCGGCTTGCAGGGGATACCGCAACATCTGTATGAGGCGGCGTCGATTGACGGCGCGGGTCACCTGCGGAAGCTGTGGCATGTGACGGTTCCGATGATGACGCCAACGATTTTTCTCACGCTCGTGCTCGGGATCATTGGTTCGTGGCAGGTCTTTACGCAGGCGTTGATCCTGACCGGGGGCGGACCGGCAAACGCGACGCTATTTGTCCTGCTCTACCTCTACCGCAAGGCATTCCTGATATTCCAAATGGGGTACGCATCGGCCATTGCCTGGGTGCTGTTTGTGATCATTCTGATCTTCACCCTCATACAGTTCGCTATAGCCCGACGATGGGTCTACTACGAATACGACGAGTCGGGGTAATCGCTGATGGCCCTTCTCTCCGAGCGAGCGCCCGCGGATGCCAACCTGGGTAGGGGCATGCAGTCGTCGGTAACCATACGCGGCTGGCGTGCCCGCATATTGCGTCCGGCCTGGCGCCTGCTGGTCTATGCAATGTTGATCGCCGGCAGCGCGATATACGGGTTTCCGTTCGCCTGGATGGTGCGATCGTCATTCATGACGATCGACCAATTCTATGAGGATCCGCCGCCGTTCTTCCCTTTGCCGCCGAATTGGTCAAGCTATACCGAAGTGTGGGAGACCGGCCCAATTGTCTGGTGGATCGCCAACTCGACAATCGTGACGGTCCTGGGCGTGGTGCTGCTGACCTTTGTGAGCGCGGTCGTCGCCTTCGGATTCGCTCGCACTGAGTACCCGATTCGCGACGTGCTGTTTCTGCTTGTCATATCGACCATGATGCTTCCACAACACGTGACAATCATTCCGAAGGTCATCATCTTTCGCGACCTCGGCTGGTTGGACACGCTACTGCCGCTTGTCGTCCCGATGATTGGGGGATCGGCTTTCTTTATCTTCATTCTGCGGCAGTTCTTCCGCACGATTCCGCGCGAACTCGACGATGCCGCCGCAATTGACGGCGCTTCGCCGCTGCGCGTCATGTTCACGATTATTTTCCCGCTCTCGAAGCCGGCCATCGCCACGGTGGCGGTTTTCTCGTTCATCAGCAACTGGAATGAGTTCTTCGAGCCGTTCATCTATCTGAACACTCCCGAACGCATGACTTTTGCTGTCGGCCTGCGGTTTTTCCAGGCCGGGATGTGGGAACAACCGCAGCTACACCTGCAAATGGCCGTTGCATTGATCGCCGTCGCCCCGATCATCGCCATCTTCTTCTTTGCCCAGCAGCACTTCGTCCGCGGGATCACGCTGACCGGAATCAAGGGATAGCCACAGGCGCACGGCTCCGCTCGGCCTAGAGCGCCTGCCAATCAGCCGGAACTACGCGCGCGGCTTGAAGCGGGCGATCTGGTCGTCGACCCAGGCGTGGTTGGCATCGCGGGTGCGGCCGGCGTTGTGGGGGGTGTGGACGACGTTGTGGCGGCCGAGGAGCGGCGAGTCGAGGGGGACGGGTTCTTCGGCGAAGACGTCGGCAGCCAGTGCCAGCTCATCGTTGAGGACGCGGCGATAAAGGGCGTCGGTGTCGCAGACGGCGGCTCGGGTGACCTGCACGACCAGCGAGCCGTGGGGTAGGGCGTCAATCAAGTCGGCCGTTATGAGGCCGCGCGTGTTGTCGGTGAGCGGGAGCATCGGGACGAAGATCTCCGAGTCCCTGACGAGTTCGGAAAGGTGGAAGCAGCGCCGGACGCGAGCCGCAGCGAAGGTGGCGTCGGGCGCGTAGGGGTCCCAGATCGCGACGCCAGCACCGACGGCCGCGCAAAAGGAGGCGTAACGGGCGCCGATGTTGCCGGCGCCGACCACGCGCACGCGCTTGCCGGCCAGGGTGCCGCTGGTGAAGCGAGGGTCGTCGCCGTATTGCTCGCCGCGCTGGCCCGGGCGGCCGACCTCCGGGCGGTACTTCCAGGTTTCGTGCCCGCGCTGCATGTCGGTGTAGGTCTGCGGGGTGCGGCGGAGCGCGGCCAGGGTGAGTCCCAACCCGTATTCGGCCACGGACTGTCCCCAGTAGACATCGAGCCGGTGGGGGATGAAGCTGACGCCGCGGGCGATGGCCGCTTCGATGCCATCGGTCGTTGAGTCACCCCACCAGTTGGTGAGCAAGTAGCGTGGGTGGAAGCACTCTTCGAGTGCGCTGAACGGCTCAAGGTCCTGGGCGGCGGCGGGCAATCCGAGGAGCGCCAGGCGCTGGACGGAAGCCGGATCCGGGACGAGTTGCGGGGCGCGGGCTTCAGGATCCTCGGTGCGATAGAACTCGCAGTCGCCCTGGCGTTGCCAGCACTGGTGCCAGTAGTCGGCCGCAAAGGGCCACGCGGCGTCGAAACGTTTGTTGACACAGATGACTGATCGCATAGCCCGCAGCCTCCAGATGCCCGATGGCTGACCAATGATGCTTGCGCTGTACTATCGCAGACTGTCGGCGTGTGGCCGTGTTCCGCGGAGCTAATCATGAAGCGATTTCTCATTCAGTCAGAGACACCACGCGATCAACTGGACTGGGGATCGCTGGGGTGGCTGAGCAATCCGCCGGTGACCGGGAGCAAGTACCTGACAGTGATCGACGTGGAATTGCTGCCGGGCAACGGGCACGACTTTCACAAGCATCCGGACCAGGAAGAGTCGATCGTGTGCGTGAAGGGCACGGTGGAGCAGTGGGTGGACCAGGAGCGGCGGATGTTGAATCCGGGCGACGCCGTGTATATCCCGGCCGACTGCGTGCACGCCACCTTTAACGAGGGCGACGAACCGGCCAAGGTGCTTGCGATCCTGGGGCCGTGCGTCGGTGAAATCGGCTACGAAGTGGACGAGGTCGCCGATCAGGCACCCTGGAGCAGCCTTCGCGGGTAGCCGGCCGCGCCGGCTCTTCGCCAGCGCATAGTTGCGACACCAGACGTATTCCGAGGGCCTGGGCTGGCCTGCGAGCGGTTAGATGCTCCAAACTGCGGGCCAGACTCCCCTCCCGCGTTAAGTGAAGGCTGAGCATGACACACCACGAGTTTTCGCCGACGACGTACTACAACACGATGGGGACGCATCCGCCGGCTTTGCATGTCGAGGCGGGTGATTCGATTTCGACGACGACGGTCGACGCCCGTGGGTTCGATCACGAGCGGGTGGAGCGAGCGGGACGACCGAATCCGCAGACGGGTCCGTTCTATGTGAATGGCGCCGAAGCCGGCGACACGCTGGTGCTGCAGGTGCACGAAGTGGCGCCGAACCGGCGAATGGGCTGGACGACGGCGCGGCTGGCGCCGAACGTGCTGGACTTCGGGTACGAGGCGGATCTGGACGGCGACGTCGAGTTGGCCTGGTGGGACGTGGACGTGGAGGCGGGCACGGTAACGCTGGTCGATCCTGAAAACCGCCTGACCGGACAGCCGCTGCCACTGCGCCCGATGCTGGGAACGGTGGGCGTGGCGCCGGACATCGGGGAGGCCATCAGCACGATGACCTCGGCAGCCCACGGCGGGAACATGGATTACAACGGGATCAAGCCCGGCGTGACGGTGTACCTGCCGGTGTTCGCCGACGGGGCGCTGTTCTTCCTGGGCGACGGGCACGCGCTGCAAGGTGACGGGGAGATGGACGGCACGGGCGTCGAGATTTCGCTGGACGTGCGGTTCAGCCTGGACCTGATCAAGGGCAAGACGATCGGGTGGCCGCGCGCGGAGGACGAGACGTTCCTGATGGCGTGCGGGAACGTGCGGCCGCTGGACCAGGCGGTGCAGCACGCGACGACGGAGATGGTCTCGTGGCTGGAAACGGATTACGGGCTGACGACGCGCGAGGCGCACATGCTGCTGGGGCGGTTCGTGGAGTACGACGTGGGGAACATGTTCGACCCGGCGTACACGATGGTGTGCAAGGTGCGGAAGTCGGTGCTGGCGGAGTTGGGGTTCACGCGCCAGGCGGATTGAGGTTGGCCTGTAGCTTGGGCCGAATCAGGTCTCCCTGACGAGGCTTTTGCGTAACCCGTAGTTGGGTGCCCGGAAGACTCTCACCCCAACCCTCTCCCAGAGGGAGAGGGAGAAAGAGCGGCCGCATTTCGGAAACGCGGGGCTCCTTGCAGCGGTTTCCTAAGGGACTTCGGTAAGCGCGACGGGGCGGCCTTCGCGGCTGGAGATGTCGCAGGCGATGGCGGCGCGGAGGGCTTCGACGGCGTCGTCGGCGGTGCTGCGCGAAGGCTGGCGGCCGCGGGCTACATCCAGGAAGGCATCGACCTCGGCGGCATAAGCGAGGGCGAAACGGTCGTGGAAGTCGGGGTAGGGATTCGCCCCGAGCGGCGGGCCGCTGGGCTCCAGCGAGCGGAGGGGGGCGCGAGGGTCCCAGCCGACCACGACGCTGTCGCGGGAGCCAAACAGTTCCATGCGAATGTCGTAGCCGAGCGGGTTGTGGCGGGTGTAGCTGAGCAGACCCAGGGCGCCGCCGGAGAGGGTGCAGGTTGCTATCGCCGTGTCGCAGTCGTCGAAGCGACCGTAGACGTCCCACTTGCGGACGGCGGTCTGGGCGTAGACCTGGACGACCTCTTCGCCGGTGACGAAACGGATGGCGTCGAAGTCGTGGACGCTGAAGTCGCGAAACATGCCGCCGGAGCCGGCGATGTAGGCCTCGGTGGCGGGTTCGGGGTCGTGGCCGACGGTGCGAAAGGTGTAGAGCGTTCCCAGCCCTCCGGCAGCGACCAAGTCGGTGGCGGCCTGGAAGCCGGGATCGAAGCGGCGCTGGAAGCCCATCTGCACGGGGACGTTGCGCTGGTGGATGAGGGCAACGACCTCGCGCGATCGCTGGAGGTCGTGCGAGATGGGCTTTTCGCAGAGCGTGGGGATGCCGGCTTCAACGGCGGCTTGCAGGAGTTCGGCGTGGGCGGTGGTGGTGGCGGCGATCAGGACAGCGTCGACGGAGGCGAGCAGTTCGTCGTAGCCAGCTACGGAGCGAAGGCCCAAGTCGCTGGCGACGGATGTAGCAAGTTCCGTGCTGGCGTCCTGGAGCAGCACCTCCGACACTTCCGGATGCGCCACGAGCCGTTCGGCGTGCGGGCGCCCGATGCGGCCGACTCCGGCCACGCCTACGCGCATATCAGTACCTTCCGTCCATTTACCGCCCGCCGTGCGGCCGGTGGGGTGTTTATTCGCTGGCAGTCACCGCGCAATCTGGACCGGTGGGGCCCGCGCGTCAAGGGCAGGGCGCGAGAGACGGATGGCGGGCAGCGTAGGCTTAGGCCATGTTCTCCAGTTGGAGCAGGACTGACGTGCACGCTCAGAGTCAAGCCGCTTGCGGTCGGCGGGGTCGCCAATGAGTGGAGGGCGGCTGGCGGGCAAGGTGGCCGTGGTCACGGGCGGCGGGAGCCAGCCCGGAGAGATCGGGACCGGACGGGCATCCTGCGTGTGCATGGCGCGGGAGGGTGCGCGGGTGCTGGTGGCGGATATTGCCGCCGAGAATGCGCAGCGGACGGTGGACGCGATCCTGGAAGAAGGCGGCGAGGCATCGGTTTTCACTGGCGATGCGACTTCAGGCGACGACTGCCAGGCGATGGCGGCGACGGCGGTGGAACGCTATGGCGGGCTGCACGTGCTGATGAACAACCTGGGGTTTCGCTGGGGCGGGCACGACCTGCGGAAGGGCGTGGCGGAGATTGACGAGGACGTGTTGATGCGGGCGTTCGATCTGAACCTGAAGAGCGCGGTGCTGGCCAGCAAGCACGCGATCCCGGCGATGATTGCGTCGGGTGGCGGTTCGATCATCAACGTGTCGTCGATTGACGGAATCGCGGGAGCGCGGCACCGGGGGGTGGCGTATTCGGTGACGAAGGGCGCGCTGCCGATCCTGACGCGCAACACGGCGGCCTTTCATGGACGCGAAAGGATTCGGGCCAACTGCATCGTGCCGGGGCACTTGCAGTCGGCGTATCAGTCGAGGATCAAACCGGAGCACCGTGAACTGCGGCGGCGGGTGAGTCCGCTGGGAACCGAGGGGACGCCGTGGGACATTGCCTGGGCGGCGGTGTACCTGGCGAGCGACGAGTCGCGCTGGGTGACGGGCGTGACGCTGCCGGTGGACGGGGGCCTCTTTGCCGCGCAGCCGCTGCTGGCTCATGATCTGCTGCAGGAGCCGGACCTGGGGCCACTTTCCGAGGATGACTGAATGCCGTACGACCTGAAGCCGAAGACGATGTACCTGATGCCGACGCACTTCGGGCCGATGAGCGGTCCGCGACAGGGGCCGGGCGGCGAGATGGGGGCGTTCGACGTCGATGAACGGAAGTCGCGGCGGTATTCGGTCAGCTTTCTGTCGGAGCGGGCGCAGCTGGAGGCGCTACTGCCGCCGGGATTCGAGCAGGTCGGGGAGCCGGTGGTGACGGTTTCGGCCAGCTACATGACCGAGATCGACTGGCTGGCGGGGCGCGGGTACAACACGCTGGGGGTGACGTTTCAGGCCAGGTTCAACGGATCACAGGACCAGGCGACCGGGCCGCTGCTGCTGGTGCTGTGGGAGAACCTGACGGACCCGATTCTGACGGGGCGGGAGCAACTGGGGTTCTCGAAGATTTACTGCGAATTGCCCGAGCCGGTGATTCACGGGGGCGAGACGCAGTGCACGGCGAGCTGGTTGGGGTTCCGGTTCATGGACCTGCGCCTTGCGAATATGGTGGCGGTGGAAGAGCCTGCGGCGGGACCGGCTGCTTCCCCAGACGACGGTTCGCTGACGGGGACGCTGCACTACAAGTACGTGCCCAAGACGGGCGACTGGGGCGAAGCGGACGCGGCGTATGCGGTGCTGAGTCCGGCGAATCCGCCCGTGAGCGAAGCGCAACGCTGGCAGGGGGAAGGCAGCGTGACGTTTCAGCGCGCGCGCTGGGAGGACTTGCCGACGCAGTACATGGTCGTGAATGCGCTGGCCGAGCTCAAGGTGAAGGAGTTTCGAGGGGCGAGCATCGAGCACAGCGTGGGCGGCAGGGATCTAATTGATCAGCGCATTCTGCGGTAGGGATCTTGGGCAATTGGCCGAGCCATTACTTGACATAATGTCGCGACGTCAACGCTAGTCATGGGTTCGGCGGCGGCAGGGACCCAGGTGTCCAACGGACTTGCGCGGTGGCAGACGCCGCTGCTGGTGATTGCGGCGTGCGCGCTGATTGCGGTGATCGGGTTTGGTACGCGTTCAATATTCGGGCTGTTCCTGCCGCCGATGACCGAGGCGCGGGGCTGGTCGCGCGAGGCGTTCAGCGTGGCGATGGCGACGCAGCAACTGACGTTCGGGGTGGTGCTGCCGCTGGCGGCGGCCTCGTCGGATAGGTTCGGACCGGTGCGGGTGATGGTGGCCGGCGCCGTTGCCTATGCGCTGGGCCTGTGGCTCATGACGCTGGTTGAGTCGGCATTGGTCTTCCTGCTGGTGGCAGGGCTGCTGGTTGGCGGCACTAATGCCTTCACGTCGTTTTCGCTCGTCATAGCCACCATGGCGCGGATGGTGGAGCCGAAACGGCGGCCTCTGGTGATGGGACTGGGGATGGCGGCCGGATCGCTGGGCCAGGTGATCTTCTCACCGATTACGCAGGGGTTCATCAGCGCGTTTGGATGGAGCGACGCGCTGCTGATCCTGGCGGTGGGGTTTCTAGCCATCGTGCCACTGGCGTTCCTGCTTCCGGGGAACCCCGAGGTGGCGGCCGAGCAGACGGCCAAGGAGAGCGTGGGCGCGGCGATCCGGGAAGCGGTAGGACACCGGGGCTATCTACTGCTGACGATGGGATTCTTTGTGTGCGGGTTTCACGTGGCGTTCATCACGGTGCACTTGCCGGCGTACATGCTGGACCTGGGATTCGAGCCGCGCGTGGGCGCGATTGCGCTTTCGCTGATCGGGTTTTTCAATATCGCCGGGTCGTTTCTGTCAGGTATGGCGGGGACGCACCTGAGTCGACGGCTGAGCCTGAGCTTCATCTATGCAAGCCGGGCCGCGGTGATTGCCGCATTCCTGCTGCTGCCGAAGACGGAGCCGGTGGCGTACATGTTTGCCTCGCTCATGGGATTGTTGTGGCTGGCGACGGTGCCGCTAACAAACGCGATCGTGGCGCGGGTGTTCGGGGTGCGGTACCTGGCCACGCTGTTTTCGTTTGTGTTTCTTTCGCATCAGCTCGGGTCGTTCTCGGGCATCTGGCTCGCCGGTGGAATCTACGAGGCGACGGGAAGCTACGACGGGATGTGGATCGCCGGGATCATTCTTGGGATTGCTGCGGCGCTGATTCACCTGCCGATCAACGAACGGCCGATTGCGCGGCTGGCGGAGGCACAGGGCTAGTTCGGAGCGGCTCGGCCTAGGTTTCGTCGAGCATGGGGCGGTATTGCAGGGCTTCGGCCAGGTGCTCAATGCGGATTGATTCACTTTCCGAGAGATCGGCGATGGTGCGGGCGAGCTTGAGGACGCGGTGGTGGCCGCGGCCGCTGAGGGACAGGCGGTCGTGGGCGCTTTGCAGAAGGCGTTCGGCGTCGGGTTCGAGGGCGCAGATGCGGGAGATCAGGCGAGCGGTGAGTTCCGCGTTGGTGAAGAAGCCGTGGGGGGCGAGGCGGTCTTCCTGGATCTTGCGCGCCCGGGCGATGCGGGCCTGGACGTGGGACGAGGGTTCGCGCTCGGTTTCGTCGGCCATCTTGGCGTATTCGAGACGGGGGACGTCGATGTGGACGTCGATGCGGTCGAGCAGTGGGCCCGATATGCGGTTGCGGTAGCGGCGGGCGGCCTCGGCGCTCATGCCGCTGCCGGGGCCGTCGGAGGCGGCGAAGCCGGATGGCGAGGGGTTCATGGCGGCGACCAGCATCAAGCGGGCGGGCAGGTCGACGCTGTAGGCGGCGCGGGTGATGGTGATGTGGCCGTCTTCGAGGGGTTGGCGCAGGGACTCGAGGGTCTGGCGGCCGAACTCGGGGAATTCATCAAGGAACAGGACGCCGCGGTGGGCGAGGCTGATTTCGCCGGGGCGGGGCGAGGTACCGCCGCCGACCATGCCGGCGTAGGTGACGGTGTGGTGGGGAGCGCGGAAGGGGCGCTCGACGACGAGGCCGGTGCCGTCGCGCAGCTGGCCGGCGATGCTGTAGATCTTGGTGACCTCGATGGCCTCATCGAGGGTCATGGGCGGGAGGACGGAGGGCAACGCGCGGGCGAGCAGGGTCTTGCCGGAGCCGGGCGGGCCGACCATGAGGACGTTGTGGGCGCCGGCGGCGGCGACTTCGAGGGCGCGCTTGGCGTGTTCGTGGCCGCGGACGTCGGCGAAGTCGACCGGATAGCTGGCGGACCCGGTCGACATTTCGGTGACGGGCAGGGGTTCGATGCGAATCAGGCCCATGTAGTGAGCGATGAGCTGTTGGAGGGACTCGACGGGGTAGACGGATATGCCCTCGACCACAGCGGCTTCGGCGCCGTCCACGGCCGGGACGAAGGCCTTGTCCACGCCGGCGTCGCGGGCGGCGGCGACCATGGGGAGGACGCCGTGGGTGTGGCGAACGCCGCCGTCCAGCGAGAGCTCGCCCAGGTAGACGGCCTGGTTGTCGTCGAAGCCCTCGAGCTGGCCGGTCGCGGCCAGGATGGCCACAGCCATGGGCAGGTCGTAGACGGGGCCTTCCTTGCGGATGTCGGCAGGAGCCAGGTTTACGGTGAGGCGGCGCTCGGGGAAGACGGCACCACTGTTGCGGATGGCGCTGCGGGTGCGCTCGCGGGCCTCTTGCACGGCGGCGTCGGGCAAGCCGACGACGTTGTGTTTGGGCAGACCGTTACTGATGTCGGCCTCGACATCGAGGACGACGCCGTCAAGGCCGGTGATCGCGCAACTGTGTACGGTGCCAAGCATGTGTGCCAGGAGCGGCCCGCCCAGCCGCGTTTACTGCGCTACATACCCGGCCCGTCGCCGATGGTCTTGTGCATCTTGAACGACCCGCTCTTCTTTTCCTCGCCGCCGCAGGCCGCCAGCAGGAGGCCGGTGGCGAGCAGGGCTACGACGCGGCGTCGAGGAACGACTTTCCGCAGCTTGTTGGCCGGCATGCGGAACTCCCTGGCTTGGCCGACGGCGCCTATCGTACGCGCTCCCAGGCTGAAGGGTGACATTGGGCGTCTAGCGCTGAACGGGAACCACGACGTAGGGGGTCTCGACGTCAAGGTCGGGTCCGATTGAGCCGTTGCCGAGACGGTCGATGGCCTCGACGTAGTACATGAGATCCCAGTCCCGAACGATGTCCATGCCAGGGATGGTGGCCGACCAGGCACCGTTGGTCTGCTGCATGGGAACCGGTGTGTAGAGTTCGCGCTGGTTGAGGTCGCGGTAGTAGAGGGTTACCGACCGCAGTTCCCCGTCGCAGTCCACGCGGGCGGTGACGGTGAGGTCCTGGCCGGGGACGGCGAGAGCGGCGCGTTCCACGTCGACCGAGGGGGCAGCTGCCGAGTCTCCGACGGCCAGGGATTGCGGGGCGTTGGCGCCGGCGGAGGGACAGGTGCGGGTTTCGCCGTTGGCGTCGGTGGCTTCGATATAGTAGGCGGCGTCGTGCTCGGCAGGGAGCGTGATGCCGGCCGTGTAGACATCGCCGTCGGCGGACATGGGTGAGCGCTGCCAGGGTCCGTCGCCCGAGCGCCAAACCAAGGCAACGTTGTCCACGCCGTCGGGCGCGGTGACGGTGGCGGCCAGGTTGAGGGGGCCGGGGGCCGCGGTTCGGATAGGGACGTGGCCGATCTGGGGCGCGGCCTCGCGGACGACGAGGGCGTTGATAACCCAGTCGGAGGCGGGGTGGGAGTTGATTTCCAACTCGAGACGACCGTTGGCGATGTTGCAACGCTGGGTCTTCCGGACGACCTGGCCGGAGGGGATAGTGAAGCGTTCGGTCTGGTGACGGCCCTGGAAGGTGAGCCACATGGGGCCGCGGTCAACGGCATCGGGCGAGGTGTCGCCCATGACGGCCGTTACGTCGTAGAGGCCGGGCGCCACGTCGGTGCGGAAGGTGTGCTCGACGTAGCCGGGATTGGGTCCGCGGTGCTGGAAGTCGTCTTCCAGGAGGCGGAGGGGAAGATCGCCGGGTTCCCGATTGCGGCCCAGCAGGTCGCCGTTGTCGGGGAGCGGTGGGCTGAAGGCGCGGATGTCGCGCGTCATCTTCCAGCCGATGCCGCGCGTGGGCGTGTACTGGACGTCGGGCGAGACGGCGCGGAAGCGTCGTTCGACCCAGGCGGACTGCATGGTTCGGGGGATCCAGGGACGCGGGTCGACAGGTTCGGCGCCGAAGTCGAAACCGTGGGCGAAGAGGCCGAAGCGTTCGAAGACATCCTGCACTTCGTCCAGCCGGGCGAGGTCGTGGTCGAGGTAGGGCGTCAGGCGCTTCCAGGTGCCGGCTTCGTCCTTGACGGGGCCGAAGATCATCTCGTCGTCGTAGAGGCCGTCGGTGTGGTCGACGATGGCTTGCCACTGGTCGCGGGCCGACTGCATGTGGACCCTGGCCGACCGCAGGCGATCGGCGGCGCCGGCCACGTAGAAGAACGCGAGGTCCAGGCCCGCGCGGAGCTTGTGGGCGTGGTAGCGGGCGAGGCCGGAGCAGAGGCGGACATCCGCTTCGATGCCACGGTATTCGGCGCGCGCCTCTCCACTAACCGCGCCATCGGCGCGATTCAGCGCGGCTTCGGCGGCGTTGGCGTGCCGCTCGAGGCGTTCGGCGATCTGTAGCGGGGTGAGCTTGGCTCGAACGGCGTCCGCCAGATAGTCCTCGACGTACTCGCTTGCGCCGTAGAAACCGGCCAGATCGCTGGGTTCGACTTCGAGGTAGGCGTCGAGCAGACCGCCGGTGTCGCGCTCGGCCCACCAGCCGAAGACGCTGGCCGAGGGAAGGTGGGCGGCGGTGATGAACGGGAGGTAGTGGGAGCTCTCCGAAACGGCGGCCAGTACGTCGGCACCGGCGTCCGATCCGAAGCGGTGCTTGAACTCGCGCTCCCACGCAGCGGAGTCGCACGAGGGGTCGTAGCCGAGGCGGCCGAAGAGGAGGTACCAGAACCAGTAGCGCTCGTCTTCGAACTCGTACCAGTGCATGTCGTCGGGCTGGAAGAGCGGCCAGGCGCCGCCGACGTTGCGGAAGCCCTTGTTTGACAGGGGCGCGCAGACCTCGAAGCCCATTGAGTCCCCGAGGGCGCAGCTCTCGGCGTAGCGCGTAACCCAGGCCGGGTCGCCCCAGAGGGTGAACTTGTTGGTGCCCAGGTTCCACATGCGGAGCAGGAACTCGTATTCACGCGGGTACTTGAGCAGGTCGCCGTAGGAGTGACGACGGTCCATGCGGTCGAAGTCCTGCAAGAGACCGGCGGAGTAGGGCATGCCCTGGTGTTCGCACCAGAACTTGGTGGAGACGGTGGTGGGCAGGCCGGTATCCAGCGCGCCTTCCCAGGTGTCGTCGGCGATGGCCTTGGCGCGACAGTCGATTTCGATTTTGCGTCCGGCCGCCACGACGCCGCTGTAGATCGAGCGGAAGAAGGCGGGGCTGTCCTCGGCCTCGATGCCGGACTCGGAATTCACGCGTAGCTGGACGCCGGAGATGTCCGGGCAGGCCTTGAGGACTTTGGCCATGCCGAGCTCGCAATAGTCGGCCAGGATGTCGAGCGAAAGGCCCTCGACCAGCGATTCGCCGTACTCGTAGCTGTGCTGCTGCCAGACGCCAAAGGTGAAGTCGATGCCGCGCTCGACGGCGGTGCGCGAGATCATCCGGAGGGTGGCGAGGTTTCGTTCGCGCTGCTCTTCGGTCAGGCTGGGAACGGTGACATCGGGGAACTCAGGCATCGGGACCAGGAAGGCATAGGGAGGCACCAGGTAGGCGGTCTGGTGGCCGAAGGTGAGGCTGAAGGCGTTGAAGCGGTAGAGCGAGAGCTTGTCGAAGTAGGCCTGCCAGAACTCCGGGTTGAAGTACCAGGGGCCGTCCACGGCTTGGTTGTGGGGAAAGATGCAGACGCTGCGCTTGCGGAGGAAGGGTGATTCGCTGGTGGGCGGGAAGGTGGCTGCCCAGTCCAGTTCCGTGGGGGCGAGCTCGATGCGGCGAGCGGCTTCGCGAAGGGCGTAGGCGAGGCCGCGGTCGTCGGAACCGCCGACTGCCAGGGTTCCATGGGAGAAAGCGAAGGCGAGGGATTCGGGCGCTTCGTTCAGCGCCGCTCCGGACGCGTCCAGCAGAGCCGCCGGTTGGGCCGTAGCTGCCGTTCCGACCTGGATCGTGATTTCAGCATCGGCGTCAACGATGGCGTATCCGCCTTCACTGAGCGCCTGATGGAGCCGATCCAGGGCCAATTGCGCGGGCGATCCCAGGTCGCCGTTGACCACGATCCGGATGCGTGTCGCTGCGTCAGCCACGGCTATCGCCTCTCTTTGGGTGCGCTGAACGACGCGCCCGATCGCCCGACTCGGAATGCTCGGGGCATTGTCGCAATCCCAGACTGGATCAGCAGAACAGAGCCTTCGTAGAGGCGCCCTGAACCCGCTTCATCCTAGAAGCCGGGGCGCGGGATTGGCTTCTCGCCCTGCGTCATGAACGTGCGCAGTTCTCGGCCGGAGAGCGGCAGGAAGTCACCGCGGATGGCGTAGATGCGGGCGTTGTTCATTTCGATCTCGAGGCGGATTGCCTGGCCGGTGAACGACGCAAGGCCGCGTCCGCCGGTCCAGCGGGGCGACCAGTCGAGCGCGTCGCCGGTAAAGGGCTGGCAGTCGTCGTAGCCGTAGCCCTCAATCACTTCGCCGGTCGGGTCGGTGACCTGGACGCGGGTTTCGAGACCGGACTGGATGTTGAACCTGGCCTCGCCGCCCTGCCAATAGAGGGAGCGGGTGCCGATCATGCCCGGACCGAAGCAGGACTCGACGTAGTAGAACCCGTCCAGCCGCAGCTTGTGCATGAGGAGGGCACCGGTGTCGTTGCCCTCGCCGGCGGGGCCGCGCTCGAGTCGCTTGGGTCCGACATGGGGATTGATGTGGTAGCCGTGTTCGAGCTTGGAGGCGCTGGAGTAGATGCGGATCTGGTTGTCGTCGTCGACGACGAGGCTGTGCGGGCGCATGGTTCCGGCGCCGTATTCGCCCTGTTCGGCGTTAGGGATGAAGGGCTCCCGGATGGAGCGGTTGAAGTGCCAGCCGTTGTAGCTGTAGGCCAACTGGCAGTCGGTCTTACCGCCCCAGTACTTGACCAGGGGGACGGGATCGGTGTGATAGATCCAGACCAAGCCGACGAACTTGTCGGCGTAGGGGAACGCGACCATGCCGTAGATCTCGGCCAGCGGAGTGTCGAGGGCGTCGGTGGCGAGCACCAGTTCAGGCTCGCTGTAGGTGCGAAAGTCCTTGGTCTCGGACAGGGCCACTCGTCGCGGGTGCGCGTGGGGCGCGGGGCGGGCGCTGATGACGTAGCAGTCGCGCACGTGGTTCCAATAGGCGGTGCTGGGCGGATCGGGGCTGTGCTTGCGCCATTCGACGCCTTCGACGCGGGTCCAGTTCAGGCCCTCGGGCGAGGTCCACAGGTGGTTGCCCTTGCCGACCGCAAAGCCCTTGACGCGCTCGTTCGGGTCTTCGGCGCGCTCGTCGAAGTAGCAGTCCCACTGGTGGAAGTCCTCCGACTTGGACAGCACCTGGTTGGGGTACCGGCGGTCCGGCAGCGGAACACGATCGGTCAGATCGGGCTTTTCCCAGTGGATGCCGTCGTCGCTCTCGGCCACGAGGGCGTAGCTGTCGGGCTGTTCCTCGGGGACGACGGACTTGCCGTTGTAGAGGATGCGCCAGACGCCGGATTCGTGCTTGAAGGCGGTGGGGTAGCCGGAGCCCAGCCAGAAGCCGGGCTCTTCGAGGGTGGCCTCAGGTACAAGCTCCGGCTGACCGAGGCCCCGCCGGCAGTTGTTCCATCGACTCAGGTAGTTGTCGTCCCAGAACAGGAGCGTGAAATCGCCGGAATTCAGCATGGCGGAGACTCCCTGCGTGGCGCACACGGCACCAGATTGCACTGACGATACCGCGCGACGCGCGCGGGCCTGAAATCTGCTCGGGTAGTGGCGCTAGGGGACTGCCGCGGATAGCGACTACGAGCTGTCCCGGCGGTTGAGGTCGGGGCGGATCTGGTCGGGCAGGAGTTGCGGGCGTCCTGCCACGAGACGCTGACCGTCGACGAACCCTTCCGGGCGGTTGCGTAGCTGGTCCAGCATGCGTTGGCGCCAGAGGGCCACGCGGGATGCGGCGGCGGGGTCGTCTGCCGCGTTGTGGAGCTCGTGCGGGTCGCGTGCCAGGTCGAAGAATTGCTCGCGGCCGTCCGCGGGGTACCAGATGTATTTTTCGCGGCCATCGGTCAGGTACTGATGGGCCGGCGCGTATTCCGACCAGCGTGCGCTGCTGCGGCCGCGTCGGCCGCCATGGTGCTCGCCGTGGAGGAAGGGGCGCCAGGACGTTTGGTCGCCGCGAGCGAGCGGGAGGACGCTGCGGCCGTCGACTGAGTCCGGGATTGGGACGCCAGCCGCGTCCAGCAGGGTTGGCATGACGTCCTGGAGGCCGACCGGCTGATCGATCACGGCGCCGTGCTGCGGTTCGAGCCATTCGGGGAGGCGCAGGATGAATGGGATGTTGGCCGAGGGCTGGTGTGCCCAGGTCTTGCGAAAGAGGTTGTGATCGCCCAGCATCTCGCCGTGGTCGCTGGTGTAGAGGACTACGGTGTCCCGCCACATGCCGGCCTGGGAGAGCGCGCGAAACAGGCGATTGACCTGGTCGTCGATGTGATTGACGAGCCCGTAGTAGGCGGCACGCATGCGGCGCATCCAGGCGTCGGGCAAGTTGATATCGACGGGTTGGATGTTGAGGCCGAGGTTGGGTTGGTCGAACTGCCTGGCCCAGTCGCCGATGAAGGGCTCGGGTATGTCGTCGGCGCGGGCCATGTAGCGGTCGTAGTACAGCTTGGGCGGGGTGAAGGGCGGGTGCGGATCGACCACTGAGACCCACAAGAAGAGCGGGGCCTCGGGATCGCGCTTTTGGATGAGCTTGAGGGACTCGTTGACGCACCAGGTGGTGAGGTCGTAGCCCTCGGGGAGGTGGCTGGGGCGGGCGTTGAAGGAGTTGGTCTCGACACCGTGCAACTTGCCGGCCAAGACTTCGCGGCGGCCCTGGGCGTTGAGCCAGTCGGCGTAGTCGTTGCCGTCACGCTGGCTGTTGGCGACGAGCATGTGTTGAAAGCCGAAGCGCTTGCGGTCCGGGTGCCAGTGGGTCTTGCCGATGAGCTCGGTCTGATAGCCGGCGTCCGCAAGGGTGGAGGCGATGGAGTGGCGGAGGTTCCAGTGGTAGCCGCCATAGAAGCCGACCATGCCGTTGGTGACGGGCGCCTGGCCGGAGAGGATGACGCGGCGCGCGGGGATGCAGGTTGGCGACTCGCTGAAGGCGGAGCGGAACCAGGCGCCATTGCCGGCTAGGTAGTCGAGGTTTGGGGTTCGCAGGACGGGATGGCCGTGGATGCCCAGGGCGTCGGCGCGTTGCTGGTCTGAGGTGATGAGGAGGATGTGCGGGCGGCGGCGGGACATGGGAATCAGGCGCTCACTTGATTGGTGGCGGGTTGTAGCTGTTCAGGGCGAAGTTCGTGCTGTCCGGCGACCAGGCGGCCGTCGCTGACGAAGCCTTCGGGGCGAGCGGCCAGTTCGTCGATGAGGCGCCGACGCCACTTGTCCACGCGTTCGCTGGCGTCGGCGTCATTGAGGGCGTTGTGCATTTCGAGTGGATCGGCGTCGAGATCGAAGAACTGTTCCTCGCCGGTCCGGGTGTACCAGATCAGCTTTTCGCGGCCGTCAGTCACCCACTGATTGCCCTGATCGGGCTCGTAGCAGGCGGTGTGCTCGCCGTGGAGGTAGTCGCGCCAGGCCGGCGAATCGCCGCGCATGAAGGGGAGGACACTGGAGCCGTCGACGGACTCGGGAATCGGAACGCCGGCCGCGTCGAGGATGGTCGGCATGACGTCCTGCAGGCCGACGGGGCCTTCGACGGTGCGTTCGGCGGTGCAGTCCATCCACTCGGGGGCGCGGGCCAGGAACGGGACGCGGATGGAGGCTTCGTAGGGCCAAGTCTTGCGGAAGAGGTTGTGATCGCCAAGCATTTCGCCGTGGTCGCTGGTGAAGATCACGAAGGTGTCGTCGAGCAGGCCGCTTTCGCGGAAGCCCTTGAGCAGGCGCGAGACCTGATCATCGACGTGGTTGACGAGGCCGTAGTAGCCGGCGCGGCAGCGGTGGAGATCGTCTTCGCGCAAGCGCATGACGGAGGCGTCGGGATTGAGGCCGCGCGGCGGCGTATCCAGCCGGGGCGCCCAGTCGCCGACGTAGGGCTCGGGAAGGTCTATCGACTCGTAACGTTCCCAGTAGACGAGCGGCGGGGTGAGGGGCGGGTGCGGGTCGACGAAGGAGACCCAGAGGAAGAACGGGGCGTCGGGGTCGCGCTGGCCGATGAAGCGGAGGGCCTCGTTGACGCACCAGGTGGTGTGGGAGAAGCGCTCGTCGAGGTGGCTGGGGCGTCCGACCCAGCCGTTGGTGGAGACGCCGTGGGCGAGGCCCATCTCCAGCGACGTGGCGCCGTTGTCGGCCAGCCATTCGGCGTAGTCGTTGTTGTCGCGCTGGCTGTCGGCCCAGACCATGTTGTCGAAGCCGTAGCGCTTGCGCCGGGGGTACATGTGGAGCTTGCCGACGAGCTGGGTCTGGTAGCCGGCTTTGGACAATTCGCCGGGCAGCGAGTGGTCGAGCGCCCAGCCGACGCCGCCGTAGAAGCCGACCATGCCGTGGTTGAAGGGTTTCATGCCGGAGAGCATGGTGCGGCGGGCGCCGATGCAGGACGGGACTTCGGCGTAGGCGCGGGTGAAGTTGGTCCCGCTGGCGGCGAGGAAGTCGAGGTTGGGGGTGGCCAGGGGGTCCGCGCCGTTGATGCTGAGAGCGTCGCCGCGCTGCTGATCGGTGGTGATGAAGATGACGTGCGGGCGGCGTGCGGTCAAGGCGCGGGACCTGTTGCAGCAGACGCGGCTTGATTATGGCGCACGAATGGTTGGAGGTCGCGTGCGGACATCTCAGAGTCCGGATCGACGTTTTCGTTGGGAGTGGCCTGGCTGACCGGTGCGACGAATTGGGCATATAGTCAGCGACGCGGCCGGGGTTCGCTACAGGGGCGATGGTGATGGCTGAGTTGCTGCCGGGGCGGGTTCCGCCGTTCGACGTTGCCGCCGGGTATCACCCGATCATGGACTACCGGTTCGTCAGCGCCGGGCAACCGCGCTGGGTTGGGGCGGACGGCACGCCGATTCACTACTGGGAGACGGCGGACCCGGATGAGATTCGCGCCGAGCACGCGAATGTTCCGTGCGGAATCGAGTTGCTGACGCAGCCGGCCGAACGGTCGGATCCGATTCTGACCTGTACTGAGCCGTGGGAGTACAACAACGGCGGTCCGGCAATCATTCGCGACGGCGGGCTGTACCGCATGTGGTACCACGCGATCGCGCCGGACCACTGGGACCCGGAGATCGCGCCGTCGCTCGGGTGGGGTCCCGACTGGGGCGGGTTCGTCTGTTACGCGGAATCCGACGACGGGTTTGAGTGGCGCAAGCCGGATTGCGGTCAGTACGCGTGGCAGGGGCAGGAGGCCACGAACATCGTGTTTGGCCGAGAATTGGCGGGCGAGCCGGGAATCCATGGAGAGTCGGTTTTCCTGGATCCTCAGGCACCGGCGCATGAGCGGTTCAAGGCGATTTACATGGGCCGGCTCTCGCGCGATGTCATCAACCAGTGGGCGCGGGAGCGGCCGGCGCAGGTCGACCCCTGGATTGCCGAGCATCCGGATCGAGGCATCTATGTGGCTACGTCGCCGGACGGGATCAAGTGGACGCCGCAGCCGGATCCGGCGGTGATCTACATCAGCGACACCATGAACGTGGTGGATTGGAATGCCGAGCGGGAGAGCTACGTTTGGTATTCGCGGGGCTGGTCGTGGGACCGGCGGACGATTGCGCGGGCCGAGACGCGTGACTTCTTTGAGTGGCCACTGCCCGAGCAGGTGTTGACCACGCCGCCGGACGACCTGGCGTTCACGGATATATACACCAACGGCAAGGTGACGTACCCGGGCGATCCGTCCACGCACATCATGTTTCCGACGCTGTATGACCGGGCACTGGACACGACATCGCTGGCAGTTGCGACCAGTTCGGACGACGTGGTGTGGAATTGGGTGCCGGGTGGCCCGGTGCTGGAGCCGGGGGCGGAGGGCACGTTCGACTCGGGCTGCCTCTTTTCCTGCAAGGGCCTCGTCGAGTTGACGGGCGAGCGCATAGGGACACCGTATTCGGGGAATAACCTGCCGCACAAATACCCGCGACAGACGCTAGAGAGCGCGACGGCGTATGCGCACTGGCCAACCGGGCGGATTGCGGGGCTGGTTGCGGAGGGGGACGGTGCGTTCGCGACGCCGCAGGTGCTGCTGCACGGGCGCGAGGTGCGACTCAACGTGAAGACGGCGACTGACGGTGAGGTTCGAGTTGCGGCCCTAGAGCGAGGGCCGGACTGGACCTCGCGGCCGGGTCATGGTTCATGGGTGGAGGTCGGCAAGAGCCGGTCGATCCAGGGCGATCACCTGAGCGTGCCGGTGGACTGGGACGGGAGCCCGACGCTCAGGTTTTCGGCGCACGGTGCGGTGATGCTGCGATTCAAGATGCGGAAGGCGACGCTGTTCGGATTCGAGATCACCGGCTAGCCGGAGCACGGGTCGGCATAGACTTGCCCAAACACTCGGACACAGGGAATCCAGGGACGGCGTGCCAATGAAGATCGTGATTGGAACGGGTCAGTTCGGCGAGGACTACGCGGAGCAGTTGAGCGCGCGCTTTCCCGAGGCCACTTTCTCCATGGCCCTGACCGATCCGGACGAGGTGCGCGAGATCGTGGATGCGGACGCGTTCCTGGGGTGGCCGGAGCCCGAAGCCATTGCCGCGGCGCAGCGGTTGCGCTGGATTCACGTGCCGGGGATGGGGATCAACAACACGATGCGCAGCCCGGGCATCGCCGAGTCCGGGATCGTCGTGACCAATTCGCCGGGGGCGCATACGAGTCCGATCGCCGACCACGTGATGTTTTTCGTGCTGTCGCTCGCGCACCAGGGCCAGCGACTGATGGATGACCAGCGGGCGCGGCGCTGGGATACGGAGTCGTACGAGCGCCAGCTGCGGGACCTGGACGGCTCCCACATGCTGTTGATTGGGCTGGGCGGCATTGGGCGCGCCGTGTATCAACGGGCGCAGAGTTTTGGGATGCAGGTGTCGGCGATCGATCCGACACCCACGGACGTGCCGGCGGGTATTCGCGAGATTGGCGGCGAGGAACGCCTGGACGAACTGCTGGCCGAGACCGACTGGCTGGTGGTGACCGTACCCATTACCCCGGGCACCCGGAACATGATCGACGCGCGACGGATGGGGCTGCTGAAGCAGGGCGCCGCGGTGATCGTGATCTCGCGCGGCGGGATCGTGGACGAGGACGCGCTGGCCGAGGGACTGCGCTCGGGTCGCCTGTCCGGCGCCGAACTGGATGCGACGGAAACGGAGCCGCTGCCCGCGGACAGCCCGCTGTGGGACATGGACAACGTGCTGATTTCGCCGCATTGCTCGGGAGTAACGCCCAGCATGTGGAAACAACGCCAGCAAACGCTGGAGGACCAGGTGCAGCGCTTTGTGGAGGGGCGGCCGCTGGCGTATATCTGCGATCTCGAGCGGGGGTATTAGGCCGGGGGAAGGTCGGCGTCGCTGGCGACGACCAGTCAGGACTTAGGGCAGTTGCCGAGGCGCGTGGGGCGTGGTCAGAAGAGTTCCGCAGACGTCGGCAAGTCGTGCAGCGATGCTTCGGGAAGACACAGGTGCAGGGCCTGGTGCCAGCGGTGGGGGACGAAGAGGTTCAGGACGCCGTCGTCGACGAAGGCGTCGATGTAGGAGCACTGGTGGTTCATGAAGGGGACGTCGTAGACGGGCGCCAGGGCGTTGGCGAAGACGAAGCGGGGTTCGTTCCAGGTTCGGCCGCCGTCTGAGGAAAGGGCCACCCAGATTTCCGAGCGGTCACCCATCAGGGATTCCTTGTCGCCGCTGAGGCCGGTGTAGTCGAGGTCGTGGTGGCGGTTGTGGTGGAAGGCCGCGAGGTCGCCGTTGGAGAGCTTGAAGAGCATGGGCGGGGCATCGGGATGGATAAGTGAGGTTGGTTGCGGGTCTGACCAGGTGCGGCCGTCGTCGAGGCTGCGGAGGTTCCAGAGGTGGCCTTCAGGCGTACGGGCCATGGCGTAGATCTCGCCGTTGCCGAGGTCGATGGGACGCAGTTCGTCCATGCGGTTGAAGCCGCCGGCATGCCAGCCACCGTGGCGGGCATCGGGCAGCAGTTCCCAGGACTGGCCGCGGTCCTCGGACCGCAGGATGTATTGACGGGTCATGAGCGGGCGGTAGGACCAGTCGCCCTCGTGGGCGCCCAAGAGCCAGGTTCCGGCCTCGGTTTCGCACATGCGCATGACTGACATTCCGGTGAAGCCGGGGTCGTTGGCGGGGCGAATCAGTCGAACTTCGGACCAGGTGTGGCCGTCGTCGTCGGAGTAGCGGAAGCCGATTGGCGCGTTTTCGTGCAGGCCGCGCCTGGTCGTGTGGAGGGCCCAGATTGGCTGGGTGCCGAAGCAGTAGATGCGGCCTTC
>DAOUJT010000178.1:0-7464 GCA_034422315.1 Chloroflexota bacterium | reverse complement strand
GCGCGCGTCGGCTACGTCAACCCCGACGAGACCGCCTACGCCTACCTCCAGGGACGCGAATACTCGCCCAAGGGGGAGGAGTTCGACAGCGCCCGCCAATGGTGGAGCGACGTGGCCTCGGACGCGGATGCCGCCTTCGACGACGAAGTCCACATCGAAGGCGAGTCGATCGCGCCGATGGTCACCTGGGGGGTCAACCCCGGACAGGTCGTGGGCGTGGATGACCTTATCCCGTCGCCTGATGACGTGGAAGGGCTGGACCGCCGCTCGATCCAGGACGCCCTGGATCACATGAAGCTCGCGCCGGGCGCGCCGATTGCGGGAACGCCGATCGACGTGGCCTTCGTTGGGTCCTGCACCAACAGCCGTATCTCCGACCTGCGCGAAGCCGCGCGCGTGGCCGAGGGCGGCCGGGTGCCCGCGCACGTCAAGGCGCTGGTCGTGCCAGGGTCGCAGCAGGTGAAGACTGAAGCCGAGGCCGAGGGCCTGGACGACGTCTTCCGCGCCGCCGGCTTCGAGTGGCGCGACGCCGGCTGTTCCATGTGCCTGGCCATGAATCCGGACAAGCTGGTCAACGATCAGGTCTGCGCCTCGTCCAGCAACCGCAACTTCAAGGGCCGCCAGGGCAGCCCGCTGGGCCGGACCCTGCTGATGAGCCCGGCCATGGTTGCCGCGGCCGCGGTCGCCGGCGAGGTGACGGACGTGCGCGCAATGGCCGCGGGCTGAGGGGGGCGACCGATGAGTGACGACGGACGCATCACTAGCGTCGCCGGAACCGGAGTCCCGGTGCGCGGCAACGACATCGACACGGACCGCATCATCCCGGCCCGCTACCTGCGCGAGATCACCTTCGAAACGCTGGGTCCGCACGCCTTCGAAGACGAACGCCGGCAGTTAAACGGAAGGCACCCGTTCGACGACGCGCGGTTTTCGGGCGCCAGCGTCCTGGTGGTCAACCGCAACTTCGGCTCCGGCTCCAGCCGCGAACACGCCCCGCAAGCTCTCATGCGCAGGGGCATTAAAGCCATCGTGGGCGAGAGTTTCGCCGAGATCTTCTTCGGAAACTGCACCACCATCGGCATTCCATGTCTGACGTTGTCCGACGCCCAGATCGAGTCGTTGCAAAGCCTGATCGAAGAGGCGCCCGAAACGCAGTTGGCCATCGACGTGGGCAGCGGTTCGATCACGGCCGGTCAGGCCACCTACCAGGCCGAATTGCCGGCCTCCGTCCGGCAGGCCTTTGTCAGCGGGGAGTGGGACGCATTGTCTTCACTGCTCGAATCCGACGACGCCATCAGCGCAGTCCACGACCGGCTGCCCTACATCAGCGGCTGGCCCGCTCGGTGAAGGACTGGCGCATCGTCGTCACGCCGGGCGACGGCATCGGCCCGGAAGTGATGGCGGCCGGGGCGGAGGTGCTGGATCACACCGCCGGGCAGTTCGAGATCGGGGTGACGCAGGTCGAGCGACCGCTCGGCGGCAACAGCATCGACCGCTTCGGTGAGCCGTGCACGGACGAGGTCCTGCAGGACGCGCTCGACGCCGACGCCGTCTTTCTTGCGGCGGTCGGCGGTCCGAAGTGGGACGACCCGCACGCCGAGTTCACCCCGGAGGAAGGGGTCCTGCGGCTGCGCAAGGGCCTGGAACTCTACGCCAATGTGCGACCCGTCCGGGTCTACGACGCCCTGGTCGACCAGTCGCCGTTGCGCCCCGAGGTCGTGCGCGGGACCGACATGGTCATCCTGCGCGAGCTGACGGGCGGCTTGTACTTTGGCCAGCCAAAGGAAATGCGCTTCATCGGCGGTGAGCGCGGCGCCGTGGACACCCTGGCCTATCGCGAGAGCGAGATCCGCCGGATCGTCGAGCGCGCTTTCGAGTGGGCGGCCGGGCGGCGTCGCAAGGTCCTGTCCGTGGACAAGTTCAACGTGCTGGTCACCGGTCGCTTCTGGCGCGACATCGCGAACGATATTGCGGCGCAACACCCAGACATCGAATACGACACGATGCTGGCCGACGCGTTCGCCGCGGCCCTGGTGCGCCAGCCGACCGAATACGACGTCATCGTGACTGAAAACACCTTCGGCGATCTGCTGAGCGACGAGGCCGGCGTCTTCACCGGCTCGCTGGGCATGCTGCCCTCGGCCAGTTTGGGAGACGAAGGACGGGCGCTGTATGAACCGGTCCACGGCAGCGCGCCGGACATCGCCGGCCAGGGGATTGCCAACCCGTTGGGTACAATCCTCAGCGTGGCGATGCTGTTTCGCCACACGTTCGACCAGCCGCAGGCAGCCGCGGCAATCGAGACGGCCGTCGAACACACACTAAACGACGGGTTCCGAACGCCCGATATCGGCGAGGAGGGTGCGCGCCTCGTGGACACAACGTCCATGACCGCGGCGGTCATTGCCCGGATTGAGGGGCCCGCCGCCGGCTGACAGGCGTATTCAACGTCTCGCGGGAAGCCGGCGAGTCGACTCGCGCGTAACTGATCTTTGTCCCGCCGAGGCTTGACCGATTCCCATGCAACTCTCGCTCTACGACACGACCCTGCGCGACGGCGCGCAGACCGAAGGCATCTCGTTCTCGACCGAGGACAAGCTGCGCATCGCCCAACGGCTGGATGCCTACGGCGTCCACTACATCGAGGGCGGGTTCCCCGGCTCGAATCCCAAGGACCGCGACTTCTTCCGCCGCGCCGCCGCAATCTCCTGGAAGCAGGCCCGCATTTGCGCATTCGGCGCCACGCGCTACAAGGATCGCGACGTAGCCGACGATCCCACCGTCGCCGCGCTCCTGGCCTGCGACACCCCCGCCGTCACGATCGTGGCCAAGTTCTCCCGTTTCCAGGTCGAGACCGTGTTGGAGACCAGCACCGACGAGAACCTGGCGATGATCCGCGACACGGTCGCGCACCTGAAGGCTGCCGGACGCGAGGTAATCGTCGACGCCGAGCACTTCTACGACGGCTTCAGCCAGGACCCGATCTACTCGCACGCCTGCGTCGAAGCTGCAACGGCAGCCGGCGCGGACTGGATCGTCCTCTGCGACACCAACGGCGGAGCCCTGCCGGCCCAGGTTGCCGAGGCGACCCGAGCGGCGCGCGCCTGGACGCAGGTCCCCATCGGCGTTCACATGCACAACGACGCCGACCTGGCCGCGGCCAACACCCTGGCCGGGGTAGCGGCTGGTGCCCTCCAGATTCAGGGCACGGTCAACGGGTTCGGCGAGCGCTGCGGCAACGCCAACCTCACAACGCTCATTCCGACCCTTCAGATCAAGCTCGGCCACCAATGCGTGACCCCCGATCAGCTGCGTCAGACCACCGAACTCTCGCGCTACGTCGGCGAGCTGGCCAACACCCCGCCCAGCGCCTTCATGCCCTACGTCGGCCACAGCGCCTTCGCGCACAAGGCCGGCTATCACGGCAGCGGCATGCGCAAGCACGCCCAGGCCTACCAGCACGTGGATCCGGCAACCGTCGGGAACGAACGCCGCATCCTCATTTCCGAACTGGCCGGCCGCAGCAACATCGCCGAACGTGCCCGCGGCCTGGGCCTGAACACCGACGCCGCCGGCGTCAGCGAAGCGCTGGCCGCGGTCAAGGACCTCGAAGAGCGCGGCTACCAGTTCGAGGGCGCCGAAGCATCGTTCGAGCTGCTGCTGCGCCGCCTGCGGGACGATTACCGCTCGCCCTTTGAGTTCGTGGACTTCCTGGTGCTGGCCGAAACCCGCGGCGGCCGCGAAATGCTGTCCGAGGCGATGGTCAAGATCCGCGTCGGCGAGGAGATCTTCCACACCGCCGCCGAAGGCAACGGCCCGGTCAGCGCGCTGGACCACGCCGCCCGCAAGGCGCTGGAACGCTTCTTTCCGGCCCTGCAGGAGATGCACCTCGCCGACTACAAGGTCCGCATCCTCGACTCCGCCTCGGCCACCGATGCCAGCGTGCGCGTGCTCATCCAGTCCACCGACGGCTCGCGCGAATGGGGCACCGTGGGCAGCTCCACCAACATCATCGAAGCCTCCTGGCTCGCCCTGAAGGACAGCTACGAGTACGCCCTGCTGGAGAACGGGACGAGCAGCGCAGGCTGATAACCGCAGGCCATCCGGCTAGAATTAACTTGGTGGTCCATCGTTCATAGTCGGGCGGGAACGGGAGTCGTTCGCGTGACGCCGGATTTGATCGGGATTATTAGCGTGGGCGTGGCGCTGGCAGCGCTGATCGTCGGCATGTGGATTCAACTCAGCCGCCGCATGGATCGGCTCGACGACCGCCAGGCCGCGTTTGAAGCGCGAATCGCCAAATTGGAAGCACAGTTTGCAGTACTGCAGGCACAGTTCGGGGACATGCAGGCACAGTTCGGGGATATGCAGGCACAGTTCGGGGACATGCAGTCGCAGGTTCGGGGCATGCAGGCGCAGTTCGCAGCGCTGGACTCGCGCCTTACCGTCGTTGAATCCCAGATTGTCGCGCTGCAATCTCAAGTCGGGGAGTTGCAGGCTCAGAGCGCCGCGGTCGAACAACGCTTGGCGTCCGTCGAACGCGGTCAGGCCCGGCTTGAGGGCGTGCTCGAAGGCCTGATCGTCGGCATGCGCAACGGCCCGTCTCCAAGTGAGGCGGCGGCCTAAAGCAGCGAGCCTGGCGATGGCCGGCCGCTAGCCGGACGACCGGTCGGTGGATCAGGCCAGCCGGATCAACTCCGTCGTGACCTGCGTACTCGCCCGCAACTGGTCGTGCGGCATGTACTCGTGCACCGAGTGCACGTCGATGTAGCCCATGCCCAGGCACACCGACCTGATGCCCTTCTCATTGAACTCATGGGCGTCGCTGCCGCCGCCCGTGCTCACGTGTTGCGGCTCAATCCCGGCGGCCGTAATCGCGGCGTCCGCCAGTTCCACCGCCGGATCCCCTTCGTCCAGTTCGTAGGCCGTATAGAACGTGTGCGTCTCGATATCCACCTCGCCGCCGAAGTCGTCCGCCGCCTGCTCCGCCGCGCCCACGATGTCCGCCACCTGCCCCTCCAGCCGTTCCTCGGAAAGGCTGCGGGTTTCCACCGTCACCTTGGCCTCCGGCGCGACGATGTTGTACGCCTCCCCGCCGGAGATGATCCCCACGTTCGCCGTCGTAATCTCGTCCACCCGCCCCAGCGGCATCCGGTCGATCGCCCGCGCCGCCATGCTGATCGCGCTCACCCCAAGCTCCGGCTCCACCCCCGCGTGCGCCGCCTTCCCCCGAAAGGTGAAGTTGAAGCGCCGCTGCCCTGGCGCCCGCATCACCACGTTGCCCACCGGCCCGCCCGCATCCAGCACATAACAGCGACGCCCAACCACGTCATTCGCGTCAAACGCCTTCGAACCGATGTGCCCCACGTCCTCGCCGGTGGTGAACAGCAGCTCCACCGGCCCGTGCGGCTCGCCCGACTCGTGGTACGCCCACACCGCTTCCATGATGGCGGCCACCCCCGCCTTGTCGTCCGCCCCCAACACTGACGAGCCGTCGGAATACACCCCGTCGTCCTTCACTATCGGCGTCATCTCCGGCGTCGGCCGCACCGTGTCCATGTGCGCGTTCAGGATGATCGGCTCGCCGTCTCTTCCCCGCGCCGGCCACTCCCCGATCAGGTTCCCGTGCGGATCCGACCGCCAGGAGATGCCCAGCCCTTCCATCCGCGGCTTGATGACGGCGACGACGCGCTCCTCGTCACCGTAATAGCTATCCACGGAAAGAAGTGCGATGAAGGTGTCGAGGAGGCGGTCAAAGTTGATTCCGATTGGCGGTGCGGTGGTGGTCATCTGAGAGTTGGTTTCCGGGTACGCGAGTCAGGCGTATTGTGGCGCACTTGCGCCGACGTTTGCGGTACAGGCAAAGCGTCGGTGCCTTCGCTTGTCGGCAAGCCTGTTCCGCTGCTCACACTTGTGGTGTAGTGGCTGGTCTGTGGGCGGTGTAGGTCCAGTCGGCATTGGTCTCGATCCAACCGTTGACATCGGGATGGGCGCTGAACGAGGCGCGAAGGGCATTGAGTTGTTCGGTTCCGATCTTGTCAGTGGCGGTGACGGCGGGCCAGAGCCGGGCAGTGGGGGGCGCGGCTTTGCGGCCTGCGCGTGGGTCGAGGAGCAGGGTGAGCACGTGGTCGATGGTGAGCGGGGTATCGAGGGCGATGCCCAGGATCTCAGCAACGATTTGGGGGCGGTGGACGTGGCGATCGGTGAGGGGGCGGCCGACGGCGGCGAGGCAGGCGACGGGAATGAGAAGGGTTGCGCTGGGGGGCATGGCAGGTTCGTGGGCGGCGGGGGCCTTGAGCAGGCGGCGGCGAGCGCCGTCGGCTTCGACGATCAGGACGTCCGCGCCGGATGCGCGCAGCAGGCCGGGGGCCAGATCGTGCGGGATGCCGTTGTAGCGGCGCGGGGTGGGAGCGGCGGTTACGACGGTGATGACGGGATGCGCATCCAGCGCCGGCGGCAGGTCGGTCTGCCAACGGTCGGGTGGTGAGATCAGCAGCTGAGGCGCGCGGGCCATCGAAGGGCGGTGAATGGTGGTGGACTTCGTCGTCACCACCCGCAGGCCGCGCTCAGCCAGGGCACTCGCGAGGGCGAACATCGTGGTCGTCTTTCCGCCGGCGCCCACGATAGCCACGATGTCGCCGGGTCCGGCGATGTGGGCCAGCGGACGGACGGGCGTGGCTTGCGAAGTCACGAACCGGCTCTCATGAGCAGGCTCCCGGCGTCACGATGCGCATCGCGCGGCTGTTGTACAAGCGCCGCGCGTACACTGCGAGCGGGTTTCCATGAACAGGGGTTGTGCATGCCCTGCGCGTTGATTACGGGCATTACCGGTCAGGACGGCTCATATCTGGCGGAGTTTCTGTTGGAAAAGGGGTACAAGGTCGTCGGCGTTGTCCGCCGTACCAGCACCGAGAACAACGGACGCATCCAGCACTTGCAGGACGACTTGGTGTTGGAGCCGGGCGACTTGCACGATCAGTACTCGCTGATCGAGATCATGCAGCGGCACCGTCCGGACGAGGTGTACAACCTGGCGGCCCAATCGTTTGTACCCGCGTCATGGAAACAGCCGGTGCTGACCGGCGAGGTGACGGCGCTGGGCGCGACGCGGGTGCTGGAAGCCATCCGCGCGGTGGACCCCACGATCAAGTTCTACCAGGCTTCAAGCAGCGAGATGTTCGGCCAGGTGCAGGAGTGGCCGCAGAGCGAGTCCACGCCGTTCTATCCGCGAAGTCCGTACGGGGTCGCCAAGCTCTACTCGCACTGGATCACCATCAACTACCGCGAAAGCTATCGAATGTTCGCCTGCTCGGGGATCTGCTTCAACCACGAGTCGCCCCGGCGCGGGCTTGAATTCGTAACCCGCAAGCTGAGCTATTCGGCGGCGCGAGTGCATCACGGCGTGGTTGACGAGGTGCCGTTTGGCGACCTGTCGACGCGGCGCGACTGGGGCTATGCGCCCGA
>DAOUJT010000177.1:0-12417 GCA_034422315.1 Chloroflexota bacterium | reverse complement strand
TGGTCACGACCACCGGCTGGCACCAGGACAACGGCGTGGTCCACGAGGAAGCCGACGACACCAACATGCTCACGGTCTGGCTGCCGCTGACCGAAGCCACCGAGCGCAACGGGTGCCTGATGGTCGTGCCCGGAAGTTACCGGAACGGCCTGCAGGTGCACTGCACGATGCCCAACGAGCGAGGGCTCAAGGCCACCACGATTCCGACCCAGTTGATTCCCAAGGAACGCGCCAGGCCGCTGCCCATGTCGCCGGGCGACGTGCTGTTGATGCACAAGGGCTGCATGCACGCATCGCTGACCAACCACAGCGATGACGTCCGCTGGAGCTTCGACCTGCGCTACAACCCCACCGGCCAGTCCACCGGTCGCACCTACTTCCCCAGCTGGGTGGCGCGCAGCCGCGCGAACCCCGAGTCGGAGCTGCGCGACGCGGCGGCCTGGAAGCAGTCGTGGGAGGACACGTTGCATCGGCTCATGGACAGCCCGGTGCCGCTTCGCGCCCACCGCTGGGACAACAGCCACGAACTCTGCGCCTGAGCCGACGCTTCTGACCGCCCCACGCGGTCGCTGACGGGACGGCTACTTCGCCGGTTCGGTAGAGAGCGCCAGGCTCTCCTGCCACACGAGCGCGACTCGCTGTTGTAGCGCCTTCAGGTCGGCGCTGTTGTCGATGCGCCAAACCGGTCGTCCAGGCTGTCGGTTCCTGAATAGGCGTTCCTTGTCGTCGGCGCTGGATTGCACGGCCAGGCGCCGGCGCGCCTCCGCCCGCCTGATCCGACCCGTGGCAGCCGCCCGCTCGACCTGGAGTTCGGGCGTCGATTCCACGATCCACAGAGCGTCCAACCGTTGCACGCTCGGGCCCTCCACCACCTTGATGGCCTCAATGATGGTGGCGGACGCCATGGTCGGTTCCGCCAGCAATTCCGCCGTTCGCTCACCGACTCGCGGAAAGATGAGCTCTTCCAGGCGCGCGAGGGCGTCCGAATCGTTGAACACGATCCGCGCCAGCGCCGCCCGGTCCGGCCGGCCGTCCAGCATGACCGCGGAACCAAAGGCGTCCTGGATGCTCCCCGCCAGCTCCGGATCGTTCGCCAGCAGGTCGCGCACTGTTTGGTCGGAATCGATGACGCGCGCGCCCAGGTCGCCCGCAATCCGCCCGACGGTCGACTTGCCGGCGCCCAGGTTTCCGGTCAATCCGATCACGATGTGATCGTCCGGCATCATCACGCCTCGCTCCGGCCGACAGTCGTATGTTCGTTGTCGGAGCATACGGCGGCGATTGGACGCCGCGATGCACGGGCGTATGCTTGACCCACGCACATACGTGCCTTCGGGGCAGGGTGATCCCGGCGCTCGCGCCTGGAAATTCCCGACCGGCGGTGAGGCCCGAGGCCAAGCCCGCGAGCCGGCCTTCGCCGGCTGATCCGGTGCGAATCCGGAGCCGACGGTACAGTCCGGAAGGGAGAAGGCGCCGTGGGCGTGCTACGCGTGCACGCCCGCGCCCCGGCGGTTCGACGCGTCGGGGGCCCGCGACCTGACGACCGCCCTGAGCGAATGCCCTGGCGCCAACGCCGCGGTGACGCACGAGTCCGCCATGGCCCGTGCCCTGGACGTGGCGCGCCGGGCGAGGGGCCGCACGCATCCCAATCCGCCGGTTGGCGCCGTGGTCGTCGGTAACGATGGAACCGTTCTCGGCGAAGGCGCCACCCAGCCGGCCGGCGGCGACCACGCCGAGGTCATGGCTTTGCGCACGGCGGGTTCGCGGGCTCGCGGCGCGACGCTGGCCGTCACGCTCGAACCCTGCAATCACCACGGCCACACGCCACCATGCACCGAGGCAATCCTGGAAGCCGGAATACGCCGCGTGGTCGCGGCGATTCCCGACACCAACCCCGGAGTCCGGGGCGGCGGCTTCGACTACCTGCGCAAACACGGAGTGCAAGTCGTGACCGGCATCGGCGCACGGGCCGCCAGCGACTTCGCGCAGGGCCACTTCAAGCTCGCTGAAACCGGCCGTCCCCACGTCACCGCCAAGTGGGCCATGACCAGTGACGGCAAGGTGGCAAAACCCACCGGCGGTGGCCGGATCACCGGCAACGCAGCCTGGCGTCGTGTCCACGAAATGCGCGATGCCGCCGACGCCGTCATCACCGGAGTCGACTCAATTCTTGTCGACGACTCCCGCCTTACCGTGCGCCCGCCGCCCGCCGACGGCCGCCAGCCGCTGCGCGTGGTCTTTGACTCGAAGGCGCGTACCAGACCGGCATCCCGGGTTGTTGGTCGGGACGCTCGCGTGCTGATTCTCACGACGGCAGCCGCGCCGCCCGACCGCGTTCGCAGCCTCAAGGAGGCCGGTGCCGAGGTACTCACCTGCGCACCCACCCCCGCCGGACGCATTGACACTGAAGCGGCGTTGGATCTCCTTGGCGACCTTCGGCTCTCGACCGTGCTGCTCGAGGCCGGCCCATCGCTTACCGGCGCCTTCCTGGCCGCCGACGCCATCGACAGCCTCGCCGTCTTCGTCGCGCCCTGGCGCATGGGCAACGGGCTGGCGGCCGCCGCTGACATTGACAATCTCCGGCGTCGCATGCTGGACCGTCCGCGCTTCAGCGATATCGGTACGGACTCCCTGTTTGAAGCCGATTTGCACCGCTACGGACCGGCGGTGGCCTGAAATGTTCACCGGCATCGTCGAAGACCTCGGACGCGTGGTTCGCGTACAGGACTCCGAAGGCCTGCGTCGCTTCGCCCTTCGGTCGGACGTCTGCGCCGACGGCGTGCGTGTCGGCGACTCAATCTCCGTCAACGGCGTCTGCCTGACCGCGGTGGAAGTATCGGCCGCCGAAATCTCGGTGGAGGCAATCCCCGAGACCTTGCGCCTGACCAACCTCGGTCAACTCGCCGTCGACAGCCCGGTCAACCTCGAACGCCCGCTGGCCTACGGCGACCGCATGGGCGGGCACTACGTCCAGGGCCATGTGGACGCCACCGCTGAATTGATCGAACGCCAACCCGACGGCGACTCCGAAGTCGTCCGCTTTGCCGTCCCGCCAAACCTTACGCGCTACATCGTCTCCAAGGGCTTCATCGCCCTCGACGGCGTAAGCCTGACCGTCGTCGAACCTCTCGATGCGACCTTCGCCGTGGCCCTGATCCCCCACACCCTGCGGTCGGTCACCTTGGGCTCAGCGCCCGTCGGGTACCGGGCCAACCTGGAAGTCGACATCCTGGCCAAGTACGGACGCGTGCCGGAGCCGGAGGACGGAAGCGGCCCCTCCATCGCCCAGCTGCGGGCCGCCGGCTACAAGCTGGACGAAACGCGATGACCCGTGACGCGGTGTCGACCGCCATTAACTGCATCGGTCGTGGCGGCATCGTGGCCGTGGTGGACGACGGACTGGCGCGGCCGGATCTCGATCTCGTAGCAGCCGCGCAGAACGTCGACGCCGGTACCCTTCGACGTCTGCGAGACCTCGGTGACGGCCAGGTCTACGCACCTGCCGCCGCGCGGCGGCTCGACGATCTTGGGCTATCCGAACAGCCGCCGGACTCCGCCGACCCCCTGGCACGGCGTCCGGCACTCGCGGCATCCGTTGGACTCGCCGGCGCTTCCCCCCAATCAGGCGACGAAGCAACTGCCGCGGTGATCCGGGCCCTGGCCTCCGATCGCAACGGCGCCGACTTCCGGTCCCCCGGTCCCGTGACGCCCATCCGGGCACGCGAAGGCGGCGTGCTGCGACGGCTCGGCCATACCGAAGCCGCCGTCGACCTTGTCGTACTGGCGGGACTCGCGCCGGTGGCCGTGCTCAGCCACGTCGACGCGCCCGATGCCTCGGCATTCGAGCAACCGATCTTGGCTGCCAGCCCCGGCGATCCGCCGATCCCGGTCGTACGCATCAGCCAGATCGTCCACCACCGACGAGCCAACGAGCGTGTCGTCTACCAAGTCGCCGCCGCGGAGCTGCCGACCGCGCACGGGCCCTACAAGGCCCAGGCCTTCCATGACACGACAACCGGCGAAGACCACGTAGCCCTGACCCTGGGCGAACTGGCCGGCGACTCGCCGCCTCTGGTTCGGGTGCATTCCGAGTGCCTCACCGGCGACGTGTTCGGCTCGATGCGCTGCGACTGCGGCGACCAGTTGAACGCGGCACTGGCGCGGATTGCGGACGAAGGCCGCGGCGTCGTGCTGTACATGCGGCAGGAAGGTCGCGGAATCGGTCTCGCCAACAAGCTCCGGACCTACGAGCTACAAGATCGGGGGCTGGACACCGTGGATGCCAACCGACACCTGGGATTCGCCGCTGACCTGCGCGACTACGGCGTAGGCGCACAGATCCTGCGCGAGCTTGGGATCAGCGGCCTGCGCCTGCTGACCAACAACCCCAAGAAAACCGCGGGCTTCCGGGCCTACGGACTGAAGGTCGTCGAACAGTTGCCATTGGCGGTGGAGCCGGGCGCGTACAACCGCCGCTACCTGGAAACCAAGCGCGCACGAATGGGGCACGAGCTATGAGCGAGCAAACGAACGAATCGCGAGTGATCGATCCGCCGCTGGACGGCGAGGGACTGCGCGTGAGCATCGCCGCCGCGCGGTTCAACGAGTTCTTCGTGGGCCACCTGCTGGAGGCCTGTCAGCGCGAGCTGCGTCGGCACGGCGTGGCCGCGGGTGATCAAACCGTAGTCTGGGTTCCCGGTTCGTTCGAGTTGCCGGTCGCGGCGCGGGACCTGATCGAGGCTGATAAACCTGACGTTGTGATCTGCCTGGGCTGCATCATCCGTGGGGAAACCACGCACTACGACCACGTCGCGCAGGAGTCGGCGCGGGGAATCGCCCAGGTGGCGCTGAACTCCAAGACACCGGTGATCTACGGGATCGTGACCGCCGAAACGGTCGAGCAGGCGATCAACCGCTGCGGCGGCAAGTTCGGCAACCGCGGCGGCGACGCCGCCCTTGCCGCCATCGCCATGGCCCGCAGCCTGGAGCAGATACGCGGGGTCTAGGCCGGGAAGTCCTCGAAGGCGTTGGCCGCGGCCTGTATGTCGGACGTGTCGTTGAAGGCGTGGAAGGAGAGGCGCACCGCCGTGTGATGGTCCGCCGCTCGGCAGAGGATGCGGTGAGCTTTCAGGCAGTGCTCAGCCAGGGCCATGCCGTCGGCGCCTTCTAGCCCGACCGTGAAGATGCCTGAACGCTCCGAGCCTTGCTCGGGTGTGCGGATGCTGGCGCCGGGAAGGTCGCTGAACACCGCTCGGGCCTCGGCCGCCAGTTCGGCGCTGCGCTGTTGAATGGATTCCAGGCCCAGGTCACCAAGGATCTTGATCGAGGCGCGCCAGGCCGCGTACAGGGCAAAGGGCCGGGCCCCAAACTCGTAGCGCTGGGCGTTCTCGTGCAGATGGGCCTCGCCCGGCGGGAAGCTCGACTGCGACACCGCCCCGGCCCCGCTGCCCCAGGGGTGCAGCCGCTCTTGGGCGTCACGCCGCACGTACATGGCCCCCACGCCGTAGGGACCCATGCTCCACTTGAAGGCGGGGAAGGTGTACACGTCGCAGCCAAGCTGCGGCATGTCGGTGGGGCGAGCGCCAAAGGACTGGGCGGCGTCCACCACGGTCACGACGCCGCGCTCGCGGGCCAGCGCGGACACCCGGTCGACCGGTAACACGATGCCGCGTTCGGTGGTGACGTGGCTCAGGCAGAACGCGCGAGCGTTGGGTGTCATCGCTTCTTCGACATCGCGCACAAAGGCGTCGTCGTCCCCGTTGGCTTTGATGGCCACGAGCTCCAGGCCAAGTCGATCCCGCAGGGTGAGCCAGGCCAGGTAGCCGCTGGGGTGCTCGGCGGCGGTGAGGATGACGCGGTCGCCGCGCTGCAACTCAAGGGCGGCGGCGACGAAGGAGACGGCTTCAGATACGGCGCGGATCAAGGCGATCTCATCGGGGTCGGCGTTGAGCAGCGCGGCGATTTCGCTGCGAAGCGCTGCGAGTTCCCCGTTGTAGATCGCACGCAGGTCGGGGTTGGTGGTGGTCATCACCGCTTCGCGGTCGTACCACGACTGCTGAAGGTCAAGCGTGGCCTGCGGGGTCGGCGCGACGCCGCCGGAATTCAAGGAGACGTAGTGCCGGAAGGACGGGATCGCCTCCCGCAACTCGGCGAATGCGCTCTGGTCAGCCATGAGTCGGGGGTACGTCAACCCAGCGGCGGGCCTGGGCGGCTTCCAGGGCGCAGTCGATGACTTCCTGGGTGCGCAGGCCGTCCATGAGTGTGGGCGGGACGTCGCGGTCCTCGCGGATCGAGTCCACGAAGCCGCGCATCATGCGCTCGCCGAAGAAGGCCAGAATGCCGGCGTGATCGGCGTCGTCCAGCGGCAGGCCCGGGTCGACCAGTTCGGGCTCCTGGCCAACCCGGTTGATCGTGGCCTGCAGGACGCAGTCGGTCAGTACGCCGGCCTCGGTGCCGTTGATCAGGAAGCTGCTGCGGCCAAGCGGAAGGTGCGAGTCGACGGCGCCGACCCGGCTGGTGGAAATCGTGCCGTGGGCGCCGCTGGCGAAGCGGACGCTGAGGACCGCGTCGTCGTCCAGCGTGAGCGGAACCTCGGCCCCGGTTTCGGGATCCAGGGCGTGCGGCCTGACGGTGTTCAGGTCGGCGGCCACGGCGGTAATCGGCCCCGCCAGGAACTGGGCCAGGTCGATCATGTGGCTGCCCAGGTCGCCCAATACGCCGCTGCGGCCGCGGCTCGGGTCGTAGCGCCACTCCATGACGGGAACGTCGCCAAGCAAACGTCGATTGAATCGCTGGCAGTGAACGCTGACCAGCTGACCCAACTCGCCGGCCTGGACCATGGCGGCAATCCGCTCGATCAGCGGGTTCCAGCGCAGGGTGAAGCCGACTCCCGTGCGAACGCCGGCCGACATGGCGGCCATGTACATCTCGCGGGCCTGCATGGCGTCGAGGGAGATTGGCTTTTCAACGAAGACGTGCTTGCCGGCCTCGATGCAGGCCATGGTCTGCGCGTAATGCTGGTCGTCCGGTGAGGTGATCACGACGGCGTCAACGGACGGGTCGGCCAGCAACGCCTGCTCGTCGGCGTAGACCGACGGAACGCCGTGGGCGGCGGCCACGGCCGAAGCACGCTCCCGGTTGGGACCCGCGATGGCGGTGACGCGGGCGCCGGGGACCTGGCTGAGGCCGGACAGGTGGGCGGCGGCCATGAAGCCGTAGCCGAGCATGCCGACGCCAACGGTCTCAGGCACCGGTGGACTCCCTGAACGCGGCGTCGGCCACCGCCAGCATATGACGGCGGGCGCGTCCGAGTTCCATGTCGATCGCGTCGGCGCCGGAAACGTCCACACGTTCGTTGGTCAGCGTGCCGTCGAATCCGGCCTCGGCGAGCCTGGCAATGACGGCCTGATGGTCGATATCGCCGTCGCCGGGAGTACGGAAGACGGGCGCGCCGCGTGGGCCGACATGGTCCTTCATGATGAGCTGGCGGCACAGGCCGGCCACGGGAGCGATGTCCTCAACCGGGTCCAGGCCCTCGTAGTAGTGGACGTTGCCGGTGTCGTAGCAGACGCCGACTGCCGGTGAATCGAACCGGTCGTGCAGCTCGCGCAGGGCAGCGCCGTGCTTGCCGACGCCCGTGTGGGGCTTGGGCAGCAGCAGGACACCCGCATCCTCGGCGGCGCGCACGCCGGGTTCGAAGGCGGCGTAGAAGCCGTCGACTTCCGCCTGCCAGGCGGGACCGGACTTGGGATTGTCCGGAAAACCATCGGCCGGGTATTCGTAGGGGCCCCAGCAGACCAGCGCAGGCACGCCGGCTTCGGCGGCGAGTTCGATGGCCTTGAGGAAGCGCTCGGGTTCGCCGGGGTCGGAGGTGACGCCGCCGTGGGACTTGTGGTCGACCTGGAGACCGGCGTCGAGGGCGGGCTGAACGGCGGCACGGGCAGCGGAGGCATCGGCGCCGTCGGGCCAGAGGGGGCCTTCGTCGTGGCGGTCGTAGAGGCCGACGTGGGTGAAGCCGGCGCGGTGGATGCCGGCGTAGGCGCGTTGACGGGTAAGGCCGTCTCGGGCGTAGGGGATGGTGAGGGCGGCGAGGCGGTAGGGCATGGGCGTTGGGTGCTCCGGGAGGCGGGCTGCGTCAATCGTGCCCCGGCAGGGGGCGGTGTCAACCGGGGCCGAGTGGTGACCGCTGAGGCGGGTGGAATTGGGGGCCTCGCGCGCAATAAGAGTTTTTTCCAAAAAACTCTTCGGTTGCGCCGGGGCGCTTTCCGGGGAGGTTTTGGGGCGACGGACGGGGGCTGGATTCCGGCTTGGAGCGCCGGGGTGACGGCGGGGGCATGGAGCGGGAAAGGGATCGGGTCTGGGAGGCGTTTCGGGCTGTGGGAGGCGCGCTTTATGGGGGAACGCACTCTCGCCAGACCCCGGGCCCCTTAGGGGCCCGGGGTCTGGCGAGAGTGAGCTTTGGCGGATTTTTGGGGGGTGGGCGGCAATGTTGCGGGCCCGGTGGACGGGAGACCGGGCGTGGGGACGGGAAGGATGGCGGGCAGGGGTGGGGGTGTGGTTTGACCGGCTCACCGGGAGCGCTGGGAGGGGCTGGCGAGGTGGTTGCGGCTGGGTCGCGGCTGGGAGCGGCGGGATGGCGCAGGCGATGTGGAGCAGGCGGGGGAGGGGTGGGCGGAAGGGAAGAAGGGCGAGGGGAGCGAGGAAGGGAAGGAAGAGCGGGAAGCGGAGAGTTGGGAGGAGCGGGGCGATGAGGAAGGAGTGATCTGAGAGCAGTGAGCCGTGAGAGAAGCGGGAGACGAAGCAGGGGAGGAGGGACAGGAAGGCGGAGGGCATTTGGAGTGGGGGTTGCAAGGCTTACTCTTACAGTGTACACTATCTGGGCGTGGATGGGAAGTCGGGAGTTGTTGGAGACGAGGGAATGCTTGGAACGGTGGGGCGTTGCGGAAGGAGTGAGCTGAGGGCAGTGAGAGAAGACGGAGCGGGACGTCGGACGGGGTGAGGCGGGTGGCGGGTGGTTGTGGCGGGGGTTCGGAGGGTCGGTGAGGCGTGGTTCGGGGATCTGGGGCGGATTCGGGGGTCGGGTAGGGTGAGGGATGAGTGTTCAAGCTATGGGCCGCCGGAAGGTCTGCTGAATGGGATTGGAGGCAGGCTGAGGGCGAAGGTCTGCTGGGTTGGGCGGGCTGAATGATTGGGGCGCGGGGAGGTGGCGGCGAGGACTGTTCAGTCTTCAGGCGGGTGAAACCAAGGTGGTTCACTGCGGCGCGCAGTATTGGGTTTTCCGAGTTGTGAGCCGCGAAGATCCCTGACCCTAACCCTCTCGCCCAAGGAGACCTTTGCATAACCCTGAGGTGGTTGCCCGGAAGACCCCTCACCCCAACCCTCTCCCCCAGGAAAGGGATTAGGGGCGGCCGCAGCTGCGATGAAGGTGAACTGCTGCTGGGTGCGATCCAGGGACTTCGGCGGGGTTGTTTGGGTAGTATTGGTCGAGAGGATTGTTCGGGCGGCATGGGAATCCTTCAGCGGGCGCACTGATTGCGCCACTTAGGAGGGGAATCGTCCGAATGGCAGACTCGAAAACTGCGGCTGCCCCGCTGACGCGGGCGGAACTTCGCGAGGAACTGGATCGGTTCCGCGGCGAGATGTACCGCGAATTGAGCCACTACGCGACCAAGGCGGACGTTGCGAACCTCAGGACCTGGATGGTCGGCCTCTTGCTGGTCGTCGTGCTCAATGTGGTTGGCACGGCGGGGGCTATCGTGGCCGCTTTCCTAGCTGGTTAGGTCGCGGCTCCGGAAGCAGATTCAAGCGTTCGCGGATCAGCAAGACATCAGGAAGCTCGGGAGCGTCGGCCGATATCAGCATTGCTGATCGTCGCGTAGGGTTCGGTGCAGCTTGTGCTGCCTTGGATCCATCCCGAGACGCCAGAGTAGAGCGCCGTGCTGTATCGCAGACACGCATGTCACTTCTCAGGGACTGATGGCGTACGCCGGATCGCTGGCCGCTCAGGCGAAATCTGCTTCAACAGGGCAGCTAGAGCAGCTACTTCGGTACGATTCGAATCAGTTCCGGAACTAGAGCTCGGCGGGAGAACGCGTGATGCCCGAAATCACCCGACGACGTCAGGGTGAAATGACTCAGGCCCTCTTCAGAATCCTGGTCGAGGCGCCCGACGGACTTCCTGCGCGTGAGGCGGTGGACCGCGTAGAGGAAGTTCTTCAAGCCACCCCGTTCGAAGACAGCGAGTATCCGAACCGGCCGGGCGTTCGACGTTTTCCCAATATTCTTCGCTTCTCAACCATCGGTCCGGTGAAGGCCGGCTGGATGGTGAAGCATAGGGGCACCTGGACCATCACAGACGAAGGACGCAGTGCTCTGGAGCAATTCCCTGACCCCGAGGGTCTCTTTCGGGAAGCAGGCCGGCTTTACAGCGAGTGGCGGGCGAAACAGCCTGATCCGGTGACCGACTTGAATGACGATGCCACGCCAAGCCCGGAGTCAGTCCTGGAGGAGGCGGAAGAGACTGCCTGGACAGAGATCCAGAGCTTCCTCATGGCCATCAATCCATACGAGTTTCAAGACCTTGTGGCGGGACTGTTGGAAGCAATGGCCTACCACGTTCAATGGGTATCGCCGCCAGGACAGGACCAAGGAATCGACATCGTTGCCTCCGCCGACCCGCTCGGAGCCGCTTCGCCACGGCTGAAGGTTCAAGTCAAGCGACGGGCGGATGCAACAAACGTCGACGGGCTACGAGCGTTCCTGGCCGTACTTGGCGACGACGACATTGGCATCTTCGTGTCCGCGGGAGGCTTCACCCGAGATGCCGAGCGCGAGGCAAGAACACAGGAGCGTCGCCGGATCACCCTGGTCGATCTTAAGCGTTTGGTCGAACTCTGGATCGAACACTACGAGAATATTTCCGAGGAGGCTCAACAGCTGTTTCCACTTCGACCAGTTCACTATCTGGCCCCTAGCGCGTAAATCCCGGTCAATCAGCCGACCTGGCATGTACTCGGTGGGTACCGCGGACATTCGGCTTGGGTCCGGAGGACGATCGGGGCGCTGGGTCCCGGCTAGGGGCGCAGCGATGACGGAATATGGATGCACGGGGCATGGGATCTGCGGATACGCATCGCGAATGATGCAGCTTGGCGACGGTGAGGTGGTGGGTGGGGATGTGTGACGCTGGGTATGGGCGGTTGTTTTATGGCGGGTATGGGCGTTGTGAGTGGGAGCGGTTGGAGGGGTCGGTTGCGGGACGGCTATTCCTGGCGGAAGAGCACTTCGACTGAGGCCGACGCTGGGGCAATGCCCCGCTCCCTGAGGTCTTCAAGAAGCAGGGTGAGTCGGTGTGAAGAGCCAATAACCTTGCGGTGACGGACTGCGACAAACTTGATGCCGTACTCCTGGACGAGCGCGACCATGTTGTCCTCGACCCAGCGAACGTCGTCTTCCTCGCGTTGCATCTCGGCAAGCATGACTTCAGGGTCATTTGGAGGCACGCCGACCTGGAGCGTGGCCATTTCACGGACTCGCAGCGGAGTGGGTTACTCAGTCTATGGGAATTGATCAATCAGTCGAAGAACCGTATTGAAGGAACTCGGGTACCCGCAGGGGGCCGCTACACGAATGTTGGCGCGGCGTTAGTCGGTGGGGCGAGTTGATTTGGCGCCGTGGACGGTGGGTTCGGCGCACCATTGGCGGCGGAGGAGGGCGAGGGGTTGGAGGATGGATTCCGGGAGGCCGAGGAGGTCAATGAGGACGGCACGGTCGAGGGCCTGGCGGGCAGGGTCGCGGTAGGCCTCGTTGGCGGGGAGGAATTCGAGGTCGAGGAAGTCGGCGAAGATGCGGTGGGATCGCTCGATCTGTTCCTGACTGAGCTGGCGTACGTCGAGTGTTGGCAGTTCGGGCAACTGAGAAATGGTCAGGATCGAGCGACCCTGCTGCTGGCGCCCGCCCGTCAACCAAAAGCTCATCAGGCCCAAGGTGCTGTTTGCCCACAGCGCGATCGCCTCTTCGCCCGCGGCGTTCGATAGCCGAAAGTTCGGCCAGGCTCGGCCTCCGATCGAAGGTTCGGGAGTGAGGCAGACGGCCAAGCTTTGCGAGTTGAGGCGAAAGTCCAGGGTTAAATGGAGCCGAGTTGCTGTTTCCCATACATCAATGGCCTTGGTTTCACAGCCTTGTCGAACGCGACCCTCCGTATCCGGTTCTACGCGGAGCCGCCGCTCACGTTTAGCGCCGTGTTGCCAGAGCATTGGGTAGGCCGACGCCGTGCCGTGTCGCGGCATCACATCGAAGGGACCACGGGGAGAACCGTCAGCGTTTCTACCGTTGATGTCGCGGTGAACCAGCCCGCGGTGGCCAAGTTCAGCCAGCAAAGCTATTGGCAACGGGTGCGCCTCGCGCATACGAGGCAGG